>JBJOHD010000267.1:0-4085 GCA_046047875.1 Pseudomonadota bacterium | reverse complement strand
TAATGTGCGCCGGGTAAGCCTTGTTGGGGCGGTCACCGGACTGTGCGCCGGATTCGCTCTGGCTATCATGTGCTCACTCGACTGGCCGATGCGGGTCAGCGCCAAGGATATCATCTCGATCCCCGGTTTCGTCGTTATCGGTTACGAGTGCACGATCCTCTTCGGCGCGGTGGCGACGTTGCTTGCGATGTTCCATTTCTGCCGGATCCCCGACATCTTGAGGAAGGTCGGCTACGACCCCCGCTTCACCAACGACAAGTTCGGCGTGGTTGTTGGATGTGAGTCAGCTCAAGTCGATGAGGTGATGGCCCAGCTCAAGAGCGCGGGCGCAGAAGAGGTGGAGGTGCGCGATGGGATGTAAAGCGGCGGTCGCCGGTCTTTCGGCGGTGATAGTGGGTATAGTCTCCAGCGCTCAAGCGCTCCCCTTTAACCAGGATATGGTGAGTGGGCAGATAAACGTCGGACACGTCATGCGTCCGAAAGCACCGAATACGGTGCCGCTCGGCTCAGTCGACTCGCATGTGCCGAGCCGCGAAGAGGCGCTCACCTGGGAGAATCCGATAAAAGGAGACAAGCTCTCAACGCTCAACGGCAAGCGCCTCTTCGAGGTGAACTGCTCCCCGTGTCACGGTAACTACGAGGGTGAGAAGCATACGGTCGGTGCGGTGGCGAACCAGGTTCCGGGGCCCGATATATCCCTGGATATGTACAAGGTCAAACCGGATGGACACTTCTTCGGCTACATCCACTTCGGCGGCATGGCGATTATGCCTGCTTACGGATGGAAGCTCTCGACGACGGAGCATTGGGATATCGTGAATTACGTTCGTCATGTTCAAGGTATCAATCCGATTCGTTAACGGTAACTCGCTTAAGCGGTAAGTGTTATGCACGCAGAAATTGCTAAGATTAACGTCGATGAGGTGATCCAAGCGGGTCCGATCAAAGCTGAGTCGGGGCTCCGCTCGCTGATGTGGCTCTTCGTTGCTATCGGGCTCATCACCTTCACCTACGCACTCTTTAACGTGCCGGCGGCGAATCTCTGGGGAGCCTACTACGTGAACCTCCTGTTCTTCATGGGGCTCTCGGTGGGCGGGGTGGTTCTCTCGGTTATCTTCCAGATCGTTCGGGCCCGGTGGGCGGCACCGATCCGCCGGATCGTCGAAGCGAACGTGGCGTTCTTCCCGTGGGCTTTCTTTCTTTTTCTCTGCTCCTATGCTGGTAAAGAGGCGCTGTTTCCATGGGCACGCGGACCAATGCCGGGAAGGGAATGGTGGATGCAAGCTGACTTTGTTTATGCTCGCTTCGCTGTCCTCCTCGCGTTCCTTTTCTTCATGTTATGGCTCTTTGTAAAGATGTCGCTCCGCGCCGATATCGGGATGGTTCGGGAGAAGACCGACCGATTCGAAGGGTGGATCTATAATCACATCGCCGGCAACTGGCGGGGGCTTGATAAAGAGGTGGGGGTGCTGCAGCCCCGGATGTCCCGTTTGGCACCGGTGCTTATCGCTCTGTATGCGGTTATCTACTCCCTCTTCGCGTTCGAGATGATCATGGCGATGGATACGATCTGGTACTCGAATATGTTCGGCGGATTCATTTTCATCGGGAATATCTACCTCGCTTGGGCGGTCCTCTCGATGACGATTACCTATCTCGGAAATCGGAACCGTAACTACGCCAAGGTGCTCTCGACGGGATGCTTCTGGGATATCGGTAAGCTCACCTTCGCCTTCTGCATGTTGTGGGGATACCTGTTCTTCTCTCAGTTCCTCCCGCAGTGGTACGGCAACCTCCCCGAGGAGACTCAGTGGATGATTTTGCGGACCCGAGATTGGGATCTACCGTGGATAAAACTCGCCTGGTTCGTCTTCCCGATGTGCTTTATCTTCCCCTTCATCACCCTCATCAGCCGGGATGTGAAGCGGACACCGAAGTACATCTCGAAGGTGGCTCTCGTCATCTTTGTCGGTATCTGGCTTGAAAAGTATCTGATCGTGGTGCCGTCGTTGAGCCCAGAGGCTATCCCGTTCGGCTTCACCGAGGTGGGGCTTTTCCTCGGATTCCTCGGCGCCTATGTGTTGAGCATCCAATCGTTTCTCTCGACATTCCCGTTCGTGCCGGTTTCTCATCCGACGACGCACGGTCGTGTCGACTGGTAAGTGCCTGAAAGTAGTGCATTATTTTGAGCCTGCGCGGAGTCATTCCTCCGCTCGGGCTCAAGCTTTTTAGGGTTGGTAAAAACGGGGCGCCGGAGTTGGTTTTGTCCTCGGCGTATGCTAACCTCCCCGCCTTACTGATTTTTATTTATTCTCGTTTTTAGGCTTATTTATGGCAGTTCCTAAGAAGCGCACCTCTCACTCGAAGCGTAATATGCGACGCGCTCACGACGCGCTGAGCCGCACCTTCGCGGTTCTCTGCCCAAACTGCGCTGAGCCGGTTCTCCGTCACCGGGCGTGCCCCTCGTGCGGGCAGTACCGGGGACGTCAGATCGCGAAGACCACGGCGCAGGCTGAAGCGTAATATATTTTGAACGCCCTCATACGGCGGTCCCGATGACCTCACTTCCGATCGCTGTCGATGCGATGGGCGGCGACCACGGCCCATCGGTGGTCGTCGAGGGAGCGGTGTGCGCGTGGCGTGACCACACGATCTCTTCGATCCTCGTCGGAGACGAAACTGAGCTGCGGACGCTGTTGGGCCGGTACGCCGTCGCTCCGGTTTCCCCGGGCGAGCGGGGTATCCAGATTCGGCATGCGGCGAACTTCATTACGATGGAGGATAGCCCCTCGGTTGTGATTCGCGGCAAAGCTGACTCCTCGATTCGGGTTGCCCTCGAACTTGTAAAAAAGGGGGAAGCGAGCGCGGTAATCAGTCCCGGCAATACCGGTGCGGTGATGGTCGCGAGCCTCTTCGTCCTCGGAACAGTTCCAGGGATCGTGCGGCCAGCGATCGCTTCGCCGATCCCCCGGGCGCTCGAGCGAACCCCGACGGTTCTCCTCGATAGCGGGGCCACGGTGGATTGCCCCTCCAATCAACTTGTTCAATTCGCGATCATGGGGAGCGCGTACGCGGCGGCACTTTCCCGACTTGATTCACCTCGGGTAGCGCTCCTCTCGAACGGCTCGGAGCCGGGCAAAGGGAACGATGTTACGCGCGCGGCCGCTGAGATCCTGCGCACGACCCCCGGACTCTCGTTTGTGGGATACGTCGAAGGACGGGATATTCCAACTTCCGCGAGCGATGTCGTGGTGTGCGACGGATTTGTGGGGAATATCGCGCTGAAATGTCTTGAGGGAAGCGCGGCGCTCGTTCTTGAGTCGATGAAGGACGCCGCGAGGGAAACGTTGCGTGGAAAGGTCGGCCTGCTGCTGCTGAAGCCGATTTTGCGGAAATTGTTCCGCGAGCGGCTCAGCCCCTCAGCCTACGGTGGAGCACCGCTTTTAGGGCTTAATGGATTGGTTTTGATCTGTCACGGGTCAGCTAAGGGACGGGCTATCACGAACGCGATACGCACCGCCCACCGATTTTCGGAGGAACAGCTCGTGGAGGCGATTACCGAGCGGCTCCTCTGCTTTGAGGCGAAGAGCGATGTCGCCGGCGGAGTGAAGAGCTAGCGGAGCGAATATTT
Source organism: Pseudomonadota bacterium (assembly GCA_046047875.1). GTDB lineage: Bacteria > Bdellovibrionota_C > UBA2361 > UBA2361 > UBA2361 > JBILDU01. Next base: position 454 of record JBJOHD010000267.1, on the reverse strand, counting down.
TTGGTATCTGAGGAGAATGGTATGACGAACGAATTGGCGGGAAAAGTAGCCGTAGTGACCGGTGGATCGCGGGGGATCGGTCGGGCGATCTGTCAGAAGCTCGCCGCTCAAGGCGCTAAAGTTTTTATTAACTACTCCTCCAATAGCGCCGCAGCGGAGGAGACCGCAGCGTTGTGCGGGAACGGCGCGGAGATCATTGGCTTTAACGTCGCTGATTCAGCGGCTGTGGATGCGGCGATCGAGTCGATTCAAAAGAAGGCGGGAAAGATAGATATTCTCGTGAACAACGCGGGCATCTCGAAAGACGGGCTTTTTATTCGGATGAAGAACGAGGATTGGGATACTACCCTCGGCGTCAATCTAAACGGCGCTTTCTACTGCTCTCGGGCGGCAGCTCGGTTCATGCTGAAGGCACGCGCCGGCCGCATCATCAACATCAGCTCGGTGGTTGGTG
>JBJOHD010000266.1:0-3189 GCA_046047875.1 Pseudomonadota bacterium | reverse complement strand
CTGAAAATCCTACGGGATGCGGACCATATTTTTCAGGAAGAGGTACGAGCTGAGGGGCTTTACGAGCAGATTTGGCAGGCGTTCGCCGTGCTCCTCCCGATCAAGAGCGTTGGGGTGATGGGGGACGGCCGCACTTATGAGCAAACTGTCGCACTACGTGCGGTGTACTCTGAGGATGGGATGACCGCCGACTGGTGCTACCTTCCTCAGGACCTCCTGCGACGCACAAGCTCCCGGATAATAAACGAGGTCAAAGGGGTGAATCGGGTGGTACTCGACATCTCCAGCAAACCCCCGGCGACGATAGAGTGGGAGTGAGGAAGGGGGCTCCGGTGTAAGCCCGGACGAACCTAAATCAGCCCTCACCGAAATATAAAATTCCGCCGATAGTTATCGCGAGGTCTCCCGTTTGGGTGAGGCCTTTGTGCGTCATTTCAGCTAGTTAGCGTATCGAACGAAGCCATGTCTCGTCCGCTTTCCATCGCCGTTATCGTTAGCGCGGGAGCCGTGGCGATCCTTCCTCTGCTCAACATCACCTGCGGCTATCCCTTTCCGTGGCTCAATGCGAACGTGGTGGCGGGGATAAACCTCCTCGGTTGGAGCCTCGTCCTTACCTTCCTCTTCGGGCGCTCCGCCCTTATGAAGACGATTAAACGGGTTGCTCATAGCGCTGGTATCGATACTCGTTATCGCTCCCTCGATCAGCTTCTCGACGATGTTATCCGTGAGGTGTCACGAAAGAATAACTCTCTCTCGATTAACCTTATCGAACGGCGAATCACTTCTAAGGAGGAGTTCTCAAGAACCTTGGAACGGGTGGTCGCGCTCGCCTTTAAGCTCCTCGATGCGGAGTCCGCGGAGCTGGCGCTTTTCGATAAAGAATCGGGGCTCTATCACTCCTCGTTTGTACTCGGCCGACCGTTTCGGGTGAGTGCTCAGGAGATGCTCGCTGGGCAGAGCGAGGGCAATTCGTTCGACCCAGGTACGTTAGTTTATCCGATCGCGTTTGCGGGAACTGTTCTCGGTGGGTTACGGGTCGCGCTCAAACGGGGAAACCTCCCGACCCTCGGCGATCGGGAGATTATGCGGCTTCTGTCGCTCCAGAGCAGTCTGGCGATCATCAACGCTCAATACACCGAAGAGCTTCTTAAGATGAAGCAAATCTCCGAGGAATCGGTGAAAGCAAAGACCGGATTTCTGGCGAATCTTAGCCACGAGCTCCGGGGACCTCTCGGAATTATGCTCAATGCCGTGGAGCTTGTGCTGGAGGGGCTCTGTGGTCCAGTGAGCGCCGATCAGCTTGAAACATTAGGGATGGTTCGTCAGAACGGGGAACACCTTCTTGAGCTGATTAACGATGTCCTCGACTACGCCAAGATCGAGTCGGGTCGGCTCAAACCGATGACGGCATCGATTCAAGCGAACGAGCTCCTCGAGGATCTCTGCAATGTCGTTCGTGCCCAGGCGGACGCCAAGAAGCATAAGGTTGTGGTGCGGCCGACGGACGAGGCGCTCGCGTTTTTGTGCGATCGTCGCCATGCCCGCCAGATGCTCATCAACATGCTCACGAACGCGATAAAATATACCCCCGATGGGGGAACGATCGAGGTATGGGCGGAGCGGGTACCAGGACACAAGATCAAGTTAAATGTTAAAGATTCCGGGGTGGGGATCGACCAATCACACCGGCATAAAGTCTTCGCTGCCTTCGAGCGTATCGAGAACTCCTACTCGATAAATCAGGTCGGTGCCGGTCTCGGGATGCCGCTGACAAAGCGGCTTGCCGAGGTAAACGGGGGACTCATAGACTTTCAGTCGAGTCCAGGCAAGGGGAGCCACTTCTGGCTCGTGTTCTCGGGGGCCGATGTCGTCTCGAAAGCGCTCGATGGTGAGCCCCGGGTTGTCGATGAGCAGCCTGGACGGGGGGAGACGATCCTTCTTCTTGCGCGGGAGGATGGCGAGCGTACCCTGATTCTAAGATACCTCACTCACGCGGGCTTCGTCGTTCGCCCGGTGAGCTCAACGGTCGAAGCGGTTGAAAATCTGCGCACCTACGGAGCCGCGGTGGCGCTTATCGATAACGACGTCCTCGACCGCTCCTCTGAGGATCTTCTTGGCGCCTTGCGGGGGGCAGCCACCGGCGAGATATTACCGACTATCCTCGTGAGCAGCCGGGCCTTTGTGTTCGATATCGAAAAATATCTGCGAGTGGGGGTCGATCGGTGTCTCTCAAAACCTCTCGATATGAAGACCCTGGGGCGCACCTGCCGTGAGGTCATCGACTCAAAGCTCTCCTTCTCTGAAAGTGAAAAGCTTCGTGCAAGCTCCTCATCGCCGGGCGGGGCTATCGCTCGACGAAGTCCCGTCGACGATGTCTTTCACTAGACGTTCGAGAGGAGCCTCCCTCCGCAAAAAAAGTCGGCGTGGAGGAAGCTATCCTCCACGCCGAGCACTTCTCGTATACAGCGTTACGCTACTACGTTGAGGGGAGACTTCTCCGCGTCCTGCTCCGGTGAACCCCCGGTATTCGCGGAGGGCTCGTCCCCGTTCGAATTTTTTCGAAACGGATTGCCCTCGTTCTCTTTTCTTTGCTCGTTAAGGTCGAGCGTTACAGCTTCTGCTTCTGTTTCAGCTCGCCCATCGTCCTCACGTACTACCCGCTCGATCGAGCGGGTAAGGGGAGATGGACGAAGAGTCCTTTCTATCTTCATGGCGCCCTCCTTGGCTTATGGGTGAGCTATCCAACACGGGGTCTCCAAACCCCAGGATAGTTCAATCGTTACGGGTAAGATCGGCATCATAAGAAAAAGACTTAACCGGTCATTGATGGTTGTAACTCCTCCGTAAGGTCTCGATTTGCGCCTCTTTTTCCCCAGAAATGACGGTGTTTCGTAAAGGCGGGCGCGGCGGTCGACGATAGATACGAAGGAAGTGGTTTTACGGGGATATGCATGCGAGAGAACGATAAGAATACCGCGATTTATGTAGCCTACGAGGAGGCAGTACCGTTTGATCCGGCAGCGCCGGAGAAGAATCTCCTCCGTGCGGTGCTCCTTTCGGCGATGCTCGATCTGAAGAAACCGGGGGACGCCGGTCGGCGGGCGGTGGAGTATTTTCTGAGCCCCGACGAGGATTATATCTTCTCATTTGCCTCGATCTGTCAGTTCTTGAACGTTGATACAGATAAGA
>JBJOHD010000265.1:0-4272 GCA_046047875.1 Pseudomonadota bacterium | reverse complement strand
GCTAAGCCGCGGTCCCTCTCTCGTTCGGGAAAAATGCCCGGTGCACCTTTTAGAAGGGACGTTTCAGCGGAGGAAAGGATCGATCCGGTCCAGCCTTCCCGCCACCCTCGTCTTTTTGAGGGGGGGCACGGTCGTCCTTCGCAGGGGTTTTGTCCCCCGGCTTTGAGAGGTTTTTAAAGCACTGCTGCTGGTGAGTTGGGTTTGCGCGCTCTCCGCCAAAACCCCGATTAAGTCCGGGAAAGGTCGAGGATGAGGATTTCTCCTTTCCCCCGTTCAACATCTTTTCAACGAGCTCGTCCCGGAGTTTTTTATCTTCGGCATCTTGCTCAGCGCGGAGACGTTGGCGCTCCTTCTGACGGGCTATCGCCACCTTTCGTTGGGCTTTCTTGCGGAGCGCCTGCTGTCGGGCCTCGGTATCCTTCTTTCGACGTTCCTCCTCGCGGCGTCGGGCAGCGGAGTCATCGTTAGTCCAAAACGACATCGGAGCACCTCATATATGCCCCACAACCACCCAAAGAAGGTTATGCGCAGCACCGCGATGGGTGTGACCTCCGGAGCCACCCGAAGTTTCTATCGATCTCGCCCGAGCTGCTCCTTCGCCTCTATCGGCATCGCAAGCCAACTCTTGTGCCCCGCATGGGAGGATGACACCATCGCTTTAAAGAGTGGATCCGCCTCGGTCAGCGGCTTGATAAACCCATCGTCCTTTAGGATCAACATCGACTGGCGGGAGTCACCCGCATGCATATCCTCGGTTGAGAGCTCGCCGATGTAATACCGCGGGTCAAACCCCGCCGCCTCGACCGCCTTCGATGCCGCGGTTCGTAGTTCGGCAACCGTCTCCCCCTCACGCACCCGCACCGTTTTAAAGAGCCGTCGGTCAACGAGCCGGGCGGAGAGATCGGCGAGGATCCGGTCCTTGCCGGAGCGCCACCGGGCGAGGTGGTATTTCCACCACGACTCCCGCATCTGGAAGACGATCTCCGGCGTAAGCGCATCGGGGGTTTCTGCAGCGAGCACCGCCGCCATCGTTTCGTCCGCGAAAGGAACAGCGTCGCCGAGATCCCGCGCCCTTCGGGCGATCGCCATGTTCAAGGTATCGACCGCGAGAATCGCCCGATGTTGGTAGATCTGCCGGTACATCGCATGGCGCGAGACTGCGAAGTGCATCATCGCATCGAGCCGATTTTCCCGCACCGCGAGGTGACCTGAGTCGGTGATAACGATCGAATCGGTGAGCGCTGGGATGTTATATTCGCCGTAGCTCACCCCCGCGAGGATACTGTCGACCATACACCAGTTCCCCCGGTCGACGTTCCATCCTCCCCCTGAGATAATCTGCCAGGTCCACGGCGGGAGCGCCGGATCCTCTCTCAGAATCGCCTCCACCGTCTCTGGAAGCTCCGCTCCGTACTTTGTGAGTATCCCCAGAAGCTCCGGATCCCCCCGCAGGATCTTCCCCGCCATCAATTCGTGTTCATCGGGCTGCCCGGGGAACCACGTCTTAAACGCGGTGTGAGAGCCGGGGGCGAGATGCCCGATATCGTGCAGCATCGCTGCGGCTACGATCGCCCCCCGATATCGCGCCACCTCTTGGGGCCGCTGGTGGGAAAGCTTCTCAAGAAGGGTTTCGGCGAGGTACGCCACTCCGAGACAGTGCCCGAAGCGGGAATGCTCCGAGAACATATAGACCAACCGGGTGTTTGCGGTTTGACTGATATCACGGAGACGCTGAAACCACCGATTATCGAGGATCTCCAGCGCCAGCGCCTGTGAGGGTACCTCCGTCGAAAAAGAGATCGATTGATGCACGACATCAGCGAAGGTCAGCGTGGTCATCGTGGTTCCTCAGATGCTTTGAGGGGTGCTCCTCCCGGCAACGGGATCTGCGAGACGATCTCCAGCCCGAACGATTGAAGCCCCGCTAGATCTTTCTTACTCCCGGTCAGGAGCTCTATCTTCCGCGCGCCGAGGTCGCGCAGTATCTGTGCGCCGAGCCCGTACTCCCGCATGAGCGCTTTGCCGGGAGACGGGATGATACCGGCGGTATCGACCTGGTGATGAAGCTCTCCGGAGGTGGGGCGCCGCAGGTAAACGATTACCCCCCGGCCCCGTCGGCCGATCTCGCGAAGGCATCCCTGAATCTGCTCACGGGAGCGCGGGGTGGCTCCTCCGAACACATCGGCGAACGTATTTTCCGGCTGAACGCGGGTGAGGAGCGGCTCGGTGGGATCGATCTCTCCCTTAATAAGGGCGAGATGCTCACCCCCGTGGACGGTTGATTTGTAGATAATCGAGCGCAGCTCCCCCGCGAGCTTCGTTGGTAGCTTCGCCTCAGCGACCCGGTACACCACCTTCTCCGTTTCGAGTCGATAGCGGGTGAGGTCGCTCAGCTGTATGAGGGGGATATCGTGGCGCGCGGCGAAATCACTCACCGCGGATCCGCTCAGAAAGTTCCCTGAGGTATCGAGGAGATCGATAAAGGCGGCGGCCCCGGTAAATCCGGCGATAGAGACGATATCGACCGCTCCCTCCGGCAGGGCATTCTTGACGAGCACTCCGCCAGCCCGCACCTCTACCGGAAAGATATGACCGGGCTGCACCAGTTTGCGGGGTTGAATCTCTGCGGCTCCGAGGATACGCAGCGTCACGGCGCGATCGGCGGCGCTGATCCCGGTAGAGACACCCTCACGGGCCTCGACCGAGATACAAAAGTTTAAACCGTCACCGCTCGGGGGCGGAGCGGCCGTGGAGACGCGGGGTCGCCCCATCGGATCGAGGAGAAATCCCGCCGCACGCTCCGGCGCGAGACCGGCGAAAACGATGCCACCCGAGAGATTAATCAGTCGATTGACCTCATCTGCTGAGATGTCCTGCGCCGGGGCGATGAGGATCGCTCGACCGATCCCTTGAACATCGTCTTGGAGGATCGCGAGTCGCCGATCCTTGATCGAACGGAAAATTTTAGAGTTTGGGGTGTCGTTCATTCTGCGAATGTTGGGGCGCCTTCTCGGTCGCCCGTGGTGCGTCCCCATTATTCACTACGACTATGGAATTTTCAATCGATTGGCGGCGCGTAAGCAGTTGAAACTAATCGTCAAAACGACAATCCAGTCCGATCGCCCCGATCTCCCCACCCTAACTTCGAGGTAAAGTTCGGTCCCCAAGGTGTCGACCTATTCATCAGCGCGCGGTTTAGGTCCTGCCCATGACCCTGACTCCGGATGAGCTTAGTCGTTTCGCCCCGACCGCTCAAGCTCAGCGCTACGAAACGAGGGGAGTGCCTCGAGAGGTTCTGCAGTCACTCCGATTAAATTGCGCGCCCCGCATAGTTAGAGAAGGTGATGTAGTCATGGAGCAATTAGGTGCGGCATACGGTCAGGGAAGCTTCAAAACCCCGGTCAATAATCTCGATCTGATTCGCGCGCGAAGAACCGCGTTCGTCGCTCGGTTCGTCGTACTGCGGGAGTCGAAGCGGACGAAGGCTCATCGTATCATCGAAATGATGGAATGGAGCGACGAGATCTCGGCAGAGGAGCTGTTGCAGCGATTTCGTGGGGTCTTTCTCGAAAACGGCGATAACATGGTGCCGGTCGACCGCGATCTCAATCGGGCGATAGGTCACGCGAGCCGCTCGCTCAATCACTTCGTTGCTGAGTACGCAGCGCGTGCAACTACGAATTTTATCGATGCGCTCTTCGATTACGAACGTTCGAACTCCCTCCTGTTCGGTGGTGAGGATCAGCCGAAGCCCGGGGGGTGGCGCCTTCCGCGGGAGCTTCTAAAGATGAAACAGACGAAGTCGAATGACCGATAACGACGGTCGTGCGCACGGTCGGGAACGAGCAGTGGCGCTCCAGTATGGGGAGCACGACGCTGTGCCGCGAATCGTCTCAAGCGGTGCTGGCGATGTCGCTCGGGCGATTATTGAGCTCGCACGTGCCAGCGGTGTTCCGCTCCGGCACGATCCGGAGCTTGCTGAGATGTTGTCGCAGATCCCGGTCGGTTCGAATATCACCCCTGAGACGTATCGTTTGGTCGCAGAGGTTATCTCGTTCCTCTATCATGTCGATGGTGAATTTCGAGCCAAGCATCCCCGGATCGGGGCGGTTATCGGGGCGCCACAGCCGGCGCTTCCCACGTCTGAGAGTTTTCAGATCGATCCCCCGCTGGAGCTAGGGGGGGGCGCTGTCGATCTCGATAAGCCTTAGCCGGGCCGCGTTAGAACAAAGCGTAGATAAACGGCGATAGCGCCGAGCCCTGTGTCGCTAC
>JBJOHD010000264.1:0-2588 GCA_046047875.1 Pseudomonadota bacterium | reverse complement strand
ATAGAAACGTCATACGTCGAGCGCCCGCTCCCCGCAACACGGTGAGTGCGAGCTAACGGGGATAGCCTCCGATAGTCGATTGAAGGGGGATTCCACCCAGGGGTGTCGGCGCCACAAATCGCTCTCCCGGAAGGAGCTTCGAAGCCTGCGGCCGCCGCACCCAGATGATAGCTGAATTCCGGTGGGGATCCTGCATGACCCGAACCCGTCCGTTCCCCCGCACCCAGTCGACCTCGACCGGCTGCCGCACCCGCGCCCCGCTGCTTGAGGCGAGATTCACCACCGGGGCTCTCACACCCGAACCGTTCGCCACTCCGAACGGAGTCTCGTTCTGGCTTCCCGGAGTCGGTGCAACGAAAAGTACGATTAACCCGGCGAGAGCTGCGCCGCTCGGGATTCCCCAGGCGACGTGGCGGTGTTCGCGGAGAAAGCCGAAGAACCGCTCCACCGCGGTGGTGCGCCTTCTTCCGAGAAAAATCTCCGCACGCTCCTCTTGAGCGATACGGGTCATGATCCCGCTCCACAGATCGCCTTTCTCGATTCGGCTCGCACGCTCCTCGGCGAGTTTTTTGGTGTTATTCAGAAGGGCTAAAAACTCTCGAGCTGGGGCACTTCGATCGCGGATACGCTCCGCGCGGAAGCGCTCGACGAATCCGCACTCACCGTCATGGAGCTTCGAGAGGAGGCGCTCCTCACGACCGGTTAAAGAGTCGGCCCGTTTGTTACTCGTATCAACCATACCCGTCCTCGGGACATTATGGGGTCGAACTTGGAACTTTCACCAGCTCCGAACGACCGAAAGGGTCCCGCGTTCCCCGCTGGAGGCTGCCCCCTTTGGAAACGCTACCTACCCGAATCTACTAAGAAAACAAACCTTACTCAAAAACCGAACCCCCTTATCTCGGGCGAATTCACATACTTCGACGACGGTTCACCCGGATTCATTCACTTTATTTTTGAGCCCCTCTTCCTCAACCACCCCGGCCCCCTCCGGCGCGAGGTCGTGGAGCGCCCCCTGCATCCGCTTGCGTGCATAGTGAAGGCGGCTCATCACCGTTCCCTTCGTGACACCGGTGACCCGGGCGATCTCATCGTAGCTGAGCCCCTCGACCTCACGGAGCACGATCACTGCACGGTGCTCGGGCGAAAGCTCCGCCACCACCCGCGCGATCCGCGCCCGCTGCTCCTTTTCCACGATCGCCTCGTGGGGACCCGCGACCCTCCCCGCGAGCTCCTCACTCCCGGCGGTGCCGCTCACCTCATCGTACTCGAGGGTATCTCCCCCCCGACGCACCATCTTCCGCTTAAAGTCGATCGCCATGTTGTAGACGATCCGATAGAGCCAGGTGTAAAACGCTGACTGGTTACGAAACTCCCCGAGCGACAGGTACGCCTTCACGAACGACTCTTGCACGATGTCCTCGGCGTCTTCGCGGGATTTCACTATCTCAAGCGCGATCGCAAGCGCACGGTTCTGGTACTTCTCGACGAGCACACGATACGCCTCGCGATCCCCTCCGATCACCCGCGCGACGAGATCTTTATCGACCCCGGTATCTCCACGAACTCCCGTCATCGTTTCCCGCGCTACGGCGATCACCCCTGCGCCTCCTGCCAGGTGCGCCCGTGCCCCACTTCAACCTTAAGGGGGACCTGAAACTCAGCTGCCCCCTCCATCATCGCGCGGATAGTTTGCTCCGCCTCCGGCACGAACCGCTCGGCGCACTCGAACACGAGCTCATCGTGGATCTGCACGATCATCTTTATCGGCACCCCGCTCGTGCGGATCCACTCATCGAGCCGGATCATCGCTCGCTTAATCAGATCAGCCGCTGTGCCTTGGAGCGGCGCATTAAGCGCTGCGCGCATTAAGAAGCCCTTATCCCGCCCCTCCGCATCGATGTCGGCGAGGAAGCGCTTCCGCCCGAAAAACGTCGTCACGTATCCTTTTTCGGTCGCTTCCCGCTCGAGCCGATCGAAGAACTCACTCACCTTCGGATATTTCGCGAAATAACTCTCGATGTACCGAGTCGCCTCCCCCACCGGAATCCCGAGCTCACGCCCCAAGCGAAAGCCGCTCATTCCGTAAACTATCCCGAAGTTAATCGTCTTCCCGATCCGGCGCTGTTCGGTCGAGACCTCCTCGTTGGCACCAAGTCCCAGCACCTCCCGCGCGGTCTTCGCATGAATATCGATCCCGTCGGTGAACGCGGCGATAAGGTTCTTATCCCCGCTCATGTGGGCGAGGAGTCGTAGCTCGATCTGCGAATAATCGGCGGAGATAAGAAGATTCCCCGCCTCCGGGATAAACGCCCCCCGAATCCGCTGCCCCTCCTTCGTCTGTACCGGGATATTCTGGAGATTCGGATCGGAGCTTGATAACCGCCCCGTGCCGGTGCCGGTTTGATTGAAGCGGCTGTGGAGTCGACCGTCGCTCGCCACCTGCGCCGGCAACGCATCGACGTAGGTGCTTTTCAGCTTATGGATCATCCGGTAGTGAAGGATCGCCCCCGGAAGTGGGTGCACATCACTCAACTTCTCAAGCACACTCGAATCGGTTGATATCCCGGTCTTGGTTTTCTTAACCC
>JBJOHD010000263.1:0-12862 GCA_046047875.1 Pseudomonadota bacterium | reverse complement strand
TGCGGCGACGCTAGCAGCGCACGGTTTTCGCTTTCCCCCGCCCCCCGCATAGCGCCGGAGGAGATATCTTTTGAGAGGGTCACACACACCGCGCCCACGGAGCAGAGAACGGCGGCGCACCCTCGCTGCCATCCCCGCTCCCGCTCTTTCAAAAGTATGAGGGCGAAGATAAAGGTAAACACGATATCCATATGACGAAGCGCCAGCGTCGACCACAACTCGCCCCGTGCAAACCCGTACATTAACGTCCACCCCATCGCCCCGGTGAGGACACCACCCAGGACGAGCAGGAAGGCCGCGCTCCGCATCTCTCGAGCGATTCGTCGCCCGATATCCCCCTTAACAATAAGGAGGAAAAGGGCGGGCAGAAAGAATCCAGCAAGGAGAACGAAATCGACCGGCAGAACTCCGGTAAGATACTTATCGAGGGTTATCGCTACCCCGCCCCAGAGTACTGCAAGCGCTCGATCCCGGGCAGCGCGAAGCTGTGAAAGCTCACTGAGGGAGGCCCCGGCGAGGATCCCGATAACTATCAAGATCGAGCCGATAATACCGAGCGGCGGAATCGATTCTCCGAAGAGAAACCGCCCCGCGAGCACCAGGAGAACGAGTCGCAGCGCATTTAAAAGTGCGTTGACGCTCGCTGAGAGCCCGGCGTACGCCCGAGCATCGTATACCGTCATCGCGGCCCAGGCGACGTTCGCCCCAATCAGCGCAGCGATCGAAACCACATCAAAACGCGCCACGAAAATCGCCTCGAGATCAACGAACGGCAGGATTACGAGGCCCCCAACCACGAGAGCCACCCCTGACACCGCCCACACATCAGCTCCCCGCCGCATCAAGGCACGGTTCACGATAGCAAGGAATCCACCGCACACAGCACAAATGAGTCCTAAGAAGATCGGTGGCATCAGACCTTGAATTTGCCTCTCCTCCCCGGCCTGAGCCCGGATGGAGGATCCTCGTTGAAGCACCGTGCTTTTCGAAAAGCTCCGGTATTAGGGTATTCGTAGTTCGAAGGTTATCCCCTCGCCGTTTTCGATGATATTTTTCCGCGCGCTAACCGCTACCCCGATCACCAGGGGGGAGAGTTTCTTGAGCTCGTGGGCGATCTCAAAGCACATCTTCTCAAGAAGCTTCCACTCCCCCTCGCGACACACCGCCCGTACGCACCCCGCAACCGCCATGTAATCGACAGTTTCTTTGAGGTCGTCCGAGTAAACGCTGTTAGTCGGCTGCAGATCCAACTCGACGTTAAAGGTGAGGGTCTGCGGATACGCCCGCTCTTCAGCGGTACACCCGACCCGGGTGCGTTCCTTAAGTTCGGTGAGCTTAATTTTATGGATCATCGTCCTACCCCTTCGACAAAAGCACGACGGCGGAAGCCATGACCCCCTCCCGCCGCCCCACAAAGCCCAGCCCCTCAGTCGTCGTCGCCTTGATTCCGATCCGCTCCGCCGGCACCTCGAGGATCCCTCCGATCGCCGCTTTCATGGCGGGAATATGAGGGGCGATCTTCGGCGCTTCAGCGAGCACCGTCATATCGGCGTTTATGAGCCACCACCCCTCGGTAACGCTCTCCGACCACACCGCGCCCAAAAGTTTTCGGCTATCGATATTCTTCCACTGAGGGTCGGTGTTCGGGAATCGGGTGCCGATGTCGCCTTTGCCGGTCGCCCCCAAAATCGCGTCGCACAGGGCATGCAGCAACGCATCGGCATCGGAATGACCGGCGAGTCCGTGGGTATGGGGAATCGTCACCCCGCCGAGAACGAAGGGCCGACCCACAACGAGTTCGTGCACATCACTACCGAGCCCGATACGAAGCTCGCTCGCTCCCATCCCCTGCGATCGCTCCATTCTTTGCCAGCCTCATGCTCTCAAGATTTTGCGCCAACGCGGTGAAACCGTGCCCCTCGAGGTCGTTCACGATAATCGTCGCGGCGATGAACCGAGGCACGTACTCGATCGTCTGCCGTTTGAGCCGCCCCTTCTTCGCCACCACCCAAAAATCGCTCGATCCCGCCCGGGTGATCGCCCGCGATACCCCACCGATACCGGCGTTGTACGCCGCCAGCGCGAGGTACCAATCGCCGAAAATTCCGTACAGATCCCGGAGGTGCCGCGCCGCAGCGATCGTTGAATCCACGACGTTCTTTCGATCATCGACCTTTCGAGACACCTCGAGCCCATAGCTGCGTCCGGTCGATTTCATGAACTGCCACATCCCCACCGCTCCGGCGTAGCTCCGTGCGTCTTTATTAAACCCGCTCTCAATGAGGGCGACGTTGATGAGATCCTCAGGCACCCCCTCCTCTGCGAATATCTCGCGGATCACCGGAAGATACTCCTCACGCTTGAGGAGCGAGCGCTCGATGAAGCGCCGCCCTTTCTTAAACGATGCGAGCTGACGCTCCACCTCCGGAGTCACGGTGAGATCCGGCTCGGGAAGACGGGGAACCTCGTGGGCTGCCCCGGCAGCCCGCCCCTCACGATACCGCATAACATCGGGATCGGCGCCGCTCGGCGCATCGACCGAGGCGAGCACCACCGGCTGAGAGTAGTTCTTCGCTGGCACCAACGAACAAGCGCCGAGGAGAAAAGTCACGGATAGAAGCGCGATGCCGCGCGACAATGCACCGAGGCGAGAGGTTATCGCACGACGCCCTGTATTTGAGTTTGCGAATAAAGCAGACACCCGAACAGACCTACTCCAATTTGAGGATTAGGGACAGGGGGGTACCCCCCGGTTAACCTCACAAAAGCACCAAAAATAACCCGTTGCGGGGTTGCCGGCGCAAATATACCCTACACTCGGGGATTTATCGGTCCATACCGACTCGATATATCAGCCGAACCGACTCCTCCTTGGAGCCGCCACGAGGGCCGCCCTGGGGAGTCTGCATAAACTGAGCCAACGCCGGCTTGGTGTTTTCCGCAGGGAGGGAACCCATGGGAGATAAATTTCAAACGACCGCCACTCTTGGAGCCCGCAGTTTTTTCGTAGCGTCAACGGTGCTTTTCGCGCTGGGCTCGCTCTCGGGCTGCAGCTCGATCTTCTCCGAAACGACCCCCCTAGAACCACCTCAAGAGGTGGCGTGGCTAAACGACGGACTTCTCGCGATAGCCCGCCCGGTCCCCCCGGTGGCCTCATCGCTCGCCCTTTTGAGCAGCGAGAGCACCACCTCCGCGCCGGTGATCGATTCAGCGTCGCTGCTCGCCTTCATGCCCCTTCCCCCGACCCAGATCGCAGCATGGCTCTCTATCGATACTGCGAAGCAAACGGTGAGCCTGATGTCGGGCCAACAAATGGTAAAAAGCGAAGCCGTAGGCGGCATGGGGTCGCTGAAGCCGGGGCTCTACAAAGTCGCTCACAAGCAGGAATCCCCCTCGTGGCACGCCCCTGACTCATATTTCACAGCGCGCGGCCTCCCCGTCCCCCCGGAGGGGGATCGGGCGCGGCTACGGCGCGGCGCGCTCGGCGAACGGGCGCTCTTTCTCGATAAAGACACCCCGCTCCACGACGGGCCGATATGGTCGTCTGAGATAGGGGGAGTAAAGCTTAACGAGGGATTCCTGGCGGAGCTCTACGCCGCGATTGATGTCGGTGCGACGATAGAGGTTAAGTAGCTAGACTCAATACAACTCGGGGAAGCAGAGGGCATCAGCCCACGAGCACCCGCTTTGACTTACCCCAGCAAGCGGGGTTATCCTTCCCCCACATTTCTGTGAAGGGTAGATGCCATGAAGTACGAAGAGCTCGGCAAAGGTGTCGTTCGAAGAACTGAAAAACGGGTCATCGGTCTGTTTATCGACGGGACCGGACTCGACCGAGCGACCCGGAGAATTAACCGTAAAGTTGACATGGCATCTCTTGTCCGGGGGGTTACCTCCGGTACACCTCCGGTAGTAGCGCGCTACTACACCCTCATCCCCTACGAAGACGATTCACGGCAGCGGGCGTTTCTCGACGCAGTAACCCGGGCAGGTCTCCGGGTTGTGGTAAAGCGCCTCCCTCCGAAAGGGGTCAATCGGCAGGTAAGCGTCGATATCGAGATGGCGGCCGATATGGTGGCCTTCTCGCTCGGACATTCGTCGTTTAGCTCCCTCAGCGAATACTCTACCGAGGGGGGATACCACGAGGGCCCTACCACCCCCGCTCCCCGTCCCGCGGCCACCCCCGCCGAAACCGCCCCCCTCGGAGCGAGTCGGCCGGAGAACCGCATAATTACCGTGGTGTGTCCGAGCCGCGATCTCGCTTACCCGATTTCCCTTGTGAAAGAATTAGGGGTCGATACTATTAGCGCTGATTTCGGTCAGTTCAACGCCGGCGATGTGTTAAAATCGGCGGCGAAGTGGATCGACCTTTCGGACTCCGAGACGATTTGGCGAGAGTAATCGATCTGAGTGGGGAGCTGCCCACACCGAATGCGCACGGGGAAGTACATGAGCACCGTTTCTGATTTTAAAAAATCGCGTCGGGGGGGAGATCGTCCCGATTATCGCCGGGAGGAGCCAGCGACCCTCGCCGGCCGCCTTCCGCCGCAGGCGGTTGAGGCTGAGGAGTCGGTGCTCGGCGGAGTACTCCTCGACAACGACTCGATCAATAACGCCCTCGAGCGGATCCGCCCAGAGGATTTTTATCGCGCCGCTCACAAAGCGATATTCGAGGCGATGGTGGCGCTTACCGATAAGCGGGAACCGATCGACATCGTAACTCTCAGCACCCAGCTCCGCTCGATGGGGCTCCTCGATCAATCGGGGGGGATCGAATACCTTTCGAAGCTCGCAAGCGCGGTTCCGAGCGCAGCAAACGTCGGCTACTACGCGAAAGTTGTCAAAGAGATGGCGCTCCGCCGTCGAGTCATCCACGAAGCGACCGAGATCGTGCAGGAGGCGTTTAAGGTTGAAGGCGAGATGGAGGAATTTCTCGATTCGACCGAGCAACGGATCCTCGGGGTCTCTGAATACCGCATCAAACCCGCTTTTACCCGGGTGGGCGACGTTGTTCAGGAATCGATTAAGCTCGTTGAGAAACTCTACGATCAGAAGGAGCCGGTCACCGGTGTCCCAACCGGATTTCGCGACCTCGATAGGATGACCGCAGGATTTCAACCGAGCGACCTCATCATCATCGCCGCCCGCCCCTCGATGGGTAAGACCGCCCTCGCGCTGAACGTGGCGCAGTCGGTAGGAATTGAGAAAGGCAAAGCGGTGGCGGTATTCTCACTCGAAATGTCGAAGGAACAGCTTGTACTGCGTATGTTGTGTTCCGAAGCGCGGGTGGAGAACTCAAAGGTGCGTACCGGGCATCTCGGCGAGCGGGATTTCCCCCGCCTCGTCGATGCGGCGAGTAAGATCGCGGAGGCCCCGATATACATCGACGATACCCCGGCGATAACGATTACCGAGATGCGCGCCAAAGCGCGGCGGCTCAACCGCGAGGATCCCCTCGCCCTGATCGTGGTGGACTATCTCCAACTGATGCGGAGCCCCTCGTACAGCCACAGCCGCGAGCAGGAGATCTCCGACATCTCCCGCTCGCTTAAAGCGCTTGCAAAAGAGCTTAATATTCCGGTGATCGCACTCTCGCAGCTTAACCGCTCGGTCGAATCACGTGACAACAAACGTCCGCAGATGTCCGATCTCCGCGAGTCGGGCGCCATCGAGCAGGATGCGGATATCATCATGTTTATCTATCGGGATGAGGTCTACAATAAAGACACTCAAGATAAAGGGGTGGCGGAGATCATCATCGCGAAGCAGCGCAGCGGCCCGATCGGGACGGTACGTCTCGCCTTTGCGGGGGACTACACCCGTTTTGATTCCCTTGAGGAACGAGACGAGTTCGAGGAGTTCGCCGACGGTCAAGCCGGAACGGCACAGGCGGATGAGCAGGATCTTTTTTAGCTTCCCCCTTAAGGCTCCCTACCCTGATCTCTGCCACGAAATCTCTGCATCGAAGCCTTCTTTCGCTCAAGCGCTGGGATGGCGAGGCTCACCCGGCGTGGGATCCCGCAAAAAGCTCGATCGTTCGAAGGATCGGCGGGGGAAAAAACACCCACCGTGGATTCGGTCGTTCGAACCATACGGTCCCCGACCTCGCGTCACCGCTTGCGGCCCCGCTGTCATTCCCCGTAAGCGCCACGATCATTTCAAGCTCTTGAGTCGCCCCAGCGGGCCTGGGGCCGTCCACCTCCAAACCTACCTTGGCAGCCTCCCCCGCTAAGTCGGGTTCACCCAATGCGAACAATCCGAGCGACCGCACGACGACAAGCTCTGTTGGGAGCGGCCCTTCCTGAGAGCTCGCGAACGATTCGATCTCCGTGAGAGCCTCCCGCGGTCGATGGAGCGCTATAAGGAGCGCACCGTACCGCTCCGCGGTCTTTGCGCTCCGATTCGCCCGATACCCCTCCTCAGCCCGGCACAACGCCTCTTCCTCCCTACCCACTTTAAAATAGATCGCGGCGAGTTTCAGACCGAGTTCGCTCTGCGCCTTTTCGTCCTGCCGCGCTAAGGCCTCAGCGTACAGCGACTCAAAGAGGTCGATCGCCTCCCCCTCTCTGCCTTGTCGAAGCACCGCTTCGGCGAGGTCGGGCACGATCGCTGCCCTCCCTCGCTTCCCGAGAAGGTGCCGATACTCAGCCTCAGCCGCCGCCGGATCACCCCCCAAAAGAAGGGCGCGCGCCAAGTTACGCCGGACGTTGTCCGCTTCGGGGAAAAGAGCAAGCGAACGCCGGAACTGAAGCTCGGCGTCGGTGTATTTTCCGGCCGAAAGCGCCCGAAGGCCCTCGCGAGTCATCGAAACGGCGGTCAACTCCCGCGAAGAGACGAAGCGCTCATCGATCGAGCGGCTGGGTGGAGCACATCCAACGAGGGCGATGAGGAGAGGTATGACGAAAAAAAGCCGTATCACGAGATGCGCAGCCCCACTCTAAAGCTTCAGCCGCTTAAAGATTCCCTCGGGGATTGTTCGGATAATCCGCATGATCACCCACCAAAACCACGGGAGGTAGACCTCACTCGCCCCCCGATCGATCGCTCGAACGATCCCTTCACCGACCCGATCGGGCGAGGCAAACAACGGCCCCTTCTTGATGTGGGAGGTCATCGGGGTGTCGACAAACCCCGGCTTTATCGTCACGACGTTGACTCCCCGCGGGGCGAGACGATTTCTTAATCCACCAAGAAATATGCCGAGTCCCCCCTTCGCCGCCCCGTACACGTAATTGCTTTGCCGTCCCCGATCCCCCGCAACCGAGGTGATGACAGCGATCGTACCCCGCCCGGCTTTCTCAAAAGATCCTGCCATTCGGGTGAGGAGCGCCGCGACACTCACGAAGTTCACCTCAAGCGCCTTAACCGCGATATCCGGATCGCTGCCAGCACTCGCCTGATCAGGGAGCACACCGTAAGCGACTAGGGCGATATCGATCCCGTCGGGCGATTCGTGGAAGCACCGCGCCAGGATCTCTTCGTGCGTCCTTCGATCTGCCGCGTCACCCACGACCTCAAAGCACCCCGCTGCTCCCCGTACTCGTAGATCATCGGCTACCGTTTTCAGTTTCTCGCCATCACGCCCTACAAGGCAAAATCTATCACCTCTCTCCGCCCAACGCCGTGCGGCGCCGAGTGCTATCGCCGAGGTCGCACCGAAAATGACTATCGTCTTCATGCTGCTCCCCCTTCATTCACCCGCCGCCAAAAATCGGAGATCATCGCCGGGTCGATCTGCGCTAAGAACTCCCGCCACCGCGGAAAACCAGCCCGAAAAGACTCCGGAGACATCAGGGCATCTTTCGCCGGATATAACGCTCCTCCCGCATCGATCACCATCGCCTCAAGGTGCTTCATCAACCCCACCGTCCGCTCCCCACCGTTCGGGAAATCGAGGCAGAACGTGACTCCTCGCCGGGGAAACGACAGCCACCCCGGTGACGGAATAGAGCCGAACTCTTTCAACACCGCGAGGAACGACCCCTGCCCCGAGTCGACAACCGCCGACATCACATCGTGCAGCGCTTCACGCGCATCTCCCGGAATGACCCCCTGAAACTGGAAAAATCCCCGCCGCCCGTAGATCTTATTCCAGCCGAGGATACCATCAAGCGGGAAGAAAAACGGTTCGTAATGCACCACCGACTCCCGACGGGGCTCCCGCTGCCGGTGAAAATACCCCGCGTTAAAAGCGCGCACCGACCATCGATTGAGCGCCCACCCCGGCGCATCGAACGGCACCGCGATCGGCGTCCCGCTTCGTCGGCTCGCAGGCCCCCCGCTGCTCACGGCAGCGTGGGCTCCCCGCATAAAGATTCCCCGGCAGAAATCCGCCCCGCCAGCGACGCAATCAAGCCACGCCACGGTGTATGGGAGCTCCTCTCCCGTGCTCCGAGAGATCGCGAAAAACTCATCGAGCCCCCGAAACTTCACCGATTCCATCTTGATAAACGGCCCCACAATCGGCTGGAGCTGGAGATCGACCCAGGTCATAAATCCGGTGAGTCCGAGCCCTCCGATCGTTGCGCCGAAGAGTTCGTTGTTCTCTGTCGGCGAGCAGACGACCCTTGCCCCATCCGACCGCCGCAGCTCAAACCGCAAAACATGCCGACCAAACGTTCCGGCGACGTGGTGGTTCTTCCCATGGATATCGTTCGCGATCGCCCCACCGATCGTCACAAAGCGCGTTCCAGGGACTACCGCAGGAAACCACCCCCGCGGCACGGAAAACGCCAGCACCTGATCGAGGGTCGTCCCCGCCTCGCACCTAAGGATTCCCCGTTCCTTGTCCCAGGCGATGAATCGATTGAGTCCAGCCGCCGTGAGGAGCCTACCGCCGGTCGAGAGGCACACATCCCCATAGCTCCGCCCCTTGCCTCGGGGCAGGATCGGCCCTTCCGGAAGCGGATCATCCCGCCACCGTAACGCAGCCTCAACTTGAGGGACCCGCGGATACCGCCCCCACGAAAGGAGATCTTCCCGAATTAAATCGCTGCCCACACCATGACTCCGGCGCACGCGAGTCCGACGAGGTAGCTGACCTTGTCGCGAATCGCAAAGACTATCGGATCATCGTGAAATTCCCCCCGTTGCGCAAGGAGCCACACCCGCGAGATCCAATAGAGCACCAGGGGGCAGATTAACCAGAGTCGGTCGGCATGCTCGTAGAGACGCTGAACATCAGCGCTGCTCACATACAGGGCGAGCACCAAGACCGAGAGATAGCCGCTCACCGTCCCAAACATCGCGACCTGCTCCAGATCGGAGGCGAGATATCCCCGTCCTCGCGCCCCCGCCTCATTCGACTTCCTCGCGAGCCGCAGCTCTGAAAATCTCTTTACACAGGCGAGGCTGAAAAAGAAGAACATCGAAAACCCAAGGAGCCACTCCGAGATCGCAACCCCAACCGCTACCGCACCTGCCAGAATACGAATCGTATAGAGCGCTGCGAGAGCGATTATATCTAAGAGTGCATACTGCTTTAAGCGCAGCGAATACGCGAGCGTCGTCACAAAGTAGATCGAGAGTACCCCCATAAAATCCCGCGGCAGCACCGCCGCCAAGAGAAGCGCGCTTACCAACAGAAGCGGTATCGCCCCAAGTGCAACCAGGAGCGACATCTCCCCCCGCGCCAACGGTCGGAGCCGTTTATAGCGGTGCAGCCGATCGGCCGGAAGATCGACGAGATCGTTCATCAGATAGACCGCCGAAGCGCACAAACTAAACGAGAGGAAAGCCACGAGAAGGGACACTATCAGCGGCGGGTTCACGGCAGCGTGGGCCATCACCGCGGGCACCAGCAGCAGGAGATTCTTTACCCACTGATGCACCCGGATCGCCCGCGCAAAAACGAACGGACGGGCCGGTGGCCCGGAGAATATCCTTTCAACTCCGTGCGCATCGATCTCACTTGTCAGCTCAGGTGTTGCGTTCACCACGATACGCTCCCCCGCCGCCTTCCATATTGGACGATCCGCGGTCGAGTTCCCCGCATAAGCGAACTGACCCGCGCCAAATCGCTCAGTAAGAGCCCGAGCTTTCGCTGCCCCCTTATTGTTCACCCGACCGTCGCTCGCCACTATCTCGCTAAAAAGGTGAAGATGGTCCTCTATCGTCTTCGCATGTTTCGAGTCGGCAGCGGTCGCAAGCACCAAAGTTCGTCCCCGGCGACGCTCCTCTTTTAGATACTCGAGAAACTCCGTGTGGTACGGCAACGCGGTCGGGTCGATATCAACCGCCTCTGCGACGCGATGCTTTGCATAAGCCCGTCCGCGGAGGAGCCAGAGCGGTAGAAGGAATGCCCGGGCGGGATATCGTTTAATAAAGATAAAGACCGCCTCAGCGAAGAGATCTGTCTGCACCAAGGTGCCGTCGAGATCGACGCACAGCGGGAGGGCAGAACCGGAAACGAGCTCGGCACCTTCATCGGTCATAGACTTTCCCCTGAGTCCCTCGGGTCATATCATCGTGCCAACCATCTTTCGTGCTCGAACCCGGTCGAGCGCGCCTCAAGAGAGCACACCGCTAGGCGAATACGTTGTATTTTACTATCGCGTAGATCGCTCGAAAACCGTCTCGCCAACCGATCTTCTTTCCCTCAGCGTAGGTGCGTCCGTAATACGAGATACCAACCTCATATACCCGGAATTTACCCCGCGCGACCTTGGCGGTGATCTCGGGCTCAAAACCGAAACGATTCTCCTCGATCTTAATCGACTGAATCACCTCCCGCCGGAACATCTTATAGCAGGTCTCCATGTCGGTGAGGTTGATGTTGGTAAACATGTTGGAGAGAAGGGTCAGAAACCGATTTCCCACGCAGTGCCAAAAGTACACGACACGGTGCGGCTCGCCCCCCATAAAGCGTGAGCCGAACACCACATCCGCCTTGTCGCGCACGATCGGATCCATCAAACGGGGATATTCTTGGGGATCGTATTCGAGATCGGCGTCTTGTACGACCACAACGTCCCCGGTGGCGGCCTGAAAACCGGTGCGGAGCGCAGCGCCTTTCCCCTGATTGATCTCGTGATACAGGATCTTGTCGACCTGCGAAGCCACCCGCTCGCGAAGGATATCCCGAGTGCCATCGGTCGAGCAGTCATCGACGATGATGATCTCCTTTTCCTTCACGGGAGCTGCCTTCACAGCCGCGACGATGTTCTCGATCGTCTTGCTTTCGTTGTAACAGGGGATGACGATGGAAAGCTTCATATAAGGAAAAAAACTAGTCGTTTCACTCATAAAACGACTCTCGACCCCGGTCAAGGCGGGGAATAGTCACCTTGAGGGGGGCGTTTGACGCCCACGCTCTCCTCCACCGACGGAGCGAGGATCCTTTTAACGTGGTCACTAAGGAAAAGTAGAGCGATAAGCGGGATTCTGTTCACCGCGGCTTTTAGACCGCCGTGCGAGCGATCATTCATCTAGGCCGTTCGTTGCCGAACGGCTCAAGCGACGCTACCCGGAGACCACGACGCGGGTCACGTCGAGGGGCGGCCCGAAAGCCGCCCCACAGCCTCCCTATTCGGTCTTGCTTCGACTGGGGTTTACCAAGGAGACGGATCACTCCGTTCCTGGTGAGCTCTTACCTCACCGTTTCACCCTTGCCGGGTATCTCGCGATACCGGCGGACTTCTTTTCTGTGGCACTTTCCCTCGGTCACCCGAGGCTGCCGTTAACAGCCAGCCTACCCTACGAAGTCCCGACTTTCCTCCCCTTCGGGGAGAACTCCCCGAAGCGACGATGCTCTACCCTACTTCTCCTTACTGACCACCACACTAAAAAAACCAGTCTCTAAATCGAACCCTTCGTCCGCTCTCAGATGCACCTTTCTGGCTAACTTTGAGCCGCAGCAACCGGGGGGTCTTGAAACAAGATCCGGCCGCATCCGGGACACCGCACCAACGCATTTCCCCGCGAGAGCAAAACCGTTACCTGGGGCCCCACCTGCATAAAGCACCCGCTGCAGGTGCTCTGCTCAACCTTCGCCACGGCCCCCATCGGGAACTTCGACTTAATCCGCTCGTACTGGGTTAGGTTCGAAGCCTCGATACCTTGCGCGATCTTGCCTCGCTCAGCCACGTAATCGCGCTCGCGCTCTTCAAGGGTCTTTAACGTCGCCGCGGTCTCCTCACGTAACGCCTCGAACGCCGCTCGCTCACTCTTAAATCCCCCCTCGACCTTGGCAAAATCGACGCTCATCGCGTCGATCTCCTCAAGCATCCTAATAATCACGGTCTCTTGAGCGCTTAGCACCTCTTCGGCGTGCTCGATCTCACGCTCGGCCGCCTGCTGTAACTTATAGTTGCTAAGGGTCGTCAGCGCCTTACGACGATCGACAAGTTTCTGCCGCTCATCTTTCAAATTCTTCTCTGCCGCGGCGTATTTCCCCCGCCGTTCCTCGAGCGCTCGATGCTTCGTCTGGGCGAGCACCGCCGACCTCTTAAGACTCGCCTCGCTCTCAACGAGCTTCGTCTGCAAGCGCTTCCGCTCAGCCCCGATTCCGGTCAGAAGCACATCGAGCCGACTTAACTCGATGAGGTTTGTAAGGAGCGCACCCGTTGATTCCGCCATACCTCCCCCTACTTTCGGAGCTTGCCGGGTTCGATTTTCCCCGGTTTAAATCGTGACAACTGCGATATCCTACCGCCAAAAGGCCAAAAAATTCAACAAAAGATGGACCTTAGCGTCCACGACGATTGACAATAACCCCACTTCCTTCGGATAGTTCTTTCCACATTCGTTCGGCCCTATAGCTCAGTTGGTTAGAGCAGCCGGCTCATAACCGGTAGGTCGTGGGTTCAATCCCCTCCGCGCCCACTTCATAATATAAAGGATTAAAAATGATTCAATACTTGCT
>JBJOHD010000262.1:0-4101 GCA_046047875.1 Pseudomonadota bacterium | reverse complement strand
AGTGTAAGCCTTCCGTTTAATGGGGCTTTTTGAACCGCTTGTGTTGTTGTACCCTCTCGGTGTCTACATTTTTTGGACCCCCTATGAAGCGCTCACTCCTCGGTGTCGTCTCGGCTGCTCTCCTCTTGTCCTCGCTCGTCGGTTGCAGCAACCCGCAGCCGGGGCCCGACAAAACCGCGGCTGGAATGGTGCTCGGTGCTGGATGGGGCGCAGGCAGCGGGGTGATCATCGGCCATCAGCTCGATGTTCCCGGTGAAGGAGCGGCGATCGGCGCAGGCTTCGGTGCGGTGCACGGCGCCATCACCGGTGCGGGATACGACCTCGCCGAGGGGGCGATCTTGAAGGAGAAGCGGGAACTCGCCTCGCTCAAAGTGCAGAACCTCGCCAATACACGGGAGCTCGCACAGATTCAGGCGAAGCTCGACGAAGCGGCGGTGGGAGATCTCGGTGGTGGGGTCTTCCAAGTGTTCTTCGACCTCGATGCCACGAGCCTCAAAGCCGGGTCGGTGGCGAACCTTCAGACCGTCGCCGACTCTCTGAAGCGGAGCCCCGCAGCGTACAAGATTAGCGTTGTGGGCCACGCCGATGACTCGGGCAACCCGGAATACAACGAGCGCCTCGCCGAGTCCCGTGCGCGTGGTGTGAGCGCTCTCCTCGGCTCAAACGGTATCAGCATGGACCAGATTACGGTCTCAAGCTTTGGCTCAAAGCGCCCTCTCGTAACAAACACGACCGCTGAGGGGCGTCAGTTAAACCGGCGGGTCGATATCTTTATCGGCCGGTAACTCCCCCCGCTTCAAAATCCGCTCCGAAGGTGGTATCGTAGGGCGACTGTAGGTCGCGCAGCGAAGCGCTATTTTTCGGAGCGAAAACCATGACCGACGCTTTTATCATCGACGCCGTTCGAACCCCCCGCTCTCGCCGTAAGGGAAAATTTAGCTCCGTCCATCCCGCCGACCTCCTGACGTTTCCCCTGAACGCGCTAAAGACGCGCCACAACCTCCCGGTTGAGGAGATCGAGGACGTGGTTATGGGGTGTGTGACCCAGACCGGGGAGCAGGGGTGGTGTATCGCGCGATCCGGGGTCCTCGCCGCAGGGTGGCCTCACACCGTGCCGGCGACGACGGTCAATCGGCTCTGCGGCTCCGGCCAACAGGCGACAAACTTTGTCGCAGCCGGAATCAAGGGGGGCACCTACGGCCTCGCGATAAGCGGTGGCCTTGAGCACATGACTCGGTGTGCGATGTTTAGCGATATCGGTGGTGAAGAGAGTAAGTTTTTAAAACGCCACCATCCAGATCTTGTGCAGCAAGGCCCCGCAGCAGAGCTCCTCTCGAAGGAGTTTAAGATCTCCCGAAGCCAAGCGGATGAATACGCCTACACCTCACAGATGCGGGCGAAGATCGCTGCCGCCGAGGGCCGGTTTAAGAGCATCGTTCCGGTAGAGTACACCGATGAAAACGGGCAGACGCAGAGCCTTACCGCGGATGACACCATTCGGGGAGACACGACGGTACAGGGGCTTGGAACGCTTAAAACCGTTTTCGATCCTAACGGAGTTATCACCGCAGGAAACGCTTCGGCGATCGTTGACGGGGCGGCAGCGATCCTTCTTGCAAGCGAAAAGAAGGCTCAGGCGTTGAAGCTAAAGCCCCGTGCCCGGGTAGTCGCGATGAAATCGATCGGCTCCCCGCCAAGGATTATGCTCACGGGGCCCATCGAAGCATCGCGGCTGTGCCTTAAAGAGGCGGGGCTCACCATAAACGATATCGATCTGTGGGAGATAAACGAGGCGTTCGCTCCCGTTCCACTCGTTACGATGCAGGAGCTTAAGATCGACCCCGCCAAGGTCAACGTCAACGGCGGGGGGATCTCGCTCGGCCATCCTTTGGGTGCCACCGGAGCGATGCTGATCGGCACCGCGCTCGATGAGCTCGAGCGCACCGGGAAGAAACGCGCGCTGATTACGATGTGCATCGGGCTGGGGATGGGAATCGCGACGATTATAGAGCGAGTGTAGTACCCGCCGGCCTCCCTGACTACCGCGACAGAGCGTGCGCGCTCACAGGGGGCGGTCGTCGTTCTTGAGCGAGGGGACGGGCGATCGTAAACTTAGTGACATCGGAGCGACCGTTCCTTGAAACTATCGGTTTTTGCGCCACCTCGCCGTAACACCTCGCCGTAACACCTCGCCGTAACACCTCGACTTAAATCCGACTTAGAGACCGAGAATTTCGTGATTACACCTCGAAGTCTCTGAGAGTTGGGAGGCTCTCTTGACGACAATTCACAGATATCTATGATTATTCAAGCAAACATTCGCTTAGCATATAACTACCTGATATTGCTTAGCTCACAGAAGAGTCGCCGTCCCTCGCGGCGATTATAGATATATTTACATTCATCGATATATCTCCGATACTAAGGGAGTATGGAGCTCCTTGAAGCTTATAAAGCCCTCGCCGACGAATCGCGCCTGAGGCTCATTCATATCCTCAGCGACGGGTACTTTAACGTCCAAGAGCTCACCTCGATCCTGGGGATCTCACAGCCGACGATTAGCCACCACTTAAAGGTTCTGCAGGGCGCGGGGATAACCTCGAGCTACAAAGAGGGAACGTGGACCTACCACAAGCTTATGGGGAATGAGGCTGGCACACCCGCCCCAGCGGTGGCCCATAACTTTTTAAAACTCGCGGCCTCCTCCTCGATGAACGGCCACACCGCGATCTTCGCCCGGGATAAGGCCGCTATCGGGGAGATCCTCGCCCGCCGCCGCGACGCCTCCCACCGCTACTTCGAATCGGTCGCGAGCAACTGGAAAGAGATCCGGCGCGAGGCTCAGGGCGATACTGCGTATTTCTCCGAACTCGAGTCCCTGATTCCCCCAAGCGCAACCCTCTTAGAGCTTGGATGCGGCTCGGGGGCGCTCCTCGAAGCGCTGCTTCCCCGCGACGGTAAAACGATCGGGGTCGATTACTCGCGTGCGATGCTCGATGAAGCGAAAAGGAACCTCGGCGAGAAAGCATCCGGGGTTGAGCTCCGACTCGGTGAGCTAGAACACCTTCCCCTCGCCGACGAATCGGTAGATGTTGCGGTCGCATGTATGGTGCTCCACCACATCGCTCAGCCAAAAAATGTAATCCTCGAAGCCGCGCGAGTGCTGAAGCGAGGGGGACACCTCATCATCGTCGATCTGATGCGCCACACGAATGAGTATATGCGCGAGCGCTTCGCCGACCTTTGGCTCGGCTTTGAACTCCCCGAGATCGAGCGCTGGCTTACCGCAAGTAGACTCAGCTCTCCCAATGCAAAGATCCTGGGAGAGAGGAAAGAAGTTTTTATCGTATCAACCCTTAAACCATAAGGAACGTATGAAACAGGATAGGATCGATTATAAAGTAGCCGATATCGGACTCGCCGACTGGGGCCGGAAAGAGATCGAGCTCGCCGAGAAGGAGATGCCGGGACTTATGGCGCTCCGTGAGGAGTATGGCAAGGCGCAGCCTCTGAAAGGCGCCCGCATCGCCGGCTGCCTCCATATGACCACCCAAACCGCTGTGCTTATCGAGACCCTTACTGCTCTCGGCGCCGAGGTTCGTTGGTCGAGCTGCAACATCTTCTCAACGCAAGACCAAGCGGCCGCCGCGATCGCGCAGGCCGGGATCCCGGTCTTCGCATGGAAGGGTGAAACCCTTGAGGAATACGACTGGTGTATCGAGCAGACCCTCATGTTCGGCGATAAGGGCCCCAACATGATCCTCGACGACGGTGGTGACCTCACCATGATCGTCCATAACAAGTACCCGGAGCTCCTAAAAGACATCTACGGCATCTCCGAAGAGACGACGACCGGTGTCCACCGCCTCTATCAGATGCACGAGCGAGGCGAGCTCAAACTCCCGGCGTTTAACGTCAACGACTCGGTCACGAAGTCGAAGTTCGACAACCTCTACGGCTGCCGCGAATCGCTCGCTGACGGCTTGAAGCGCGCCACCGGGGTTATGATCGCCGGCAAAGTGGTATGTGTCGCGGGCTACGGCGATGTCGGTAAGGGCTGTGCTCAC
Organism: Pseudomonadota bacterium; assembly: GCA_046047875.1. GTDB lineage: Bacteria > Bdellovibrionota_C > UBA2361 > UBA2361 > UBA2361 > JBILDU01. The sequence goes on along the minus strand of JBJOHD010000262.1, from coordinate 34 downwards.
TCGATGCGGAGCTACGGTGCGCGGGTCCTCATCA
>JBJOHD010000261.1:0-9395 GCA_046047875.1 Pseudomonadota bacterium | reverse complement strand
TGAGGGTTTTGCCCGCGAAGGGATGGTTTTGATCGACGGTCACGGAGTCCTTCTTTACCTTTGTTATTCGGGCGACCGCTACCTCGCCGTCCGGTGCGGCGAACTGAAACATCGCCCCGACCTTAAGCTCTTTCTGGTTCTTAAACTGGGTTTTCGGAAGCTCGGCGACGAGCTCGTCATCGTAGTCACCATATCCATCCTCGGGGGCGATATCGATCGAGAATTTCGCGCCGACCTCTTTGCCGGAGAGCGCTTTCTCGAGCCCGGAGATTATCTGGTCGTGTCCATGGAGATACATCAGAGGCTCCTCTCCTCGGGAGGATTCGACCTTCTTGCCGCCCTCAGAGACGGTGTAATGAATCGAGACAACCTTGTTCTTGCCGATTTTATCTTTCATGAAATCCTCTCCGGGATAAATCTCCCCAAAGGATACCTCTTTAAACTCTTTTCGCCACCTGTATTCCCATACAGAAGGTTTGGTCGACTAAGACGCGCTTTGGTAGGATCACGGTATATTTCGGGATTTCCGGTCGCTCGAGGGGGTGGGGGAGAGCTGCGGTTGCCGGGGGTGGAGAACCATCAACGGCTTATTTTGATCGAGGGGATCGGTGCTGGCTGCGAGTCCTCTCCGCTCGGTATCGGCCTCCGCGGGTCCGACGGCTCGATCCAAGGGAAACTCCTCCTTGAGGGACTTTCCCCGCGCCTTCGGGACGAGATTGATCGGCTCCTCGTTGAGCCCTGCGTCGATACGGCAGCTCGCTTTATAAGGCGGGAGATCGATGCTCTTGATCCGGCAACGATGGCGCAGGTGATCGGGGCGGGAGATATCGCACCGGGTATTATCCATCTCTCGTTCCCCGATCGGATGACGCTCGCGGAGACGAGGCTCAGTTTCCAGGAATAGTACGAGTCTCCCCGGTTTCACGGAAACGTGTCTACCCGAGACGAGTTTGCGGCGTGGTATCGAACGACCCAGCCCCATGGGGGCTCTTATCATTTTGATTGGCCCGGTTTAAACGTTCGGGTGGGGTGTTTCATCCCGTTTCAGAGCGGGGCATTCGGCACGGCTACCCCCGGAGAGGCGGGGGTGCTTGAGAAGACAGCGCCGTTCCCGAAAAAAAGATCATCATAGCGACCTCACGAGGCGGCGACCTCGATACCCTCCAGCACGAAATCGCCCACGGATTATTCTCTATATCGGCGGAGTGCCGGACTCAAGCGCTCGCGATCCTCTGACGGTGTAGTTGTGACCTGCTCCATCGGTCCCTGGAGTTGCTCGGCTATGCCCCCCCTCACACGTGGGACGACGAAGTGCAGGCGTATCTTGCGGGAGATCTTGAAGAGATCATACCTCAGGATAGGTTCGACCCCGCCTGGGTATTTGCCGCTGGGGAACTCCGGTCCCTTTACGAAAAAACGATGCCGACTCTCGGATCGTCGGCTGACGGGGTAATGCGTTATTTTTTTCGAGCCTCCCCCCGCGCATAGATATCGGAGACGTATTGCACGATCTCGCGTGCGCTCGACTCGGTGTGCCCGAAGCGATAACCCAAATAAGCGATGATTCGAGCGGTCGTTTCGTCGAGCACTCCGTTCATGCCGCTCAACTTTAGAGAGTCCTTTCGATCCTCAAAGAGCTTGTCTTCAAGTGCTTGCCGGAGCTGTGGATTATCGTAGAGATCAAAGGGCTTCCCCTGAATCTCCCGCATCCGCACGGTATTTACTAATGTGCGCCGGACGTCATCGGCTTGACTGGGGTGAACCCCCATTTTCGCCTCGATACTTGCCATCAGCCGCCCATCGGGAATCGCCTGAGGATCGGGGGCGCCCGTCTCGAGGATCTCAACGTGTCGGCGGACGCTTTGAATGTAGTTGCTCGCAAGGGTTTTGAGGCCGGTCTCATCGGAGCGGATTACCGCATCACGGACCTCAAGCTTGATCGTGTCTTCGTAGTCTTTCTTCACCTCATCAAGAAGGCGTCGATACCGGGTAATCACCTTCTCGTCCTTAATCATCGCGTTGTTTTTGAGTTTATCGTGGATCGCCGCCATAAGTTGAAGCGGTGTTATCGTTTCCCCTGCAGCGCTCGCTAAGACGGTGCTGATAGTGTCGATTACGTAGCGGGGGGAGACCCCGGACATTCCCTCCTTGGGGGCTGAGCTCTTAAGCTCACGAGCCCGCTCTGCTGCGGCGCTCGGATCGCTGACGCTTGGGACGACCTCCCCGTTGTAAATCTTGAGTTTTTGCATCAAGTTGAGCTTTTGATCGTTGGGTTCCTCCAACCGGGTGAGGATCGCCCACATCGCCGCGACATGGATAGTGTGGGGGGCGATACGGTGGGCTGCCCGGCGAAAGAGATTCTCGTAGATGCGCTCCTCGTGGTCGAGTTTCGTGAGATACGGGATGTCGATCTTCAGAATACGGTCGCGAAGCGCCTCCATCTTATCGTCGCTGACGAGCTTTTTGTACTCCGGCTCATTGGTATGGCCGAGAACTACTTCATCGATATCGGTTTGGGCGAATTTTTTCGGCTTGATCCGGTGCTCCTGGGTAGCGCCGAGGAGATCGTAGAGGAATGCGGTGTCGAGTTTCAAAACCTCGACAAATTCAAGGATCCCGCGGTTGGCGATATTAAACTCGCCGTCGAAGTTGAAGGCGCGCGGATCGGAGTCGGAGCCGTAGACGGCGATCTTTCGAAAGTTAATGTCGCCGGAGAGCTCGGTCGAATCTTGGTTTTTTTCGTCCTTTGGTTGGAAGGTCCCGATCCCAATCCGGTCACTTTCAGAGAGAATGAGGCGCTTCACTGCAACGTGCTCAAGAACGAAGTTGAGATCCCCCTTGGAGCGAATCATCAGCTCGCGGTACTCCTGACGGCATGCGGGGCAGCACTCGCCTTTAACCACGAGGGAGTGGGGAATAGATTTGCCCTCGGTGAGTTGGCCGACAAGCTTCTCTCGGGCCGGATTATCGATGACACGGAGGGGCTCCTCGTTGTTAGGGCACCACCTTATCTTGTTCGGCTCCTTCGGATCGTATTCGGGATGTCCGTCGGTGACTTTAAATCCGATGGTATACAGCGCTCCCTCATCGAGCCGTGAGTAGTGCTGTACTGCATTTTTTAGGACGCGGGCGATAGTGCTCTTGGCTGTGCCTACCGGACCGTGGAGCAGGAGGAGGCGATTCTGCGGTCCAAAGCCTTCAGCTCCCGCACGGATGATATTCACCAGTTCATTGAGTTGTTTGTCGAGTCCAAAGATCGCGTCTTTTCCATTATTAAAGGGATCGTCGAATATCTTGTAGTGCGGGGTGCCATCGGGAGATTTTGTAACGCCGTAGTGAACGATCGCGTCGTGCAGCCGTTGCCAGGCGTTGCGCAGAACCGCTGGATTCCGGTCGGCGAGCGCAAGATACTCCTCGAACGAGCCTTGCCAGTGGAGCCTCCGGTACAGGTCGGTATCGGGTCCCTGGGTAAGCCCCTCAAGGAGCTTCTTCCCCGTTTCGCGCAAGGCAGGCAGCTCCGATTTCGAGCTCGCAGAGAGCGCGTTGTCAGGATCAAAATCATCGCGGTTTGATTGCGAGGCTGCCGGGGGTGCTGCTGTATCTTTCTTCGCCTGACTTTTTCTCGGACTCATAGCGTTACCGCCCTTTTTTTAAAAACTCCTGAATGACCCTTTTTATGGCGCGTTTGCTCGGGATGTCTTGAATGACGACCTTCTCATCCCCTTTGAGGCTCGAATCACGGAGGCTCTTGATGAAATCCCCTGTGGTTCCCTGCGCTTTTACCTGGCCGTAGGCGAAGAGGTTAAGGTGAGGCAGGAGGTCGTTCTGCAAGATCTCGATGCAGCGCTGGGAATCTGAGGTCGATAAGTTATCGCCATCGGAGTATTGAAAGAGGTAGAGATTCCATTGCTCCGGGGGATAGGTGGTGTGGAGGAGTTCAACGATCTTCTCGTAGCCGGCTGAGATCTTTGTTCCTCCATCCTCGCGTTGATTGTAGTAAGTCTCCTTATCGACAACTTTGGCGTCGGTGTCGTGGGCGATATAAACGTGGACCGCTTGCTTGTAATGGCCCGCTATCCAGGTGTCGGTCCAGAATGAGATCGCGCGAGCCATGCCCTTCTGCTCCTCACCCATCGATCCCGAGACGTCCATGAGATGGATGATGACGGCGTTGTCGACCGGCTGGGGGTGGGGTTTGGTGGTTCGATAGCGTAGATCGTCGCGGATCGGGACGACGATCGGGTTGTTCGGGTCGTAGGTGCCGCTCGCTGCCTCACGGATGAGCGCCTCTTTGAAGCTCCGCTTGAATATCTTAAGGGCGTTCGGTCCCTGGCGGGCCACGCTGGTAAACCGCTGTCCTTCAGACTCGATCTCCCTCCTGCCTTTCGGCTGTATGCGGGGGAGCCCGAGCTCCTCACCGAGGAATGCGGTGAGTTCGTCGATGGAGACGTTGAGTTCGATCGGATGTTGGCCCGGCTGGTCTCCCGCGGGGCCCGGTTGAGAGCCCTTTTGCGCGGGCCCTTGCTGCCCACTCCCTTCACCGGCGCCCCCCTTCTCGTTGGAGCCGTGTTTAAAGCGTGGCTGCTCGATCTGCGGCACCGGGAGGGAGAATGTGCCGTCTTCCTTCTCGATAATCTGCTCGCCATTCTCAAGATGTTTCTGCAGTTCTTGATGAGCTTTGCCTTTTACGATGTCGCGGAACCGCTCGACATCGCCGTCGATCGATATCCCCGAGTCGGGGACCCGCATCGCGGCGAGGGGGAGCTCGTCGCGCGGCGGAAGTGCGAGGCCCGCGAATGCGTTGTCCGTGACTGGGGTACTCTGCTCCCGCTTGGGGGGAATGTTTGGCTGTAAAGATTCACCGTTGTGCACGAAAAACACCTTCTCTAACGATGTTTGATAACCCAGGTGCGCACACACGGACAGCGGTCGAGCGGATAACTCCGCCTCAAAAAGACTAAAGAGCGATATATGAAAAGTAGCGACCGAAACTGCCGCGCTGGGCGACTAAAACCCGGAAAAACGTACGGCTAGGGAACCGTGACAGACGCCCTTTCGATGTTGATAACTCCCAAAAGGTGCGCGTGCTGCTCAACTTTTTTTTTGAAAAGCTGCTGAGCGCTGTTAGCATAACACCGTATGGAGCCTCACCACCATCAAAATGTTGCACCCACCCAGCCTTCTCTCGATGTTCCGGAGAGCTTAGAAAAACTCCAGATAGCGGTCGAGGCACTCGCGCGGGGGAGCGGGCTTACCTTCTTCCCGGTTGTCTTTGAGCCGGTGACTGCAAAAGAGTTGACGATCATCGCGGCACGCGAGGGGTTTCCAGTGCGATATCCCCATTGGCGATTCGGGCAGCAATTCGAAGATCTCTGGCGGGGATACGAGTACGGCACTCAAAAGATCTACGAGCTCGTGGTCAATACCGATCCCGCGATTGCGTATCTTATGAAGTCGAATTCATTCGTCGAGCAAAAGCTTGTGATGGCGCACGTGTATGCCCATGTCGATTTCTTTAAAAACAACCTCTATTTTTCGTCGACTGACCGCTCAATGCTTGATCGGATGGGGGATCACGCGGCACGGGTGCGGGGCTTGATGGACGTGCATGGACGGGAGACGGTGGAGCGTTTTATCGATGTGTGCCGCTCGCTCGATAACCTCATCGGGCAGTTTCCCCAGCCGGCGGGGCCGTACCGCCCGATCGGAGATATCGTAAAAAACGAGCCGACATATCCCAAATCCCCGGTGCGGGATGTGCTTCGGTTTCTCATCGAACACGCTCCGCTGGAACCGTGGGAGCGGGAGATCCTGGGTATCGTGCGGGATGAAGCGCTGTATTTTCAACCGCAAGCTCAGACGAAGATTATGAACGAGGGGTGGGCCTCGTTCTGGCACACCCGGCTGATGCAGCAGGAGCTCGTGGGGCCTGAGGAGGTTGTGCACTTTTGCAAGACCCACGCGGGGGTCGTCGGTGCAACCCCGGGAAAACTGAACCCGTATAAGTTGGGTGTCGAGCTTTTTGAGGATATCGAGGACCGCTGGAATCGGGGTCGTTACGGCCCAGCATACGAAGAGTGCGGGGACTATGCCCAGAAGATCGCCTGGGATACCGGTGTGGGGTTGGGGCGAGACAGGATCTTTGAGGTGCGGGCGACTCATAACGACGCCTCTTTCTTGCGCGAGTTTTTGACCTTTGAGTTCGCTCGGCAGCGGGGCTATGTGGCGACCCACAACGAGGAACAGGAGCCTCTCAGCCTCGATGAGCAGGTTGAGGCGTTCACGAAGATGAAGGAAAAGCTTTTACGGGCTCTCACCAATCGGGGCGACCCGGTCATTGCTCTCGAGGAGGCTAACTTCAGATCCCGCTCGGAGCTTCTCTTAAGGCACGAACATTCAGGAGATGATATCGAGATCGTGAAAGCTGAGCCGACCCTCGAAAATCTTTATAAACTTTGGGGGCATCCGGTGCATCTGCGAACGAGTCTTGAAGGTAAGAATGTCGTGCTTTCATATAATGGCCGAACCCACGAACGAGGCTAGCACCACGGGTGCGGGACATTCGTTACGGGGAAGCCGTGGGGCCTCGGTCGCCGTGAGAGCAGCCGCAGCGTGTGCCGCATCCCCCCGTCACCGCGCGACGGCGAAATGCGCGCACCAGAAACGCGACCGCGCCGATGCCGATCAGCGCTAAGGCTATATTCTCGAGTTTCAGCATCGGATTATCCGAGGAAAGTTACGGCTATCTGATAGGTGAAAAACGCAGCGACGTACGCGAGACTCGTCATGTAGACGAACATAAAAATGGGCCAGCGCCACGAATTGGTCTCGCGGCGGCATACCGCAAGGGTCGACATGCACTGACATGCGAAGACGTAAAAAACCATGAGCGATAAAGCTGACGCGAGGGTAAATGTGCCCGCCGCCCGCCGCTCCTCAAGCGCCGTGAGGATCGGGCGTGATTCGTCGGAGTCGTCCGCTTCGAGGTTATAGACCGTTGCGAGCGAGGTGATGAAGACCTCGCGGGCAGCAAATGAGGCGAGGATCCCGACTCCGATCTCCCAATTGAAGCCGAGAGGGCGGATCACCGGCTCCATCGCATGGCCGATCTTGCCCGCAAAGCTCTCTTCAACCTTCTCAGAGGGGAAGGCAGCCAGGAACCATAAGACGATCGAACAAGCGAGGATCATCGTTCCCGCACTTTTGAGAAACAACACGACCCGATCGACCACATCGCGGAGCACCACCTTCATCACGGGAAGACGGAACGGGGGCATCTCCATGACAAAAAGAGCGGGGCTTCCGCGAAGGAGCGATGCTTTGAGCAGCCACGCAACGATCGCCGCCCCCCCGATGCCGAGGAGGTACATACCCAGGAGGACCAGCCCTTGGAGTGAGATGAATCCAAGGAAGAAGGTACTGGGGATGAACGCTGCGATGAGCAGCGCGTACACGGGCAGCCGGGCGCTGCAGCTCATCAGGGGTGCGATGAGGATCGTCGTCAGTCGATCGGCGAACGACGGGATCGAGCGGGCCGACATGATACCGGGGATGGCACAGGCAAACGAACTGAGAAGGGGAATAAACGAGCGCCCCTGAAGCCCGAATTTACGCATTATTCGATCCATCAGGAATGCGGCGCGGCAGAGATAGCCGGTCTCTTCTAAGATCCCGAGGAAGAGGAAGAGCAATGCTATTTGGGGGACAAAGATAACAACGCTGCCGACCCCGGCGATGACCCCATCAACCAGCAAGCTTTCGAGCTTGCCGTCAGGCATAACGCCTTTAACGAAGGTTCCGAGCCGCGCAAACGCCCCATCGATGAGATCCATCGGTGCACTAGCCCATAAAAAGATCGCCTGAAAGATAAGGGTCATGACCCCGAGAAAGATGATCGTCCCCCAAAATTTGTGGGTGACAAATGCATCGACACGCTCTGCCCACCGCTGAGAGTCGGAGTGGGTCTGAATGCACGATCTCTTCACTGCATCGTTTATCCAGCGGTAGCGCGCCGTGGCTTCGAAACTCATCGCATCGACCCCCTGAGCGGCGAGAGCCTCACGGGCCGTGAGGACGGCGGTGCGTACAGCCTCGTTCACCCCCTGACTTGATTCGCTGAGAAGCGCTGAGCCGATCAGCTTGTCGGGGATCTTCGATGGCGCTGAGCCTGCCCGATGCGCCTGAGCTCCGAGATGGGCCGCCGCTTCGGCGAACGGGGAATCGGGGGAGAGCCACTGAAACGTCGGCGCTGAAGTAACCCCACGATTCGCCGCGATGCGTTCGATCTCAGCGCGGAGCGTTTCTATGCCCTCGCCCTTGCTGGCTGTAAGCGCGAGCACAGGGACGCCGAGGATGCGGCTCAGGATCTCTCGACGAATAGTAAAGCCCCGCTCGGCAGCCACATCGGTCATGTTGAGGGCAGCGATAATCGGAATGCCGAGATCGATAAGCTGAGTCGTGAGATAGAGATTGCGTTCGAGGTTGCTCGCGTCGAGAACAGCGACGATCAGGTCGGGGAGCGGTTCGCCTTCGATCTGGCCAAGGAGCGCCGCGGTAGCGATCTGCTCGTCGAGTGAGTTTCCCGATAAACTGTAAATTCCGGGAAGATCGACAAGGCGCGCGCCACTATACCCTGGGATCGTTATCGGTCCGATCTTTTTCTCCACGGTCACCCCGGGATAGTTCGCTACCTTGTAGCGAAGCCCGGTGAGGCCGTTAAAGATCGTCGTTTTGCCGCAGTTAGGGTTTCCCGCAAGGGCGACGGTAAATTGAGGCGGCGGTGCGACACTCGCCGCGTTGGGTATGGCTTGAGGCGGAGAGAGCTCAGAGGACATCGATAGCGCTTTTAAAAAAAGAAGGTCGTCACTCCCGGATAAGCGCGGGATCCTCTATGCGAGGGCGACCTCCACATGACGCGCTTCGGAGCGACGGAGCGATAGTTTATAACCGAGTGCCTGGATCTTCATCGGGTCGCCGAGCGGGGCGATCGACAGAACCTCGATCTCCGTTCCGTTCACGATTCCCATCGACAGAAGCTTGTTGCACAGCGTCTTGTTCTCGATCGAGACGCTGACGACGACCCCTTTTTTGCCGCTCGGTACGGCGTCGAGGGTAGCTCGACGCACCGCTCGTTCGAGGGATGATTCCGTTTCAGCAACTGCAAGAACTGCATTTCCCATGAGGAAACCTTCGTATCGGTTGCTTGTCGAGCTTGCCTCCGCTCGCTCCGGGGGCACTCCAGCAACTGAGGTAAACCTAGGGCACCTAAGGGTGTTGTGTCAAGTTATCGGGTCAAGGTATATTTGTTCGCTATGCCAAACAGTAATCTTGAGTAAATTATGCAACTTAATTTGCTCGATCTTAGCGGGTTGGCACCGCTTTAGGGTCGGTAATCC
>JBJOHD010000260.1:0-4164 GCA_046047875.1 Pseudomonadota bacterium | reverse complement strand
CGGGTCTGGAAGTTAAAATGCTTCTCGAGCGCCGAAACGAATTCGGAGTTACTCGAGGTCGCGCCCTCAGGTGCGGCGGTTTCGTCGGTCATAGGGAATTCTCCTGTTGAAGCGATACCACAACCCCGTTAGATTCGCCACGGTCATAGGAGTGAAGGCCACCGGTCTTTTTCGAGGAAGGGGAGCGATGAAATACAATAAATTGGGTCGTTCGGGGCTTAAAGTGAGCGAGCTCTCATTTGGTTCGTGGCTTACCTTCGGGAGCTCCCTCGATGTTAAGGCTGCATCAGCCTGCATGCGTCGGGCGTTCGAGTTAGGGGTGAACTTCTTCGATAACGCTGAGGTGTATGGGAACGGGCGGTCTGAGGAGGTCATGGGAGCAGCGCTCCGGGAGTTTCGGCGGGAGGACCTCGTCATCTCCACCAAGATATTTTGGGGGGGCGAGGGCCCGAACGACACCGGCTGCTCGTGGAAGCACCTCGTTGAGGGAACGAAAAATTCGTTAAAACGACTCGATCTTGAGTACGTTGATCTCCTTTTTTGCCACCGCCCGGACCCGACGACCCCGATCGAGGAGACGGTCCGAGCGATGGATCATATTATTAAACGGGGGTGGGCTTTTTATTGGGGAACCTCGGAGTGGTCAGCGGACGAGATCGAGACCGCGTACCGAATCGCCGAGCGGTATAATTGTATCCCGCCGACGATGGAGCAGCCGCAGTATAGCCTTCTCGCCCGCCGGCGGGTTGAGCACGAGTATCGGCCGCTCTTCGAGCGGTACGGACTTGGAACGACGACGTGGAGTCCACTTGCCTCAGGGATATTGACCGGGAAATACAATCAGGGGATTCCGCCGGAGACCCGACTGGCTGCCCAGGGGTGGCTTCGTGAGCGACTGAACGGTGACAAGATCGGGGTAGCGCACAATGTCGGTGAGCTCGCTCGTGAGATCGGGTGTACGACAGCGCAGCTTGCAATCGGGTGGTGTTTAAAGAACCCGCATGTGAGCACCGTTATCCTCGGGGCGACGAGTGTGGCGCAGTTAGAGGAGAATCTCGGCGCTATGAGGGTCGCTGAGCTTATCACCCCGGAGGTAAAAGCGCGGCTCGATGCGATCTCGCGGGAATTCGCCGAGGAGCCGGGGGATTAGATCGCGCGGTGCTCTCCCTCCCCGCGAGGTTATCGCCGCTCATCAAAAGCCTGTGCGATCGTTTCCGCGAGATCGGCGGCCTCGACCGTTTCCCCGGCGCTTCGTGAATCGAGCGCCTGGGTGATAGCGTTGTTTACCCCCGAGAGGAAAGCGGTATCGCGACTCGGTACCCCCCGAGCGAGGGCGAGTTCGGCGTCGCGTGCCTCGGACACAAAGCGGCCTTCCCGCACGAGCTCTTCTTCGGAAAGCGCCACGAGGTGATGAGCGACGAGCTCAGCGGCTCCCCGTCTATCGAGTCGAAAGGTGCGTATGCCGTCGAGAGCTTCTGCCACCACCGCCGAGCGGATCTCGATCGGCGCGGGGAAGATCTCAACCCCGCAAGCGGTGTCGCTCCCGATCGGCGCTGTGTTCGGCCACGCTGGGAGGGCGCAGGTGATCTCTCTCTTGACCTCGGGGGCGGCGGGGAGCAAGCGATCGTCGGTCCACCCATCACCCTCGTTGAGGGGCGCGATGATCGGCTCGGGGGCGGCGAATTCGGAGGCGGCGGAGGAATCGGGGCTCTTTGAAAAGGTGAACGCTGCAAGGCTCACCAACGCTGCGCCACCAACTGCGATCGCTTTTTCGCTCATAGAAGTGCCCCTCTCTCGCTTTTTAAAGTACCGCTGTGAGAGGTGTTGTAGCGCCGTTTCGAGCGCGCTTCAACCAGCCTTATCGTGTGCTGAAGGGCGCACTGAATCCTGAGGGACGCTTAAAACACCGGCTTGAGTGTAGCCCCCTAGATTGCTTGTCTTTTTCGGTGGGACGGTACTACTCTTAACCGCACCATGTTCACAATCGCCCTTAAAATGCTCGTCGGAAATCGCGGTAAGTATTACGGCATGGTTGTCGGGGTGTTTTTTGCGGCGCTCATTATTACCCAGCAGCTTTCGATCTTTGTGGGGCTCATGTCCCGTACCTTCGGGTTTTTAGTCGACACAGCGCTCCCCGATATCTGGGTGATGGATCCGAAGGTGCAGTACATCGACGACTCCAAACCGCTCCAAGATACCCAACTCCTCCGCACTCGGGGTGTTGAGGGGGTTGAGTGGGCGGTCCCGCTCTACAAAGGGCAGCTTCGAGCGAGGCAGCCCGACGGCAGTTTTCAAACGTGCAACGTCATCGGGCTCGACGACGCCACCCTTATCGGCGGCCCGGTGCGGATGGTTGTGGGAAACCTCGAGGATCTCCGCCGCGCTGACGGTGTGATCGTCGATGAGGTGGGGGCGCGGGGCAAGCTCGCCCGACCCGGCCCGAACGGACCTCGCACGGTGCCCCTCCAGGTGGGGGACATCTTGGAGCTGAACGACAACCACGCAGTGGTGGTGGGGATCACCCGGGTTACCCGCACCTTTCAATCGCAGCCGGTGATATATACGACGTATTCGCGGGCAACGACGTTTGCGCCCCGCGAGCGCAAGCTGCTGACGTATGTGATGGTCAAGGCAAAGCCGGGGGTGGATCTTGAGGTATTGAAGAAACGGATCGCTGCAGCAACCGGTCTCCTCGCCATGACCCGTGAGGAGTTTCAAGAGAAGACGATCGGTTATTTCCTGAAAAACACCGGGATCCCGATTAACTTCGGTATCGCCGTTATCCTCGGCTTTTTAGTCGGCTGCGCCATCGCGGGCCAGACGTTTTACAGCTTCACCGTCGATAACATCCGCTATTTCGGAACGCTGAAAGCGATGGGAGCGAGCAATTGGCTCCTCCTTCGCATGATCGTGCTCCAGGCGGGGCTCGTAGGTCTTATCGGATACGGTCTCGGGGTTGGGATGGCGTCGTTTACGAGCGTTATCTCGAAAAATTCCGAGCTCGCCTTTCGAATGCCGTGGCAGCTTCTTGCGATCAGCGGCACCGCGGTGACCCTGATCTGTATCGTTTCCGCGATATTTTCGGTGTTGAAGGTGATGCGGCTTGAACCCGCGATAGTGTTTAAAGGGTGAGCGGATGACCGAGCTATCGCAAAAAAACTCCGCGGTGCGGTGTCGGGCGGTCACGAAGGATTATCTCGCTGGGGACACCGTGACCCGAGCGCTTCGCGGGGTGGATCTCGATGTAGAGGCAGGGGAGCTCTTGATGCTCGTGGGGCCGTCGGGGTGCGGAAAGACGACACTTATTTCGGTCATCGCGGGGATCCTTAATCAAGACGCGGGAGAGTGCACCGTGTTTGGACACGATCTGCACCACATGAGCGACAAGGAACGCACGGTCTATCGGGGACGAAATATCGGGTTTGTTTTTCAGGCCTACAACCTGATTCCAACCCTCACCGCGCGGGAGAACGTGGCGGTGCCCCTCCTTCTCGGGGGTATGAGCCGGGCGCAGGCGCTGAAGCAAGCGGGTGATTTTCTCGATTTCGTGGGGCTGTCCGACAAAGTGGAGTCGCTTCCGACACAGCTGTCGGGGGGGCAGCAGCAACGGGTGGCGGTAGCCCGGTCGCTCGTCCATCAGCCCAAGCTTATCGTGTGCGATGAGCCGACGAGCGCGCTCGATCAAGATACCGGTCACAAGATAATGGGGCTGTTTCGTTCGGTTGCCCGCGCGAACGACCGGGCGTTGATCGTTGTGACCCACGATTCACGGATTTTTTCTTTCGCGGACAGGATCGCTCGGATGAACGACGGTCGGATCGAATCGGTTTCAAATGGAGAGCGAACGGAATCATGATAAAGAAGATTAAAGGGTACGTACTCCCGTTTTTTGCAGCGGTCGGTTTTATCCTCGGGATAAAAACGGTGCTTTCAGGGAGCAAGCCGCCGCCGGTTCAGGTGCCGCTGGTCGAGCCAGCCCGCTCGCCCTACGACTCGTATGTGGCTGGGGCGGGGCTCATCGAGGCACAAAGCGAGAACATCGCTATCGCGAGCCCGATAGGCGGGGTGGTTGCCGCGGTGCACGTCGTCGTCGGGGCGGCGGTGAAAGCGGGTGACCCGCTCTTTACCCTCGATGAGCGGGAGATCAAGGCGCGGCTGGAGGTG
>JBJOHD010000259.1:0-14133 GCA_046047875.1 Pseudomonadota bacterium | reverse complement strand
ACTTCATGGGGAGGCTCCGCGCAGCCGATTCAAAAAGGGCGTGGGCGACCCGCGCTGGAGGCGGGATTTGTTGTGGTTCAACTCCGCCGCACCGTAATTTAAATCCGACCTCGTGCCGAGCCTCACGAAGGGTGTGGATCGCATCGAGCAGCTTCGTAAGGTGTTCCTCCCACTCCACCCCCGCGCCGAGCTCAAAAAATATCGGGCACCGTAAGACCGGGAGCGCCGCTTCGGTTATCCCCGGAGCGATAGCCGCCACATCCTCAACGCACGGTAGCGCCACCTCGAGCGCCCGTACCACAAATCGTCCCCCGAGCGCCTCGCCGTGGGCGAGCACTTTCGGGAGATCGGCGGCGGGATCTTTGGTGACGAGCGACACCTCGAGGGGGCTACTCACCGAAAAGGGGCTTAGAAGCTCCTCGGTCAGAGCGAGGATGTGCGGGGTCGCCCCGATAAAGCGGCTTAAGATCCACCGCTCGGAGGAGCGTTGGTAGTCGCTGTAATTTTTAACCGCGTCTGAAAGCCCGAGCGCCGCCGGGGGAAAAAGTCCCGCGTAATCGATAAGGCCACTAAAAAATGAGCCGGACGGGGGGTGGTGGTTCGTCATACGTGCGTTTCCGTTAAATTTTTTCCCACGATATCGGGGCGAGGTCGAGTGGCGTGCCGCGGAGAGCGCAATGTGTCGTTGTTTCAGATAGTTAGAAATACCACGCTAGCTACGTTCGGCGTGGGTTACGCACCACCCACGGGGGGCGGTACGATAGGGGGAGCGTATGGGGATGTTTAATCCGCGAAATTGGAACGGCACGGATGGGGAGCTCGCCGCGCGGTATCGATGCGACGAGGTCCCGACCCGCTTCGACGACGGGTACCTCCGGGCGATAACGATCGACGCCTCCCCCACTCTTGTATTCGGGTGGCTGTGTCAGTTGCGGGTCGCGCCGTACAGCTACGACTGGATCGATAATTTCGGTCGGAGGAGCCCGCGCATCAGAACGCCGGAGCTTGCAGTCCTCGAGGGGAACGAGCGGTTCATGTTTATCTTTGACCTGGTGTCGTTTGTGCCGGGAGAGGAGATAACGCTCACGGTCACGCGGTCGTCCCGGATCTTACGGCTCCTCGGTGAATGCGCTATCACCTACCGGATCGTGCCGGAAGATAGCCCCACCTCGGTGCGGCTTCTTGTAAAGCTCGCCCTTCGATATCCACGGGGGCCGCTTGGGTGGCTCCTGCGGGTATTTCTCCCCACCGGGGATCTCATCATGATGCGTAAGCAGCTTCTGACCCTCAAAGAGCTCGCGGAGGGGGAGATGATGACTTACTCCAACACCAACGACGGATAGCTTTCTCGGCAACGAAAGGCTCAAAGCACCGATAACGCTGGAGCGCCGATCGACTCGGGGGGCCTCGGAGCGCTTTCTTTTACGAAGTGACCACTAGAGACTACTATTAAGGATATGAAGGCGGTTGGGATAAAAGCTCTAAAGGCGAGGCTCAGCGAGTACCTCCGGCTCGTCAAAGCGGGTGAGGTTATCCTTGTTACGGAGCGGGATGAGGTCGTAGCTGAGCTCCGCCCCGCTCGGCGGCAAGGTGTAATCCCTGATGACATCGAAGCTACGATGCAGGAGCTCGCCGACAAAGGGGTGCTCACTTTGCGCTCGAACGATGCACCGGGATGGCCGGGCGGGAGCGATAAACTCCCCTTAAAGGGGCTCGATATCGAGCGGATTATGAAGGCCCTGCGAGGCCGTTGACCCGCTTAAGGAGCCCGACCGTAGGATGAAGCCTCTCTTTATCGAAACCTCAGCCCTCCTCCTCCACCTGGTGCTCCGTCAGAGCCGGGCCGGGGAGGTGCGTCGTGCCCTCGGTGACGCCTCTCGGATAGTCGGTTCAAGGCTTTTGAAACTCGAGCTGGAGCAAGCCCTACTTCGTCTTGCGCTCGACAACCGGGGTGAGGAGCTTCTGATCCACCGCCTCGAGGGGGAGCTTCGCACCTTTTGGAGCAGGGTTGATCTATTCGAGATTTCCGAGCCGATCTGTCGACACGCGGGGACGATCGCGCCGCGTTCGCGGTTACGCGCGCTCGACGCGATCCATCTCGCCACCTTCTTGGAGGCGAAGCGGCGGATCCCCGCTCTTGAGATGCTCTCCTTCGAGGAGCGGATCGTTGCGGCGCTCTAAGGCCGGATATAATCCGGCCCGCCACCGGAATCGAATCAACCGCCCCGCTTAAGCTCCGCGGCGAAAAACGGCGAGGTCTCGGCGAGCTTCTCCATATATTCCCGCACATCTTCGCGGGCTTCGCGGGGAAGCTTTACAAACGGAACGATGTGCTCGGTCGGCACGTACCGAAAGGTGAAATTGAGTCGGCGGGTTTCAAATCCCTCGACGCTTACCGGGAAGGTGTACCCCCCCTTGCCATCGACCCGCTGCACTCGGTGAAAGAGCTCGTTCTTCCACCGCTCGCCGCCGAAGATCTGGAGCGAACCGTCATCGAGCCACTGCTCAACCACCACCTCGCTTTTGTCGTTATGCTTCTGGCTCGACACGAATTGAAACAGGGCCCGCTCGCCGAGCGAGATCGAGGCGACCGGCCCCGGCTCGAGATCTTTATGCTCCCCCACTCGAGCGCAATCGATCTCCTTGCCGTTCTCAACCTTATTGCCGTAAAGGTTTACGAGACACGTATTAAAGTGCCAACCCTTCGGTAGATCGTCTCCGCGAAACATCTGGCGCACCGTCCTCTCGATCTTATCGACAAGGCGGCGGAGCACCGGGGGGAACGGCTCCGCTTCGATGCACCGATTAAGAGTTCCCTTGGGCGGCATGTAATACCTAAGACACGCAAACTGCCAGTTCCCCAGCCAATAGATCGGGCGCAACAACGTGCGTTGGGTGTCCCCCGGCGGCGGGGGGTTATGAGTTGAAAACTTTTTTTCCCAGATCGGCTGAATCGTGCCGAGCCACTGAATTATCTCGTCCCGGTCGGCGCGGGTGAGAAACGAGCGGTTATAGTGGAGCCCGGCAGCGGGGATCGCGGGACGGCGGGGAGGAGAACGGTGTCCGGGGCGACCCCCGCTGTTTTGTCGGGTGACGGCTCCGCTTCGTCCTTTATTTCCGTGCGTTCGTCGTTCCATCCTAAAAACCGCTCGCTACAACTTCGAGGGCATCAGCGATCACCCCTTCGACCTTCGCGTGATCGATATAGCCCCCGCTCAGATAGCTCTTCTCCTCAAGCCGCTTCTCGACCTCGGTCTTGCTGCGTGAGACGGCCACATTCGCCTGAGAGCTCTCGAATTTCTTTACGTTAAATTTAAAGTTGAGGACGAGCTCGCTCCCTTCAAAGCGCGCTCCGAGCACGAGCTCGTTGACGAACGAGTACCGCCGCGAGGATGACGGCTTGAATTTTATATCGACCCATCCCTTGGAGGACTTCGTCCCCTTCACCACAAACTGAAACGCGGATTCGAGGATCTCCGCTACTTTTTGAATGTGAGGATGCGGGAGCACCGTCACCGGGAGCTCCCCCATTCCCCCATCCGTAAGCCCGTAGCGAAAGAACAACGTCTTCGATTTCTCCGAAACGGTGCAATTTTTATCGAGCGTAAAAACACAGCTCGCTGCGGCGGTACCCTGGGGAGCTGCCGTGGAGGGAAGTTCGAGCACGCCAGTAGCAACGACTTCGTATGCAGCGGGGCTTTCCTTTAGTTTCTTCGGATCGCCCGCACACAGTTCGAGGCACGCTCCGGCGAGGCTTTGCGATGCACCACCGAGGTTTTTCACCGACAAGGTGCACGGTAAGACATCCCCCTGCACTGCGCTCTCAGCCTTCACCTCAAGCTGGAACTGCATCTGATTGTGTAAAAACGCCCCTTTCATCGGCTCTCCTTATCAATCGGGGTTTCCGCCGACGAATTCTATGCTGAGCCCGGTGGATATTCAAGCGGACCGAGCGATACCGCGGAGTTACCTGCGCGCTATCCTACCGTGGGGCGCACGAACGATGTGATCGTCGAGGCCACCTTTATACGGGGAGGAGTCGATGCATTACGCCGAATTTATAAAGAAGGTACGCACCCTCGCACATCTCGGCAGCGAGGAGGAGGCGCGACAAGCGACTCAAGCCACCCTTGAAACCCTCGCTGAAAGGATACAAGGTGGGGAGGCGCTGCACATCGCCTCCCAACTCCCCCACGAGCTTCATGAATATCTTGAATGTCCCCCGGAAAAGATGGGCCAGAAGTTGTCGCTTCAAAAGTTCTTCGAGCGGGTGGCGTTTCGCCAGGGCAAAGAGGTGGGCGAGGTCGTGTCCTCCACCCGCGCGGTGCTCGAGATGGTAAAAGAGGGACTTCAGCCGGGGGAGCTTGAAGATCTCTACGCGCAGCTGCCCGACGACTTTAAGCGTCTGTTCGATGCGGGACTCGGGGCTGGAGCCGCTCAGAGCGGGAGATAACCCCCATGCCCGGCGGAGCGCGGGGGTCGCGGTTCACGGGAGCGTTGAGAGAGACACGCTCCTCCCACCCCTTTACGCGCCGATCCTAGGGCCCCCGAAGAGCGTCATCCAGCCGATCTAACTACTTAAATTCGCTTCATCGCTGCACCAAGTCCCGTCGGAAGAGTCGGGTATCTAAGGCGCTCAGGGGGTGCCTCCGAGTCACCTTTCCTCGCAGAGAGCGCATAACTACCTCAGAAATAATCACTCGAAACCGTACTGGGGGGTACACGTTCATGGGTGCAGCGCAATCGAACGGCAGGTCGATATCCGAATCTGCTACAGCCGCTAATCTGTCACCAGAGACCGCTCGCGGAATCTCCGAGAGTCGTACCGCTCTCGAAAAGCTCACCTCGGAGATCGCCGAAAGACATACCGTAAGTATCGCCGAATCGATGCTCGATATTCATCGGCAATCGAGCCGCTCACTCGAGGTGATCGAGCGTTTTTTAACCGACTCGCGGCTTAAAGATAATCTCTCCGAATTTCGGGCGGAATTTGGCGCTGCGCTCGATCAGGCCCGGGAGCTTCAGCGGGCCATTCCGCACTCAGCAGTAGCAGCGCTCTCAGCTGAGGAGCACCACAGCCTCTCGCAGGCGCTCACCCCGATCACCGAACACGCCAAGTGTCTTTACACCGAGCTTCTCATCCATCGAAGCTCTCTTGAGCGAACTGTTCTTGAGAACCAAGAAACCCTTCGAATTCGAACCGGGCTTAATCTTCTCCGTGACGCCGTGGTCGACGACTTGACGACGGAACTCAAAAAGATCCGTACGCTCACCGACACCCGAGAGAAGATCATCTCGTTCGTACTCGATCGACTGATTTCTCCGTATGCTGAGCCGCTCATCGCCGATCCCACGCGAGGGGAATTAAACACCACCTCACTCAACGCAGCACTTGAGGATCTCGCAAAATCCCGCCGTATCGATATCGCGCCCGGGAAGATGATCCTTCTCGATGAGACCCTCGGCACACCGCGGATCTTGCGAGCGATCGGCGCTGTGACAGCCCGCTTCGCGAGCGATGCTGAACTCCTCTCTCGGTCATCCCTCGCCCGAAACGACCACAATCCCGATATCGACCGGCTCGACCGCCCCGGCTCCACGACGGCGGCGCACGGGCTCACCTTCAACTTCGACTATCGCTGGGACGCCGATCCGAAGGGGGAATCGTGCGTGGTGACCCTCTCCTCACCGTGGGGGGATCGCGGCAAGTATCGCTGCCTGCTCGCGCCGGTAAGGGGCGACGAGGTCCTTTTTCGAAGCGCAGTGGCGGGGCTCCATCGGGATTGTGAAGCGCTCGGAACGATGGCGGATCCTTCAAAAGCAGCGTTCGGTATCGAGCAGCGACTTCACCGTCTCGGCGGGGCAGCTGAGGTGATTACCCAACCGGTAACCACCGTTGAGGGGTTCCTCCGTGAGTCGCGGATAGCGGTGGTGAACCCCCTGGGCGAGGAGGCGCTCCGTGAGGGGGTTCGAGCGACGCTCAGCCAGAGCTTTTCGCTGAAGCCTCTTCGGATCGGCTCAGAGGGAGCCGATGATGAGCGGATTAACCGGGTGGGGCTTGAAATCAAGAACGGTACGGTAAATCTGCGCCTCTTCCGTCAGGGACACGACGGGATAATCTTCGGCTCCGCCCCAAGTGTGACGCTCAAAACGCGCGACACCGGCGGCGCCCGGGAAACTCTTCGAGGTCTTGAGGGGATGCTCCGAGATAGCCACGGGAGCCTCAACTCCGATGCAGGGCGCACCGTGCTTACCAAACTCCTCCACGCCGAAGGCTCGAGCTTGACACACGGAGCGAATCTCTTCGAGGTCGTGAGCCTCAGGAACGTGAAGTTTGATAACTACGAGGGACTCACCGTTCGTCTCGGGCCGGCGGCGAAGGTCACAAACGTCATTGTCCGGGGGAGTACGATCACTTTTCAAAACACCGCGACGGTATCAGACCTGCGGCCCCGCCTTTCGAACGTTGCCACCGATGAAAAAAGTATCGTCAACCTCGCTCTCAGCGGTGCGGAACTCACGGGACTCTCCATCCATAGCGGAACGATTCGGTGCAGGAACTGCGTCGCTGAGGATGTGGCGATTCGCCGCCTTGGACGTGATTCGGTCGCTGTCTGGAGCGATCCCGAAAACGGCAATCACTTCCGAGATCCGGCGCGTAATCGGATCTCCCGCTCGATCGCCAATCGAATCAGCGAACTCTTCGGTGGAGAGCCAAGCTACACGATGCGCTACCAGGTACGTTAGCTCTCCCCGACGCGGCCTGCTCCGGCTCCTACACCACGACCGCGACGGATGGTACGGTTCCTGCCCAACCGAACCGGAGCACCCGAACTATGCGCATCGCCCAAGTATCTCCCCTCGACGAAAGCGTACCACCGAAAACGTACGGAGGCACCGAACGGGTCGTTTCGTATCTTACAGAGGAGCTCGTTCACCTCGGACACGAGGTTACCCTCTTTGCGAGCGGCGACTCGGTGACAACCGCAAAGCTCATCCCCGGCTCCCCCACCTCGCTCCGACTCTCTAACTCGTTTCCGGAGAGAAACCCACGGCTTATCACGATGTTCGAGAACGTCGCCCGCCGCGCTCGCGACTTCGACATCATCCACTTTCATGTCGACACGCTCCATCTCCCGGTGGCCCGCCGATGCGGCACCCCCTCCGTGACTACCCTCCACGGGCGGCTCGATTTCACAGCGCTCAATCACCTCTGCCGTGAGTTTAGCGACGCGCCGTTTGTCGCGATCTCCGAGGCGCAGCGCGAGACGATCCCCGACGCGAATTGGTATCCAACGGTACACCACGGTTTACCTCTCGATCTTCTCTCCCCCCGATTTGAGCGGGGGGAGTACCTCGCTTTCCTGGGACGGATCTCCCCGGAAAAGGGGATCGAGGAGGCGATCGCTATCGCGCGGTGCGCGGGGCTTCCGCTGAAAATCGCGGCGAAGATCGGGGACGATGACCACGTATACTTTCGCACTAAAGTCACCCCCCTGCTCAACCACCCGCTCATCGATTTCATCGGGGAGATCGGCGAGGAGCAGAAGGAGGAGTTCCTCGGCGGCGCCCGGGCCCTCATCTTCCCGATAAATTGGCCCGAACCGTTTGGCCTCGTCATGATAGAAGCGCTCGCCTGCGGCACACCGATCATCGCCTATCCGGGGGGCTCGGTGCGAGAGGTGCTGCACGACGGTACCACCGGATTCATCGTTCATAACGCCGCGGAAGCGTGCGCTGCGCTCCAGCGGCTCGACGAGATCCCCCGCCAGGGCTGCCGGCGCTATTTCGAAGAGCGCTTTAGCGCTCCGCGGATGGCGCGCGATTACCTCTCGATCTATGCCGATATAATCGAGAGCCGAGAGGCGGTTCCCACCCGGATCTCCGCCCGATGAGTGAGGTCTTAAGCCTTGAAGACAGGGTCTATGTCCTTGCGACATCGGTCATCGTCGATGATCGGCGAGCGATATTAAAGGACGGCGACACCTTCGCAGTCTTCGATCGGCGGGGTGATATCCAGCCGCTCGGGCTTAAGGAACAGGGGCTTTTCCATACCGGCACTCGCTTCCTCTCTCAGTGGGAGCTTCTCATAAATCATCAGCGCCCCCTCCTCCTAAATTCACTCGTCACGAACGACAACTGTCTCTTGAGCGTCGATCTCACCAATCCCGATCTTGAGGGCCCCGACGGATCACGCATTCGCCACGGCACCCTCCACACACTCCGTTCAAAGTTTTTGTGGAAGGGGGTGTGCTATGAGCGCTTCACCGTGTCGAACTTCGGCGGCGCCGCCGCCAAGATACATCTCATTATAAAATTCGCCGCCGATTTCGCTGACATCTTCGAGGTGCGGGGATTTCGGCGGGAGAAGCGGGGGATGCGCCGTACCGACGAGCGCACCGACCACGGTATCGTTCTTCCGTATGAGGGGCTCGATGGTGTCTCTCGAAAGCTGACGATCCTCCCCTCAATCGAACCCGCACATGTGACTCCCCACCATCTCGATTTCGCTTTGCATCTCCCGGCACAATCATCCAAGACAGTTTTTATATCGACCGCATGCCTTGTCGGCGATACCCCCGCGGACCTCATTCCATACAAGCAGGCGTTCTCTGAGTCGCCCCAGTGCGTGCGCCGCTTTCGCGCCGCGGAATGCGAGATCGAGACCACCGATCCGGGATTTAACCGGTGGCTCGCTCAATCGCTCGAGGATCTCAGGATGTTGACGGTGGAGACCCCCCACGGACCGTTTCCGTTCGCAGGGATTCCCTGGTTCAGCGCTCCGTTTGGGCGGGACGGGATTATCACCGCACTCATGGCGCTGTGGGTCACACCATCGCTCGCGCGGGGGGTGCTGACATATCTCGCCGCGCATCAGGGGCAGTTTCTCGACCCCTCGCGAGAGGAGGAGCCGGGAAAGATCCTCCACGAGGTGAGAAACGGAGAGCTCGCCGCAACAAACGAGATCCCGTTCGGGCGTTATTACGGCAGCATCGACTCGACCCCCCTCTTTCTCATGCTCGCTGCCGCATACTTCGAGCACACCGCCGATCGGAGTCTGATTGAGCGGATCTGGCCCGCTATCGAACGGGCGCTTGGATGGATAGACCGATACGGCGACCCTGATGGTGATGGTTTTTACGAGTACACCTCCCACAATCCGAACGGGCTTATTCAGCAGGGATGGAAGGATTCACACGATTCGGTCTTCCACGCCGACGGTCGGATCGCGGAGCCGTCGATAGCGCTGTGCGAAATGCAGGGCTATGTGTACGCCGCTAAAAACGGGGTGGCGCTGCTCGCTGAAAAGCTCGGGAGCCTCGAACTCGCTCAACAACTGCGCAGCGAGGCGGCTGATCTCAAGAGCCGCTTCAATAAGAGCTTTTGGTGTGAGGCGATCGGCTCCTACGCCCTCGCGCTCGATGGACGAAAACAACCGTGTGCTGTGCGAACATCGAACGCTGGGCACACTCTCTTCACCGGGATCGCCGAACCCGCCCGGGGCGCACGGGTAGCCGCCACCCTTTTCGAAGACGACCTCTTCTCTGGATGGGGCATACGAACCGTCTCAACCCAGGAGCGGGTATATAACCCGATGGCGTACCATAACGGCTCCGTATGGCCGCACGACAACGCTCTCATCGCGCTGGGACTCCCGGCGTACGGGGGAAAAGAGCGGGTGATCGATCTGCTGCACGCCTTTATGGATGTGGCTGATGCGGTGAACCTCGCGCGGATGCCGGAGCTTTTCTGCGGCTTTAAGCGCCGTCCCGAGCAAGGAATAACGCTCCATCCGGTAGCGTGCTCCCCCCAGGCGTGGGCTGCGACCACCGTCTTTGGGCTTTTAAAAGCAGCGCTTGGTATCAGCGTCAACGGTGAGCGCAATCTTGTCGTTGTGGATCGCCCCGTTCTTCCCCATTTTCTGAACGAGGTAACGGTCCGGAGTTTACGGGTAGGGAGGGGTTCGATCGATCTCCTCTTTTCCCGGGTCGCCAACGACGTCAGCACCCATGTAACGAGCCGAAGCGGTCCGGTGGATGTTAAGATCCTAAAGTAAGCGCACGGTGATCCTCCGCACACCGCGACTTTCCACCCCAGGGTACGATCCACCCATGTATAACTACGGTGTCATCGGCAACTGCTCCCTCGTCGCCCTGATCGATAACCACGGCGGGATCGACTGGCTGTGTCTTCCCTCCCCCGATAGCCCACCCCTCTTTGGGCAGCTTCTCGATCCGGAGGGCGGGCGTTTCTCGATCAGCGCACCGGAAAGAGCGATCACCCGACAACGCTACCTCGAACATACGAACATCCTCACCACCGACGTTGAAACCGCCGCGGGTGTATTCCGTATCACCGACTTCTGCCCCCGGTACGAGGAGCGCGGGCGGACCTTTCGTCCCCGCGAGATATGCCGAAAGGTCGAGCCATTAAGCGGAGCCCCGTACATCACCGTCGCCTGCCGCGCGATCGCCGGATGGGAGCGCACCGGATTAAAGCCGTATGTCGGCTCGCATGCGATCCATTACGAATTCGGGGGAACCGAGGCGACCCTCTCAACGACGATCGCGCCGGGGGATATCGTGGCCGAGAGGATTCGGCCTCTGACCGAGCCGGTGTATTTTGTTCTCGGGCACGGGAGCGAGCCGATCGGGGACCTTCGGAGCTACGTCGAGGATGGACTTAAAGAGACGGAGCAGCACTGGCGCACCTGGGTCGGTCACCTCGCCCTGCCGGCACGATATCAGCCCGAGGTGGTGCGCTCCGCACTTACGCTAAAACTAAACTGCCTTGAGGAGAGCGGGGCGATCTTAGCAGCACCGACAACGAGCCTGCCTGAGGAGTTCGGCGGGGAAAGGAACTGGGATTACCGGTTTTGCTGGCTTCGAGACAGCGCCTTCGTTCTCGACGCATTTCGAAAACTCGGACGATATGAGGAGATGGCAGAGTTCCTCTCGTTTCTCCTCGAAGTCGCGGGGAGCGCTGCAGAGCTCCATCCGGTCTACCGGGCTAATCGCACCCTACCCCTCCCGGAGGAGATCCACCTCGGTTGGCGGGGATTTCGAGATTCACGCCCGGTGCGGTCCAACAAT
Source organism: Pseudomonadota bacterium (assembly GCA_046047875.1). GTDB lineage: Bacteria > Bdellovibrionota_C > UBA2361 > UBA2361 > UBA2361 > JBILDU01. The sequence goes on along the minus strand of JBJOHD010000259.1, from coordinate 3,040 downwards.
CAAGCCGCAGAACACCGGCAGTACGATGTGTACGGTGAGATGCTCCACGCCGTCTCACCCCTCTTCCTCGATGAGCGGATGGCGGATCTCCGCTCCGCGGAGCACACCGATCTTTTTAGATTCCTCGCGGAGAAGGCGGCGGCAACTATCGGCGAGCGGGATGCGGGGCCGTGGGAGTTTCGCTCACACGAGCAGGTGCACGCTTTTAGCGCCCTCGCCTCATGGGTGGGGCTCCGCGATGTCGCTGCAGCGCAAGCACACGGGCATTTGAAAGATATCCCGCTCGATATTCCGTACGAGATGACCCGCGCAGCCAAAGTTATTGAGGCTGCGGTCGTAGACGGTGCGGTGCGTAACGGGCCCGCTGATCCGAGTTTCGATGCAGCGCTCCTCCTGATGCCGATCTTCGGGTATCCCGATCGGGGATTAAATGAGCGCACGGTATCCGCCATCCATCGAGCCCTTGCGGCTCGACCGGAGGAGCTCCGCTCCCCGCACCTCTATCGATATCGCCGGGCCGATGATTTCGGTACACCGCGGGGGAGTTTCGTCATCTGTTCGTATTGGCTCACCGAGGCGCTGGCCCGCCTCGGACACCTCGATGAAGCTCGGCGGATGATGGAGGAGCTCGCCCGGTGTACGAATCATCTCGGCCTCCTCTCCGAGCACATCGATCCGGTGACGTATGAGCAATCGGGAAACTTTCCTCAGGCGTACTCCCATGTGGGACTCATCAACGCCGCGTTCGCGATAAGCGGTGCGGCGGCACCCACAGGGGAAAGGCGCACGACGGGATAGCGGGGCTTCGCGCTACGTCTTTTGTATAAAAAACGCTCCCACGACTATCCCCACCCCTATCAGAAGCTTTTTAAGCACGATTCGGCGGTTAAGAACCTCCGTAACATACCGAGGATAGAGGCGAGTGAGTACAGCTCCCAAAAAGAAGACGAAGATCGGCTGTGAGGCTTCAACCACCCGCACGAGACTCGCTGAAACCTCATCGATCGCCCGCAGCGTCCCCAGAAGGGCGACCGTCGCTAACACACAGTTAAGACTGAGGAGCCCCCAAAAAAGTCCCCCCGTTCGAAGTCCGGTGCGGTGGCGGCTGCTCCGTGGCCCAAAGTACAACCCGAGGGCTGTCACGAGCATCCCGATACTTTGATACAAAAGACTCGAATTTTGGGAGTTCTGTTCGAGTCCGAGAGACATGAGTGGGCCGCTCGCTGCGTACAGCACGCACGAAAGCAGCATAAACCACAACGCTGGACGCAAGCGGAAGAGCCGCTCCGTATCCCGCTCGATCGCAGCGGCGAAACCGCACATCAAGATCAAAGCGGTGCCGAGGATCTGCTCAGGAGTCAACGTAACCCCCATGAATCCGACCTCAGCGAAGATGACAAACAACGGGGAGAACTGAAAAAGCGGCACCACCACGGAGGCCTCATCGAGGGTCAGCGCTTTGTAGTACGGGATCGCGTACACCACAAAGAGGACCCCGACGAGGAAGGGGAATATCCCGGCTGAGGGCTCGGCGAACGGGCCCCCGATGATGAGCGCCACCACAAGGGAGCAAAGCGCAAAACCGATGTAGACGAGCCCGCACAGTTCGACCGGTTTATAGCCAAAGTGATCGAGCAAGATCTTGTCGCAGTAGTTCGCTCCCGAGTAGAGGATCGGGGAAAGAAAAGCGAACATGAGCCACGCTGCGATCATTCGGCGCTAAGCTTCCGCCCCTCACGAACGAGCTGGGGAGCTATAAATCGCTCCGTGCGGTGGAAATCGGGCTCGCCCCCCCCGAGGTCTATTGCGGTGATAAACCGTTGTGGATTCCCCTGAATCGCAGTGACGTTTACGGCGGCCCCGCTTGAAGCGCTCCATGAAATCGTAAGCTCGTCGAGCGGTATCGATATCCCCGCACGCCAGCCATCCCCGTGTGATTCAGCGAAACACCTCACCCCCGGCATCGCTCGCGTCGCCATGCGGACTCGATAGGCAGAGAGCCCCACCGTCCACCACGCCCCCCGCGGGCTCAGATTAAACTCTTGATACCGTGCGGTGCCTTTCTCTCCTAAAAATAGTTCGACCACGTCCCGCTCCCACAGCCCCTCAACGAAATCCCCCTGCTTCTCCCCGCCGCACCACGGGGGACACGCCGAGGCTGCGCCGAAGAGCAAGGTACGATTAGCTTCTCCGAGAAATATCGAGATCGGATGGGGCAGCGCGCCGCCGAACCAATCGTGGGTGAGCTGCAGCGGAATCACCCCGAAAAGCTCTCGAAACGTCACATTCGGGGAGAGGAGATAAAGTGGAACCGGCATACCGTGCCTCAAAAAAACACCGCTAACGGAGTATACTTAAAAAACAAAGGGGCGCCCCCGCTTTTTGATGCACAACCCAACATCGCTTACCGATACACCGGCTATCTGAAGGTCTACTATGATCGTAAAGCGATGTGGAGCGCCGTAACCTACTGTGGATCCAACTCAAAACAATAAGCCCCGAACGGTTGAGAATAACCCGACGGAACCTCCCCAGATGCACGCTGAGGAGAGCGAGGATCTCCTTGCCCGCGCAAACCTGCCCCGCTCCCCCGAACCTGAGCGTGGCGCGGAGCCCCCGCCCGAACCTCCAACCGGCCCCAGCCTCGCTCCCCCCGATGTGAACGCAATGCTCGGCCGGGTGCACCTCACCGCAGCCGCAGGTATCGGATGCAGCGTCGCCTACATCGGTGTGGCGAGCGGTATCGGCGAAACCACCGCGGGAATTGCAGGGCTCGTGGCGTACTGCATCGCTCAAGGGCGGTTGATGATGGGGATCGAGGAGCGGTGCACCACCAAGGTGCTAAACGCCGAGGGGAGTGTGGCGCTTCCGAAGGATTATATGCGGGGCACCGTTTCGGTGTTCTACCCGAGCGTCCTTTTTGGACTCATGGGCTATTCACATCCCGAAACGTACGCCACACCGACCCTCGTGGGGCTTTTAACCGCCACCGCTTTATTTTGGGGGCTCCATTCGCTCCAAAATGCTCGACGCGACCTCG
>JBJOHD010000258.1:0-4375 GCA_046047875.1 Pseudomonadota bacterium | reverse complement strand
GAGAGGAAAGGGGGTTCCTCGGTGGGGGCCGGTTCGGCGCGTGGAGGGACGCGGAGGAAGCGTTAAAGCCACCTTCGTTCCCGGTGGTGTTCCCGGACGGTATTTACTGGATGGTGGTTGTTCGGCGGTGTTTGCTCGAAGGTGTTTTTCTCCCCTGTGGAAAACCTGTTGGCAACCTGGGGGGTGGGTGTTATAGACCCGGTAACACCACGCGCTAAGTTGTTGACGGGGATAGAGATCCCGCTGGGTGACGACGATCCTTTACGGGGAAACGGTGGTGTGAGCAGTTGTGTACGAACAGGAAGTTCGGCCGGTGTGGCGACGAACCCCATAAAGGTTTTGGGCGGCGGCCGATGTTTACTATCAAGGAGAGATAAAAATGTCCGGTGATATCCGCTATCGGGTTGACAGCGAGCTTACCAAGCGTGTCGGAACGTGGTTTACGGTGCGGGAGATTCAAGAGACCCTGCGCATCAACCCTGCGACGTTGAAGCCGCTCCTCATGAAATATGCTCGGGAGAACCTGCTTCGTCGGCGGCATGTGAAGGGCACCGCTCGGTCGGTGCAGTTTACCCCAGCGGCGCCGAACAAGAGTGGGTTCAATGCGCTTATCACGAAGAATATGCCGTATCGGAAGTTCACCGTTCCGCCGACCTTAAAGGCAGGGTCCGCAAAGAAGGGTGCAACGACGAAGGTTACGACGATGAAGAAGGGCTCCCCGCTTAAGGGCGCGGCGAAAACGACTCCCTTCAAGGGCTCGAAGCGGAGCACGAGGAAGGCGTCTCCTAAGAAACGCTCGTAGTCGATGTTAGGTCGGTCAAAAAGGGGCGTTTCGGCGCCCCTTTTTTGTTGCTCCGTTATCGGGAGCGAGCGCCATCTTTCTGTTGTGGCACGACGCTGCGATCGGCTATAAATGCCGCATGTCCCCAACAGCGAAGTTTTTCAACGGTATTTTCTTCCTCGCGGCTGCGCTTTCGATCGTAGCGATCGGCGCGCAAGAGCTGCACCGACGACACTCGGCGAAGCTTGAGACGACAGCCGAGTCGCGCCGGCTCCTGGCGGAGCTTCAGCCCGCTGTCAAGGTCGAGGTTCGCGCGAGCCACCGCTGGGAGGGGAAAGTTGCGGAGCGAACTCGTCGGAGCGACGCTGAGGAAGCGGAGCGGATCGCGGCTGGGCTTGAGGGTGAGGACACCTCTGAATTCTCCAAATTTATGCAGCGGGTCTCACCGTGGTAGCGCGGCTCATTCAACGGTTGCTGGTGAGTGGGCTTATCCTCGGTGCCGTGTCGGGGTGTCTTTTGGTCCCGATCGTCGATGGAGTGAAGAAGATCGGGGTGACAAAGTCCGATCGGATGGCGCTCCTCCCCGATCGGGTGGCGACGTTTAATCACGCGATGTACTGGGGGCGAAGCCAGGATGCGCTCACCTTCGCCCTTCCGGAGAGCCGCTCCGACCTCTCTAAGGCGATGAAGGAGGCGGCGAAGTATCAAGAGCGCATCGTCGAGACTAAGGTGGATAACATCGAGTTCGATGAGGATGGGACGAATGCGACGGTCGAGGTAACGGTGCGGGCCTTTCGCGTCCCGGTGTACGTCGTGAACGACACCGCGAAGCGGCAGCGGTGGGTTTTCTCTCTTACCAACGGATGGCAGTTAGCAGGAATCGATGAAGGGGCAGCAGATGATGCATAACGTACGGCTTGGTCTCGGTGTGTGTGTGGCGGCGGGTGTCTTGATGGGGTGTTCGAGTGCGCCCGCTCCCCGTCCCGCGACGCCCCCCCTGGAGAGCGCTCAAGCGGGGCGGAACGTCCCGTTCGGGCTGAGGGTGGTCGATGAGGTCAACGACGGTCAGCGGCTCCATATCCTGGCGAGCATCGAGAGTCGTACCGTGTGGGATCCCCGCCGAGTGATGGTGCGGCTCACCGGGTTAAGCGGGGAGAAGATCTTGGGTGTGAGCGATTATCCCCTCGTCGCATCGGCGAGCGGGAGCGCCCCGGCGCTCCTCGAGCCGGGTCGTCCGTTCGATGTGTCGCTTTCGATTCCGGTTGCTGGTGTGACCGATTACCAGCTCGAGCTTCTCTGGGGAGAGGAGTCGGGGATGGAGCTGAAAGGTACGGCGCCGAGCCCGTTGCAGCTGCAAAACGTTGCGGTAGTGAGGAGCGGTGCGCCGTGTGAAGCGGAGCGGTGCGCTGTAGTTTTCGAGGTGACCGGTAATCTGACGAACCTCGGCACCGGGACGATAAACCGGGCGGCGCTCGGGGTCGGATTTCTGCCTCACGCCCAAGGGTTCGGTGCGGTGAGCGGCATTCCTGCGGAGGAGGAGGTCATCGACCTTACGGCGCTCGCGCTCCAGCCTGGAAAGTCCCGTCCGATAAAGCTCTCGGTCGAGCAGCCGGAGCTGGTGGGTGGGGCTGAGCTTACCCCCGTGGTTCGGGTCGTGTCGTTTGAGGCGGCGGTGCCGGTGGAAGCGGCGGCCCCCACGAACGCCGGCTAAGCGGGGATCAAAATCGCCCCAAGTATTCCTGGATGGTTATCCAGCCAGTTTGAGTTTTGCCGGAAAATCAATAAACTAGGCCCTCTTCACTACGAGGAGGTCTCCCTGTGTCGAGCGACGACTCCGCTCTTGTAACCATCGGTTCAGCGCCCCAGCCGGGCGACGGCGCCGATCTCCGTCCGGGGGTCTACATCAAGACCTTTGGTTGCCAGATGAACGAGTACGACTCGCAGAAACTCGCGCGGATGCTTGAGAAGGATTACGCAGCTGTCGATCGGCCAGAGGATGCAAGTCTTGTCATCATCAACACATGCTCGGTGCGCGATAAGCCGGAGCAAAAGCTCTATAGTCTTCTCGGTGAGATGCGGGAGCTTAAACAGGTGCGGCCAGAGCTCATGGTGGGTGTGGGTGGATGCGTCGCGCAGCAGGAAGGGGAGAAGATCGTCAAGCGAAGCGACGTGGTTGACTTCGTTTTCGGCACGCACAACCTGTCGCTTGTTCCAGGGCTTATCGATATTCGTAAAGGCGGTGGGCGTCCCCAAGTAGCGGTCGATTACCGCGACGAGTGGGAGGAGCTCCCGCTCGGATTTCGGGCTGAGGACCACCGGGTTTCTGTCTTCATCTCGATAAGCCGGGGGTGCAACAAAAACTGTACTTACTGCATCGTCCCGACCACTCGGGGCAAAGAGGTTTCGCGGTCGATGCCCGAGATTTTAAAAGAGGTGCGGCTCGCGGCTCACCGCGGGGTGCGCGAGGTGGTACTCCTCGGCCAAACGGTGAATTCGTACGGGCTCGATTTTGCCCCGCGGCAGAGCTTCGTGGGGCTCCTTGAGGAGGTCGCGAAGATCGACGGTATCGAGCGGATAAGATTTACGAGCCCCCACCCTCAAGAGATCCGCCAGGATTTTATCGATCTCGTGACGCGGAACCCGAAGGTGGCCCACCACGTTCATATGCCGCTCCAGTCGGGGAGTGATCGGATCCTAAAGTCGATGAATCGAAACTACCGGCGTAAGAGATACCTCGAGATTATCGGTGCGCTCAAAGAGCGGGTGCCGGATATGGCGGTCACGACAGATATCATCGTGGGGTTTCCGGGGGAGACCGACGAGGACTTCGCGGCGACGATGGAGATGTTGGAGCTGTGCCGATTCGATAGCAGTTACTCCTTCATCTTCTCACCCCGACCTGGGACGGTGGCGGCGACCCTCGAGGGGCAGTTGCCGGAGGATCTGAAGATGGCGCGGCTGAAACGGTATCAAGCGCGGCAAGACGAGATCACCACCGAGCTTCTCGGTGGATGGGTCGGAAAAGAGGTAGAGCTCCTGCTCGACGGGGCGAGCCACAGCCACCCCGACAGGCTTTTTGGACGCTCCTCGCAGAACCTCACGGTGAACCTGACCCGCCACGAGCCGGAGTTAAAGCCCGGGATGACGGTAGTAGCCCGGATCGCCGAGGTCGCTCGGTATACCCTGCGGGGCGAGTTGGTCCGGATAGTAAAGCCGTAGTTCGCTCGATTTACTCCAGATGTTTTAAACTGGGAAGTCTCTATCGATACCGGGAGCTGCCCGTAACAAGCCGCCGCTATACGCGTTTTAACCTCCCCTCTCGTGTCTGAGGCTACGCGTCCCTCCCGCGAGCTCTCGCCAGAGTTCTCACGCAGGGTCTCTGAGACTTGGCGTAACGGGGGGTTGGACTTCGGGGGAGTAGGGGGGTAAAATAGTAAATCAGACTCATCGGTTATGCGGTGAGGGCCCCTGGTGAAACCGGTCGTAATTTGCGACGCTGGGGGGATTAACGGTGGGGTGGCGGCCGCCCCCGGGGGTTTGCGAAGGAAACGCGATGTCGAAGGAAGCTGTTGTAGAGATGTTCGTAGGAGGGCT
>JBJOHD010000257.1:0-7289 GCA_046047875.1 Pseudomonadota bacterium | reverse complement strand
TATCGTACGTGTCGGGATGGGGATTCTCGTGCTTCTCCCCCCCGCGCTCGTAGCAGCTCAGACGAAAGAGAGGTCCTCGTCCCCACAGCCTGCCAGTTATGAGACCACGCCGTTAAAAGCTGCGAGCGACCTACTTCCCACGGAACTTAGAAGCGGCAAGGGGTACTCCGTCGAATCACCGATAAGGACCGATGGGTTTCTCGGACACTATTACGTCAATACGAAACACGGGCGTTTCCAGGTACGGGGGCGCTACGAGCTCATGAGTCTAATCCATGAGCTCGATGCGCTTAAGCAGCTTGAGGAGTTCTCCGACTCAAAGGTTTTCCTCGACGCCGCGACGGAGGCGGGAATAGGTATCGTTACCGCGCCGATTCGGGGTGTACAGGCGGTGTACGGCGCGGTCACCGAACCGAGTAAAACGTACGAGACGATAAAGAAAGTGCCGGCGGGGGTCATGGGGCTTTTCTCGGAGATCGGTGACGCGTTCGATAGCGGGTATAAAAGTGTAAGGCGCTCCGTGACTGGGTCAGATAAGAAGAAGAGAAATAACGGGGAAGCCGACTCGGACGACGACAACGACCTCGCAGACCAAGCTGAAGAGATCGCAACCAAAGCGGCGCTCAGCTATATCGGCTATAACAAGCGGGAGGCGAAATGGTACGAGATGGTGCAGGTGGATCCGTACACCCGCAACAAGCCGCTCCGCGATAAGATAACCCGCATTTCGAGCGTGCAGAGTGCGGTAAGTCTTGGGTTTAAGTTCGTTCCCGGTATCGGCGGAATCCCCTACCTCGGCACCATCACGGGGGTGCTCAGTAAAGCGGAGTTCATCTCCGGATACGCCGATCCGAAAGAGATTAAAGACAAGAGCCGGGAGCTTCTTACGAGGCTCGGGATCTCGGCCGAGGCGATCGGAGCGTTGCTCGGAAATAAGCATTTTACCCCGACCGCGCTCGCTAGTCTCGTCGATTCAATCGGGGCGTTGAAGGGCAAAAAGGGGCTCGAGCGGGTAGTGCTTGCGGCGAGTCGAGCGCGGAGCTTCGCTGGTGGGTGGTTTCATGCGCGTGCGGTACAGTACGTTGCCACACGTCTGAAGGAGAGGACGGTGTCGCTCGAGCGCACCGGGGACTTTCCGGTTGCGACCCTTCAAGATCGGTCGATTGCGATACCGCTTCCGGTCGATTACCTAAGCTGGACCGAGATGGCAGCGACTGAGGTGCGAGGTATTCGAGATGGCGATACAAAACTCGCGGTTGAGCTCCTCTGCGAGGGGCGAGCCTCCTCGATGTTTAAGGCGAATGTAAAACGACTCGGGATCGTCCTCAAAGAAGAGGTTGATTTTAGTGTGAAGCGGTAGGCGCCGGAATCTGTCCGGCCGAAACGTCACGGTAACACCAACACGGCGCGACGGAGTCGAGCGCTCCACGAGGCCGGTGCGGACGTGGAGGGCCGGAATCTGTCCGGCTGGATTAGCGCTGGTAATCGGAATACGGCCCGATAGAATCGGGCCCTCAATGCCCGTAATCACTACGATGGGGGGGGTGGGCTCTGGAGTACCCAAATGATTTCAAACTACGCTGCTTCGTAGGGCGTTAATCTACTCCGGTTTCTTTCGGAGGAGAATATGCGCCTCGCGGAGCTGCTTCTCGCTCACCGTTGACGGAGCGCTCATTAAAAGGTCCTCGCCCGCTTGATTCATCGGAAACGCGGTCACGTCACGGATGGCGTGTTCATCGGCGAGGAGCATCACCACCCGGTCAACACCGGGGGCGATGCCAGCGTGAGGTGGTGCCCCAAATTTGAAGGCGCGAATCATACCGCCAAATCTCTGATCGACCACATCGCGCCCGTGGCCCGCGATCTCAAACGCCCGATACATCACCTCGGGGAGGTGGTTACGCACCGCACCGCTCGCCAGTTCGTAGCCGTTGCACACGAGGTCGTATTGGCTCGCGAATATCTCAAGGGGATTCTTGGTATTCAACGCGTCCAAGCCCCCTTGGGGCATCGAAAACGGGTTGTGGGCGAATTCGATAGCGCCGGTATCCCCTTCCTCGTAGAGCGGAAAATCTGTCACCCACACGAACTTGAAGCAATTGGGTTCGATGAGACTATGCCGCTCGCCGAGGGTGGTCCGAAGCCTCCCGAGCGCCGGCTGTATCTGCTTATCGGGACCAGCGGCGAAAAAGATATACGCTTTATCCACCGGTTTAAGGCGCCCTTTAAGGGCGCTCAGCTCGTCCGGGGAGAAGAACTTCGCGATGGAGCTCTTTAACTCGCCCCCTTCGTGCACGAGATACGCGAGCCCCATCCCGTTTTCGGCGAGAAACTTCGCGATAGTATCGTCGAAAAAGCTCCGCGGCGGGATCTCCGGCACATCCACTTTGATACACCGAATTTTTCCTTTCTTCTCGATGACCCCCTTAAATACCTTGAACTCGGTCGCAGCAAAGATATCGGTCACCTCGGTAATAACGAGCGGATTTCGTAAGTCCGGCTTATCGCTGCCGTAACGCGCCATCGATTCGGTATGGGTGATGCGGGGAAACGGCGCAGCGGTGACTTTTTTGGTCGAGAACCGCCCGAAAAGATCGGTCATCAGCGCCTCGTTCACCGCGAAGACCTCTTCAAAACCGGCAAACGACAGCTCCATATCGAGTTGATAGAACTCGCCTGGGGATCGATCCGCGCGGGCGTCTTCGTCTCGAAAGCACGGAGCGATCTGAAAATAGCGATCGAATCCTGAGACCATCAGAAGCTGCTTAAACATTTGGGGCGCTTGAGGGAGGGCGTAGAATTTCCCGGGATGAAGCCGCGATGGGACGATAAAGTCACGCGCCCCTTCGGGGGAACTCGCCGTTAAGATCGGTGTCTGGAATTCTCGAAAGCCGAGGCGATGCATAATCTCCCGCATCGAGCGGATGATATCGGAGCGAAGGAGGATGTTTCGGTGGAGCTCTTCGCGGCGAAGATCTAAGAAGCGATATTTAAGGCGGGTAGGCTCCGGCGCATTGTCGTCCTCCGCGATAAGAAACGGCAGCACCTCAGCCGGCGAAAGGACGGTGAGCGCGGTCGCCTGCACCTCGATCTCGCCTGTCTCTATCTTCGGATTAGTGAGCTCCGGGGAACGCTTCACCACGGGGCCTGAGATCTGCACCACCGATTCAGGGCGGATATCAGCGGCGATATCGGCAAACTTGGTGATCACGACCTGGGTGACCCCGTAATTATCGCGGAGATCGATAAAAACCACCCCGCCGTGATCACGTTTCCGCATGAGCCACCCTGAGAGGGTGACGGTTTCACCTTCATGGGTAGCACGAAGTTCACCGCAGGTGTGGGTCCGATAGGCGCTTTTAAGGGTTATCGTCGAATTCACAGAGAAAACCTCCCTTGGCTACACGGGGTGAGAGCTAACTTTGATCGGGGGAAACGGGGCGACTCCAGCACGGCTCGACAGAGTCGAGCCCTCCACAAGGCCGGTGCGAACGTGGAGGGCCGGATTCTCTCCGCCCGATGGGCACCACCGGTGATACAAACACGGACCGACACAGTCGAGCCCTCCACGATGTTGGGAATCTCGACACCACCGTTGGCAATTTGAACACGACATTGGAGGGCCGGACTCTGTCCGGCCGAAGCACCACGGCAACACCAACACGGCTCGACAGAGTCGAGCCCTCCAAAAACCTAGAAGAGTCCCCTTCGCGTTAGATCGCTTCGGTGGGGCCCATATCGAGCCCTCCAGAGGTGGGATTAGCACCGCGCGTATTCCCCTACTCTTTCGCAAACCGACCTATCTTCGCTTCCGTTAGTTTCTTTAGATCCGCGCTCCCCATCACGAGCGACTCGGTGGGCATACCGCAGTTAAAAGCGACCCGGGGGTTTTGAAACACCCGTTCGTCGTACCACGTGTCGAGATTAAGGAGATTACCAAACGGCGGCACACCCCCCACCTCAAGCCCGAAACGGGTCTTAATCGCCTCGATATCCTCAAATTCGCACTTTTCACCGATAGCGGTCGCGACCTCCTTCATATCGAGTTTTAAATGCGACGGTACGTTCACCTGGAAGTTTTTCTTCGTCGTCTTCCCTCGAAGGATTATCGCTTTCACCCCCTCCTCCATCATGGTTCCCCGAACGCGCGCCGAGTCGGCGGAGGTCGGGGTCGGCTCGTGGACGATGTGCTGAAACTCCATCTCCTCTTTCTTTAGCTGCCGCACGATCTCGTTCCGAATATTTTCCGCTCCGAAGAAGATCTTGGCTTTCAGGCGATTACCCGCGATTCGCTTCGGGTCGGAGGGAAAAAGCGATGCCTCACGAACGTTTTTGAGTTTCAAGATAGTCATGGTGAGCCGCTCGAGCCCAAGCCCAAACCCGCCGTGCGGCGGCATACCGTGCTTGAAGATGCTCAAGTAATCCCCGAAATCCGCTGGGTCGAGCCCCTTACTCTTAATCCCCTCCACCATCGAGTCATAGGTGTGACGCCGCTGACCACCGGAGGTGATCTCGGTGCCGGCACATAAAAGATCGAAGGTGTTCGTCAGCTCCGGATTCTCATCGTTCGGGTATGAATAGAAGGGCCGTTTTTTGGTCTTCCAATCAGTGATGAAGATGCAATCGGTGCCGAATTTTTCGAAGGCGTACTTACACAGCTCACGCTCAGCATTTGGGCTTAAGTCATCCTCAGCCCGCTCATCGAGCCCGGTGCGTTGAAAATAGATCTCTTGCGCATCTTTAAACGAAACCCGAGGGAACGGTACGTTCTCAGGCACCTTAATCACGTCCCCACCGAGCGCCTTTATTTCCTCAGCGCAGTGCTCGTGGAGATACTGCATGATGAATTTAATCGCCCCCTCTTCGATATCGAGGATCTCGTGCCAGTGCTCGAAAAAGCCCATCTCAAATTCGAGCTGCTTGCCCTCGGTGAGGTGCCGAGCGGTGTTCGAATTTTCCGCCCGGAAAAAAGGCATGAGCGCGAATACCCGCTCGTTCACTCCAACCATCATCTGCTTATAGAGCTGGCTGCTTTGGGCAAGGGTCGCAGGATATCCGAAATAATCGACCTTGAAGAACTCCGCACCCCCTTCCGACGATGCACCGATGAGGTTCGGCGCGAAGTACTCGACCGCGCGCACCTTATCGTGCATGTACAGCCGATAGGCGTGGGCGATATCTGCTTGAATCCGAAAGACCGCCTGAATCTGCCGATTCCTGAGCGCTATCGGACGATGATCAAGAATCGTGTCGATATCAACGTGGAGCTCGTGCTTGTAGTATTCGAGGGGCGGGACGTCGACGACCGGGGACTCAACAGCGATCTCGGGATCGATGAGCTCGGTGCCGAGCTCCGCTTGGGCGGTTCGCTGCACGGTGCCGGTGACCCGCACAACCGTCCCGATCTGCAGTGCGGAGAGCTTCTTTAGTTCGTCTTTATTTTGAATCACAACTTGCGTGATGCCGGCGCGATCCCGCACGATAAGAAAGCTGATTTTTCCGAGCGCACGGAGGTTATGATACCATCCCCGGACGGTTACCCGTTTACCCTCGTGGGCCGCAAGCTCGGTCGATAATACTCTGATCACTTTGTTCTCCGTTCCGATCGAAAAAACTAGTTACAATTTTCCGCTGAGATACTTCTCGAGGGAGATGATGTCGAGAGCTCCTGCAAAGTTTTTAAGCTCCTCGTTCGAGGCACTTGTTAATCCCTCGACGACGAGCACCGCCCCGCTCTCAAGGAAGAGCGTCAACGTGTTCTTGGCGCCTGCAAGCTTTATAATCCCCGGTTGAAGACCGATACGAACGCTTTCAACCCCGGGCTGCTTCTGCATCCCAGCGACCATCCGGCCCAGCTGCGCAATACTCCCGAAGCTCCCCGGCCCACTTCCGGCGTTCCCCCCACGAAGACCGAGCCGGAGGGTTGAAGTGCCTTTGGTGTATTCCCGATCGACGGTCGCTATACCGAGCGCCCCACCGGTTTTTGACTCCCCTCCGGTATACCCAGCAACGGTGGCAGGAAAGAAGGTTTTAACTTTCTCAAGGTGGAATCGCTCGATCTCCTGACGGGCGAGTCCGAGCTCCTCAAGTGCGCGGGCGTAGCTCTTCTGCGCCATAAGGTCGTTGACCCGCTTAAAAACGGCGTTGAGATCCTCTCCCCTGGCTACGGGGGGAAAAAGCACAATCGCGGCAACGGCGGCGGCTAAAATTTTTACCATCGAAGTCGTTCCTTTAAAGGGGCAGGTCCCCCGGGGGGGCGCTACGACCCTTTAATTTCTACTACAAACGGGGGTTCCCCGCTAGGAATGAGAATCCAGCTCTTGGGACGGTTTAAATCGGGATTTAGGGGCAAACTCTCCCGTTCTGGACCTATGTTAGAGGCCCCTTATGCGATTAGTCGGTAAGCTTCTCCTCGCCGATCTTGAGATCGCCGATGATGAACGTTTCGGATTCGTCGATATCCTCACCCACGATTTTATTTCGCTTCTTGATTGATTTTCGGGCCTCGTGTTCCTTCGCCAGGACCTTCTCCAACGGCTCCTTCGGTAATTCTTGAATTTCAGGCCGCTTCAACAGCTCCTCTCGGCGAGTCTTTTCCTCGTCTCCCATGCCGGAAGATCCCAGATAACGCCCACGCTTCGACGGCGGGGGTTCGTCCGGGTAACGGGTTCCGACCTTGGTTGATAGGGGGGTATCTACGAGAGCGCGCCCCGCGGAGCTTACCGCCGGAGCGGTGCTCGATTTGGTAGAGACCGCCGGGTCGGTCGAAACTTTTGGGAAGACCCGGGTCTGCGAATTCGCACGGGGTTGTAACTTAAATCCTGGAGAGGTGGAGACATTGGGGGCCGCTTCGGTCGCGACACCGGTATCGGAATCCGGAGCTGTCCGCACCGTCGGAGCAGGCTCCTCTGTCGGACGAGCCGGTGGTGTCGCGGTCTTCTCGGCCGGCTTCAACTGCGGTGCGGCCTCGGTCTGCTCCAGGGGCTTCGTCACAGGAGCTGCGGTCTCCTCAACTGGCTTCGCGATCGGAGCCTCGGTCTTCTCCTCCGTTTTCGAAGCGGTCTTTACCTCAGGCTCAGCGACCTGGGGCTTCGCTGCAGGTGCCTCGGTCGCGGTCGTGGGCGCCACCTCGAGATCGGGCTCATCAAGCTTGGTCTCGGTTTTTTGCTCTACCTTCGTCTTGGTTGCGGTTCCGCCACCGCCCCCCTCGTCCCCGCCCCGGCCTGGACCGTCGGCATCGCGCACATCTTTTTGCGGGGTCCACTCCTCAACGTCGTTCACCCACTCCT
>JBJOHD010000256.1:0-11088 GCA_046047875.1 Pseudomonadota bacterium | reverse complement strand
GGAGTTACCCCCGATGCAAGCGCTTCGTTGATCGCTCGGGTCGCCGCTTCGGCGCTTCCGTCAAGGAGCGCTGCAACGTACCGTTCCCGGTTTTGCAAAATCGTGGAACCGCGCTTCTCTGTGCTTTTGGGGGTCATAAGCATTTGATTGACCTCGAAAATTATATGTTTTATAAATAAATCATATAACCTTAATCTGTAGTGATTATACGTCATCATTTGGCGCCGGAGCAAGCCTTGTAACTATGGAAAACGAAAAGACTTATATAGTTTTTGGCGGGACTGGGGGGATCGGCAAAGGTGTGGCCCGAATCCTACGTAACTCCGGGGCGAATGTTGTGGTTATAGGTCGCTCTGAGGAGCGTCTCCGGGGGGTTATAGAGGAGCTCGGCGTTACCGGGCGGGTCGTCGATGCGACCGACCCCGGCGCGGTGAGTGAGGTTGTAGCGGAGCTTAAGGCGAGCTGCGGTTCGATACACGGGGTGGTGAACTGCGTTGGCTCGCTCATCCTCAAGCCGATCCATCTCACCTCCCCCCAGGAGTGGGCGGAGACGATGAACCAGAATCTCGGCTCAGCGTATGCGGTTACACGGGCGGCGGTAAGGTCGGTTGTCTCCCCGGGAGGTTCAATCGTACTCGTATCCTCAGCTGCTGCGCGAACCGGTCTTGCGAATCACGAAGCGATCGCCGCTGCAAAAGCGGGGATAATCGGACTAACGTTATCGGCTGCCGCGACCTACGCATCTCAAGGGATCCGTATAAACTGCGTCGCTCCGGGGCTTACCAAGACCCCGCTGACGCAGCGGATCGTCTCAAATCCGGAGAGCGAGAAGTTCTCCCGCTCCATGCACGCGCTCGGCACCCTCGGTGAACCGGACGACGTCGCCTCGATGATCGTCTATCTCCTTGGAGACGATGCACGCTGGGTGACAGGCCAGGTGTTTGGTGTCGACGGTGGTCTGGCCACCGTTCGTGCAAAGCCCTCGGCGTAGGGTTCAGCTCCCGTCTTTAAAGCTGGGAGTGTGCAGCGGGCACGGCGTGGGTGGGTGCTGTGAGGTACCGCTCAAACCACTCGATCGCGAGGTTTGCGACCTGCTCGAGCGCGCCCGGTTCCTCAAAAAGATGTGACGCTCCGGGGACGAGACGGAGGTCTCGCTCGCAGGTGAGCGCTCCGTACGCCGATTCGTTGAGCTCGATGACCCCGTGATCCTCCCCACCGACGATGAGCAGGGTCGGAGCTAGTACCCGTGGGAGCTCCCCGTGGGCGAGGTCGGGGCGCCCTCCCCGGGAGACGACCCCTCGAATATCGTGGGGTAAGCTCGCCGCGGTGATGAGCGCGGCCGCTGAGCCGGTGCTCGCCCCGAAGAGACCGATCCCGTTCTCGCCCAGCCCGCTCCGTTGCATCCATCTGACGACCTCGCCGAGACGGCGGGCGAGAAGGGGGATATCGAAGCGCTTGCGGGGGGTAAGATCCTCAGCGGGGGTGAGGAGATCGAAAAGCAAAGTGCCGAATCCCTCTTGGGCGAGGCGATACGAGACGTAGCGATTGCGGGGGCTTTGCCGCCCGCTCCCACTCCCGTGAGCGAAGACGACGATGCCGCGCCCCCGGGCTGGCGGCGTCAGGTCGCCAGGCAGCTCGACCTCCTGAAGGGGTAACGTTATCTCTTGGGGTGGGGGTGCGCGCATACGCTGTCCTTGAAAAAAGAACGTCCGATACTCTCTGAAATTATCGAGGCGCAGGGAATGATCTCGATACGTCGGTCGTCAGGTATGTGCCCACCACCCACCGAGTCGGTGGTGTATATACGCTCGATCCCAAGCTCCCACAGGTGCGACCACCTGCTCCCGGTAAACAATCCGTGCGAAACGCAGACGATGGTGCGGGTGACTCCGTGGCGGGCGAGATGTTCGGCGGCGGCGATGAGGGTCTCGCCGGTGTCGAGTATATCGTCGATGATAATCACAGACGATGCGGGACACGGGGGAAACTCAGTCGAGATACCGGAGAAGCTCCGTCGTTTGACGCCGGAGAGGATCGGCCGCTCGAAGCGAAGCGCCTGAGCGAGCTCTTCAGCACGGTGGCGAGCACCCTCATCGGGAGCAAGGATCACGCCGTGCTCGAACGGGCTCCCGGTGAGCCGCGCTTTAAACAACGGGACGGTCGAAACCGTTTCGAGCGGCAGGCCGAACTCCGGAGCGATCTCGGGGTGGTGGAGGTCGAGCGTCGAAATCCGATCCGCTCCGGCAGCCGCGAGGAGCTTTCCCAGGAGAAAGAACATCCGGCTCCGTTCGCTCGGCCCCCGATCGTGGCGGGAATAGGCGAGGTAGGGGAGAACGAGGTGGATCGAACGGGCGCCGAGCCGCTTGAGGGTGTCGGTGAGGCTCACCGTTGCCACGAGATTGCTCGCCGGGGGGGTGACGGTTACGACGGCGATCACCGGACGATCACGCACCGCGCCTTGAACCTCGACCACGATCTCTCCGTTTGGGAACGTTCGCTCCAAAGAGCCTCCGGACGTCGCGCCGGGGATCGAGCGAGCGAGCTCCGCACCGATCAGGGTGTGCTCGTTCGATGAAAAGATGATCGGAGGGGGTATCACGGCGCGAGCCCCGAGTTCCTACACCGGATGACTCGGCGCTTCGGGGCTCGCGGATCGTACTCCCTCGGCGAGAGAGAGAAACCGCACCACCTCATCGTCCGAGACCTGGGGAAAATTCCGGTACCAAACCCCCACCGCCCAGAAGGGCTCGGGGGCGATGTGGTGACACAGGAGTAATGGCGTCGCCTCTGCCATGATAAGATCGCACGCTTCACGGCTTGCGACCGGCGCAGCGACGATTATCCCCGCTGCGCCCCGCAGCTTAACCCATTCGATCGCAGCGCGCATCGTTGCCCCGGTTGCGAGGCCATCGTCGACGAGGATCACCCGCTTTCCATGGAGATCGGGGTAGGGGCGGCCACGGCGGTAAAGCCGCTCCCGGCGGCGCAGCTCCTCCCGTTCCGGCTTCTCCGCAGCATCGAGTAACTCCGGGGAGAGGCCGTGATAGTGGACGACCTCCGGATTGAGTACCCGAATACCCTCAGGGGCTATCGCGCCGACAGCAAGTTCAGGCTGCCCCGGCGCGCCGATCTTTCGCACCACCACGACATCGAGCGGAGCTCCGAGCGAGGCTGCAACCTCGAACGCCACCGGAACACCGCCGCGGGTGAGTCCGAGAACGATGACGTCAGGTTGATCTCGGAACTCTCGAAGCCGTGCCGCAAGTATCCGCCCCGCCTCTTGTCGATCGCTTAACATACACTAGTCCTTCGACAAATAAGATTTTTCACTCCCGCGGAGTGAAAAACCAACTCAGGACTAGTGGTGAGCATAAATTCTATTACCTTGCAGGTGAAAGAATTTAATGGTCGAACCACTAGAGCCCTACAACCCGGTCCTCAGACCATCCCGGCGAGTATTCGATCGCTTCCTCTGCCCCTCCGGTCGCATTTCCAGGGACGTACGAATGGGCGCCGGTGCCGGCGAGAATCCCTTTATCGACGATAAGATATTCCGAACGTATCGGCCGTCCGGCGAGCCAGCACTCAAGAACCTCACGCGTTCCGGCGGCGTAACGCGCTTGCGCGGGGAGACTCGTTCCGGCGATATGCGGTGTCATTCCATGGTGCGGCATCGTTCGCCACGGATGATCGTTCGGCGGCGGCTGGGGGAACCATACATCTCCCGCATAACCTGCCAGGTGCCCGTTGCGGAGCGCGCGGGCGATAGCATCGCGGTCACAGATCTTTCCCCGCGCAGTGTTGACGATGAACGCCCCGCGTTTCATCTTGCCGATGAGCGTCTCGTTAAAAAGGTGCTCGGTACGGGCGTGCAGCGGACAGTGGAGCGACACAACATCACTCAGTTTTACGAGTGAGGCGAGTTCGGCGTGGTAGGTGAGCCCAAGCTCCTGCTCAAGAGCGATGGGGAGTCGGTGAATATCGTAGTAATGAAGCTCGACATCGAACGGTTTTAAACGCCGGAGGACCGCGGTCCCGATCCGCCCAGCCCCCACGATACCGACCTTCATTCCCTCAAGGTCGTACGATCGCATCGCGCAGTCGGCGATATTCCAGCCTCCGCGCACGACCCAGCGATACGAGTCGATGTAATTACGTACGAGCGCTAAGATCTGCATCACCGCGTGCTCGGCGGTACTGATACTGTTGCAAAATGTGATCTCAGCGACCGTGATGTTTCGCTTCATCGCCGCCGAAAGATCGACGTGGTCCGAGCCGATCCCCGCGGTGATGGCGAGTTGTAGCTTCGGAGCGCGGGCGATCCGCTCAGCGGTGAGATAAGCCGGCCAGAACGGCTGTGAGATAACGACATCGGCATCACGCAGCTCGCGATCGAACGTGCTGGTGGGTCCCTCCTTATCGGAAGTCACCACCAGGGTGTGCCCACCCGCTTCGAGAAATTTACGGAGTCCGAGCTCTCCGGAGACGCTCCCCAGAAGGGCTCCGGGGGAGAAGTCGATCGCGCTCGGCGATGGAAGCGACTGGCCGTCCGAATAGCGGTGGATCGTTGGAATATCGTCGCGGGGATACGATTTCGGATACCCGCCGACCGGATCTTCATAAAGCACGCAGACTATTTTCGCCATAAACCCTCCCTCGAACGAACGAAGCTGAGCGTACCTCATACCTTACGGCTCGTTCATGACAACGCTCACAGGCCGGGGGGCGGGGGGTCGCTATGACTACCGGAATGAATTCAAGTCAAAAACGGTCACCCCTTCTTTCTCCGTCGTCAGCCGCGGTTGTGGGGGTCTCAGCCGATCCAAACAAGATAGGCACCCGCGTATTTATGAATATTATTCGGGGGGGCTTCAGCGGCTCGGTCTACCCGGTGGGCCGCTCGGCGGAACCGATCGCGGGGCACCGGGTCTATCCGACCCTTGAAGCTATCGGTGAGACGGTTGAGCTCGTGATCGTCACGGTTCCCCAAAAGGGGGTAGCGGAGGTGATCGCTCAGGCGGGCGAGGTCGGCGCCCGGTGTGCGGTGATTATCTCCGCGGGCTTCGCCGAGTCGGGTGAGGCGGGTGCGGCCAGCGAGAGGACGATCCTCGAAATCGCCCGCCGGAGCGGACTACGGCTTATCGGACCGAATTGCTTCGGGGTCATTAACGGCGACCCGGCGGTGAAGCTGGCCGCAACCTTCGGTGAGCTCCCGCTCCTCGGAGGAACTACCGCCATAGCGACCCAGAGCGGAGCGTGCGGGATCGTGATGCTTCAAGAGCTTGCCGTGAAGGGGCGGGGAATCGGACGATTCGTTTCTCTCGGAAACTCGGTGGATCTGAACGCAGCCGAACTTCTTTTCGAGTGGGGAGAGGACCCTGAAATCGCGGCGATAGCCTTGTACCTCGAAGGGCTACGCGATGGCCCCCGATTTCTTGAAGCCGCCCGCACGGTCGCCCGACGAAAGCCGATCTTTGCAGTCAAAGCGGGGCGCACCGCGGTGGGAGCCCGGGCGGCGGCGTCTCACACCGCGGCACTCACCTCGCCTGAACGGGGGATCGCCGCGATTTTTGAGCAGGGGGGAGTCGTCAGGTGCGACTCGATCTCCGAGCTTATCGACGCTGTTACCCTCGCACCGAGGTGGCGCGAGCTCATGCGCGAGGGAAACACTGCGATCATCACCAATTCGGGGGGCCCAGCGATCCTCTTCGGAGATCGAGGAGAGATAGAAGGACTGCGGTTCCCTCCGGCATCGGCGCCGCTTGCAGCCAAGCTTCGCGGGATCGCCCCGGTCGGAGCAGCTGTCGCGAATCCGATCGACCTCACCGCAGCGGCGAACCCCGGACAGTTCACGCAGGCTATCGAGCTCGCGGCACAGGAGTTCGACATCGTCGTCGTAGTGCTCGTGGATGTCGGACTTCACCCCTTCGATGAGATCCTCAGATCGGTCTTAGAGCTTGATGTAACGCTCCAGAAACCTTTAGCTATCGTGGTGCCCGGTGGTGGAGAGTCGGTTGGTACTCCGTCTCTCCCGTCAAGGACCCCGCTTTTCCTCGACCTCGAGCGGGCTGCGGCGGCGCTCGGGGCGGTTCTTAAGTCTGCACGGTTCTCACACCGCTCGAGATTCGAGATTCCGCCCCGGACGTATTCGGTCGAGCCCTTACGGACCCGGATAACCGAAACCCCGGGGGACCGGTGGCTTCTCTGGGATGAGGTCGTTGAGCTTCTCTCCGGTGCGGGGGTGCGCTGCCTCCGGGGGCGAGTCGTGGCGCTTGAAGATGTGCGGGTCACAGCCGAGACGATCGGCTTTCCGGTCGTGCTCAAAGGGTTCGCGGAAGGACTCGTTCATAAATCAGATTACGGCGGGGTAGTGCTCGATATCCGCGACACAACGATGCTCGACAGAGCGATCGCCCGATTCCAGCGGCTTGAGCGCGAGGCGGGAATTCGGGTGGAGCGGGTGTTGGTACAGCCGTTCATCGATTCGGCGCGGGAGGGATTCATCGGAGTGCGGGTCGACCCGAACCTCGGGACGCTTATCTCGTGCGGTTGGGGGGGCACCGAGGTCGAGGTGCGAGACGATATCGCCGTCGGGGCGGTGCCGATCGATTCGGCGCAGATTACTCGGCTCGTCGATTCACTGCGATTTCGCCGAATTCTGGCTCCGTTTCGGGGGAGGGGAGCGTACGATCGTGGGGCGTTTGAAGAGACCATCGCCCGGATCGGGACGCTTGCGCATGCGCTGCCTGAGCTCATCGAATGTGATCTAAATCCGGTAGCGATCTTACCGAAGGGGCAGGGAACGATCGTGCTCGATGCGCGGATGAGAGTTCGTGTGCCCGCTGATGGAGTATGATGCAACGGCGGCTCCCCGTCGTCGCTGGTCGAAGAGCCTCGGGGAGCGCTGCCCCTGTTGGGTCGCCCACTCGCCACCTCTCGCAGCGGAGCTCTCCCCGAAGGACCTCGCCGTATCCCGTCACGAAGTCGATCGTCTGTTTCTATGTGGCTCGGGTGGGGCGGCGACTCCCACCGGAGCTTGCGGTGTTAGATCGGGGGAAGGGGAGCCCCGCGCCCCCGGAGCGAGAGGCGGACCGAGGAACAGCTGACGGAACGGGGGGATTCTGGCATAGTCTCTTCGAACAAACCTCGCGGTGTCTTCATGGGGAACGTCATCATCGTTGGAGCTGGATTGAGTGGTCTCGCCTGTGCGCGTGAACTCTCCCATCGCGGAATGAACGTTACCGTCTTTGAGGAGAAGCCGTACGTTGGAGGGCGTGCGTCCACCCTTCGAACCGAGGAGGGGTTTCTTCTCGACCGAGGATTTCAGGTTTTTCTTACCGCGTATCCTGAAGCCCATCGGGTCTTCGACTACGCTGCTCTTGAACTCGGATTCTTTGCTCCGGGAGCTATCGTGCGGTGGAATAAGCGCTTCCATACCCTCGCCGATCCCCTGCGGGCACCCCGGCATATTTTAAAGACAGCGTTGGCACCGATCGTATCGTGGGGGGATAAGTTACGGATCGCTCGGCTGCAATTCGAGGCGTTTCGTCCCACATTCGGAGATCTTACCGGCCCGGAAAGCACCACCCTCGAGGCGCTGAAGCGGCGGGGGATGAGTCGGGAGATAATCGAACGTTTCTTCCGCCCCTTTTTTGGGGGGATATTCCTCGAGTCCGGTCTTGAGACGAGCGACCGGATGTTCGAGTTTGTGTTTAAGATGTTTACCCTTGGATTCGCAGCGCTCCCCGCACGGGGGATGGGAGTGCTCGGGGAAGCGCTGCGAGACGACATCCGGGGAGGTCAGGTGAGCTGCAACGCGCCGGTATCGAGGGTGAGCGCTCATGCGGTTCAACTTGAGAGCGGAGAGGGGGTGAGCGCCGACGCTGTTGTGGTCGCTACCGACGGAGTTGCAGCACACCGCTTTATCGATGAGCCGCCTCGCCAGTTACGGGGAGTGACCAATCTCTATTTCAGCGCGCCCCGCTCCCCTCTCGACGCTCCGATGCTCGTCTTAAACGGCGAGGGGAGGGGGGTGATCAATAACCTCGCGGTACCGAGCGATATCGCACCGGGGTACGCTCCCGCTGGAGGGGCGCTTATCTCGGTCACCGTTCTCGAGGAGCAGTCGGGGGGACGATCCGCTGAGTCCCTTCAGGGGGAGGTACTCGCTGAGGCGCGGGGCTGGTTCGGCGATCAGGTCGGGGCGTGGCGTTACGTCGGGGGATTCTCGATCGAGCGGGCCCTGCCGATGCAGGTGCCACCGTATTTTACCCGGAAACCCCGGCTCCCTGAAGCGGTGAACGAGGTCTTTCGGTGCGGTGACTACCTTACCAGCGGGTCGATTCAGGGGGCGCTGCTCTCTGGAAGGTTGACCGCGGAGCGGATTGTCGAACATTTAAAAAGGTAAACGATGATTACCTCTCTATTGCTCATCCACGCAGCTGCGACCCTTATTATGGTGGGAGTGATATGGGTGATTCAGCTCGTCCACTATCCCCTCTTTGCGCTCGTCGGGCGCGAAAATTTTACTGCGTATGAGCGAAGCCACACACTGAGGATCGGAGTGATAGTCATTCCGACGATGATGGTGGAGGCGATCACGGCGGCTGGTTTGGTGATTTTTGTCGGAGGGGCAGCTCCGCTCAGCGGGGCGTTGCTGCTTGTCATCATCTGGGGCTCCACCTGGGGCCTTCAGGTGCCGTGTCACGAACGGCTCGCGGTACAGTTCGACGAGGGCGCTTGGCGTCGACTTGTCCGGACAAATTGGATTCGAACGGTTGGCTGGACGGGGCGGGGCGCAATCGCGTTAGCACTTCTCCTTGTCTGAGAACTTCTTGCACCGTATCGCCGCACGGATCACCGGGGAGCGCACCGAGTCACACCGGGCGCTCGTTGCCTCATAACACGGTGTAGGAAGGGGAGCCCCTCGTGGGTGAATAGCCTAAGGGGTACTCCTCGTTCGCTTTTTTGCGAATTTAATGAAACGGAACAAGGCGGTTCCATGCGGTGCATAGCTTTGTTTTTAGGCGTTTGTCTGGGGAGTGCGGTCGCTCACGCTGTAGAGGATCCGACCGTATATCGGGTCCAGTGCAAGGCCCATTCAGCCGCGGTCACCGACCTCGAGAATGCGATGGCGCGGGGGCTTCGATTTTTTGCTGAGAAGCAGGGAGTGACGGTAGCCTCCCAATCGGTCACCGTACGCCTCATCCCGCTCCGCTCGAACGGCGCGGAGTTTGAGATACGCAAGAGCGATCTCGCTGGTCAGTGGGCGGTGGGTCCAGACGGCGTGTTAATTTTCAAATCAGCGGTAACGAGTCGATGCGAGTTAGCGTTTCAAGTGCTGGTTCGCGGAAAGGTCGGTGAATCGCTGGTTGGGGGAAGGATCGTAGAGCCGGTGAAGATCTCCGGCGGCTATGTCCGGTCTCTCAACTCGTTGCAGCGAAAGAGGCTCGAGCGGCTGGGGCGACGGCGCGCATAGAATAATCTAAGGGAGGATTCGTCGGCGGTGAGGAGTAATCGAGATCGCGGTAACACTCCGGGAGAGGGGCCCTCTCCCGATGAAACTCTCGGCACAGCCGGCGATTTTCATCGTCAATCGGCGTTCGTCGCCCTGGAGATCACCGACGTTGTTTCAAAGCTTCGCACCGAGATGGCGCGGCGTGAGGATTTTGTCGCGGCGGCGATCTGTGAGCGCACAGCGCTGCCGACGATTCATATCGAATGCAGCTGCGATGGGGATGGCGAACTCTTTGAAGGGCGGTTAACGCGGGGAGCTGCGATCGTACGGGGAGAGGCGCTTCTCGCTGTGGAGCGGAGAATCGCTGAGGCGTATGCGCTCGCGGATAAAGAGCAGCTCGGACTTCCGCCAGATGCTGCAACGAGAGAGTTCGTTGAGGCGATTAACCGGGAGATGCTGCGTAATCCGATGCGGGGCGTTTTCTTTATGCGTGCGTTATCGGGAATCGAAGAGAATGGCGTCGCTTATAGTGATCTCGCGAAGCTCGGACGTTTCCAGGACTCTCGGGGTGAATACCGAGTCGAGAGAAAGCCGGAAGCTGCGGAGGTCGAGCTCGGTCAGTCGTTTGGGAGCGCGGGAGAGCTCGGAGCGCTCACCGTCTCAGGCGATCTCGAGCCGGGGAAGCGGTACCATTTCGATACTGTGAGCCATGCTGTGACATTTAATCGGTGTCTTGAGGACGGGGAACGGTGGAGCGATTTCGAGCCGCTGACACCCTCTCCGGCGGAGGCCCAGCGAATCTTGGTAGACCTGAACGAGGTTTACCTGGCGCTTGCCCATACTCTCGAGGGTATTCGCCCAAAAAGGACTTGATCTCTCGGCCGGGGGTTGGTGAATTAGGGGGCCGACACTGTGATAAGCAAGGTTTCCCGCTATGTCATCAGACTCTATCCCGTGGGAGCGCCTTGAGAGCGCCGCCCGAGGAGTTATAAAGAATTCCTATTCGCCGTACAGCCGATTCCAGGTTGGTGCCGCGATCCTCACCGATCGGGGCGAGGTCGTGGTTGGGGTCAACGTTGAGAACGCCTCGTACGGTCTTACAAACTGTGCCGAGCGGTCGGCGATATTCGCCGCCATATCAGCCGGAGCGAAGGGCGTCCGCGCCGTCGTGGTCTACACCCCGACCCAAACCCCCACATCTCCGTGCGGAGCGTGCCGGCAGGTCTTAAGTGAATTCGGGCTCGATTTTCCGGTGCGGAGCGTGTGCGCAACGGAGCACCGTCTCGAAATGACGCTCCGTGAACTCCTCCCCGAAGCGATGGGTGCCCGGGATCTCCGGGTCGATCCGGAATAGCCGCGGTTTCTGTCGGCGTTCATCTGTGCTGTTTCGGCCCCACCTCCACACGTCGGAGTTTGCGAATGCAGCTGTGCACCAGCGGGGGAATCTATCGAAGCTCGGCAGCGAGCTGCGCGTGCTTCGCAAATATCTCGTGCGGGAGCGTGGTTACCGTGCTTTTACGGAGACGGGTCGAGGCGATACGGTTGATGCGGGCGAAGCTCTCAAACAACCGGTCCTCGGAAAGGAGCTTTTTCGAAAGGCACTCCGCCATCGAACGAGCGAGATGCAGGGG
>JBJOHD010000255.1:0-3827 GCA_046047875.1 Pseudomonadota bacterium | reverse complement strand
CCGCGTTGTCCTCGGCGACGATGAGAACCCTCGGCGCGGTCATCAATTCCGATTTTTCGCCGGTCGTTACATGCACGAGGTGAATCGGGGTATCGATCACCGCACCCCGCTCAACTTTGATTACCGCTCCGTCGCTCAAAAAAGCTGTGTTCAGGGCGACGAACGGATGGCCCTCAAACGCGGCGTGCTTGAAGAGGTTCGCTGCGACGATCTCGCGGAGCTTCGCACCGGAGGCGCCGACGGCGGACTTCAGCGACTCCACGGAAAGCCCCTTCGGCGCACCAGCTATGTTAGAAAGACCCTCATTCCATTCCCCGTTAACGAAGACGAGCCGCTGGGCAGCCAGCCCCCCCACGAGATATGGGTCGAGTGCCGTCGCCGACACTGTCGCTGCCGGAGCGATGCCGAACGGGGTTTTGAGAAGGGAGGATACGTTCGTATACTTCCACTCCTCGTTCTCCGTTGTTGGGAGTCCGAGCGCCTGGAACCGTTTGAAAGCTTCAGCTCGAACCGCCTGGAACGATCCGCCGCCGTCAAAAACTTTGAAATTTGCCTCGGCCCACGCCGGGGTCTTCGTCGCCGTTTCCATCGCTGCTTCCCCTACGCCGCCGTTGACGCGCCGTCGCCTTTGACCCAGCCGTATCCTCGCTCCTCAAGTTCGAGTGCGAGCTCTTTGCCGCCTGACTTCACGATCTTTCCATCGAGGAGGATGTGCACGAAATCGGGGACGATGTAATTCAGAAGCCGTTGATAGTGGGTAATCACGATCACCGACTTCGTGGGATCCGCTTCCCGGAGCTTATTAACCCCGTGTGAAACGATCTGGAGGGCATCGATGTCGAGGCCTGAATCGGTCTCATCGAGGATGGCGAGTTTCGGATCGAGCACCGCCATCTGGAATATCTCGTTCCTCTTCTTCTCGCCGCCTGAGAAGCCTTCGTTCACCGCACGCTTTAAGAGCGCATCGTCGAGCTCCACCAGCTTCGCTTTCTGCTGCACGAGTTCGTTGAATTCACGTACCTGGAGGGGTTTCTCCCCCTTCGCCTCGCGGATCGAGTTGAGTGCGGTGCGCAGGAAATAGGTGCCGAGGACTCCAGGGAGCTCGACCGGGTATTGGAACGCCATGAACACGCCGTGCTGAGCCCGAACCTCAGGATCCATCTCAAGGAGATCCTCCCCTTGAAATTTTACCGAGCCGCCGGTCACCTCGTACCCTTCGCGGCCACCGAGCACATTCGCCAAGGTACTCTTCCCGGAGCCGTTAAGCCCCATGATCGCGTGGACCTCCCCCGGATTTACGGTAAGGTTGATACCTTTTAGGATCGCGCGATCCCCTTCCTCTACTTTTGCGTGGAGATTCGTAATCTCAAGCATCGGTGCCATACTGCCTCTTCTTTCGTGATTGAATCCGGTTATCCTACGCTCCCTTCAAGGCTCACGGCGAGGAGCTGACGGGCCTCCACCGCAAACTCAAGGGGCAATTCCTTAAACACCTCTTTACAGAATCCGTGCACGATCATCGAGACCGCATCTTCTGTCGAAATGCCGCGCTGATTGCAGTAAAAGATCTGATCCTCGCCGATCTTCGAGGTCGATGCCTCGTGCTCGACCTGAGCCGTCGGATTATCGATCTCGAGGTACGGGAAGGTATGCGCCCCGCACTTATCGCCCATCAGCATCGAGTCACACTGGGAGAAGTTCCGCGCGTTATCGGCGCCTTTCAGCACCTTTACCAGCCCCCGATACGAGTTCTGCCCTTGGCCCGCGGAGATGCCCTTCGACACGATCGTGCTCTTCGTGTTCTTCCCGATATGGATCATCTTGGTGCCGGTGTCGGCTTGCTGTTTGTTGTTCGTCACCGCTACGGAGTAAAACTCACCCACCGAGTTGTCCCCTTTCAAGATGACACTCGGATACTTCCACGTTATCGCCGAACCGGTTTCGACCTGCGTCCACGAAATCTTCGCGTTCTCAGAGCAAATTCCCCGCTTCGTAACAAAGTTGTAGATCCCCCCCCAGCCATTCTTATCCCCGGGATACCAGTTCTGAATCGTCGAGTACTTGATGTGGGCACCCTTTAACGCCACAAGCTCTACCACAGCGGCGTGGAGTTGATTTTCATCACGCATCGGCGCGGTGCACCCCTCAAGGTAGCTCACAGAGCTGTCCTCATCGGCGATGATGAGGGTCCGCTCGAATTGGCCGGTGTTTTTCGCGTTAATTCGGAAGTATGTTGAGAGCTCAAGCGGACAGCGCACCCCTTTCGGAATATAGACGAACGAGCCGTCGGTGAAGACCGCGGAGTTGAGCGCCGCAAAGAAGTTATCGGTGTGCGGCACAACCGACCCCAGATACTTCCTTACAAGCTCGGGGTGGTGCTTTACAGCTTCCGAGAACGAGCAAAAAATAATGCCATGTTTCTCGAGCTCCGCCTTATAAGTGGTGATAACCGAAACGCTATCGAAAACCGCATCCACCGCAACCCCGGCAAGCTGTTTTTGCTCGTGCAACGGAATACCGAGCTTGTCGTAGGTCTTAAGAAGTTCGGGATCAACCTCGTCGAGGG
This sequence comes from Pseudomonadota bacterium, assembly GCA_046047875.1. Classification (GTDB taxonomy): domain Bacteria; phylum Bdellovibrionota_C; class UBA2361; order UBA2361; family UBA2361; genus JBILDU01. The sequence goes on along the minus strand of JBJOHD010000255.1, from coordinate 1,261 downwards.
TCTTCAGCGCTTTCTTCTGCTTCGGTGCGGAGTAGTAAATCGTGCTCTGATAGTCGACCGGGGGATAATGAACAAACGCCCAGTGCGGCTCCTTCATCGTGAGCCACTTACGGTACGACTTCAATCGCCACTCAAGCAGCCACTCCGGCTCCTCCTTCTTTCGCGAGATGAGCCGGATGATGTCTTCATTGAGACCCGGAGGCGCTTCATCGGCCTCGATGTCGGTGTAGAACCCGTACTTGTAGTCTTGCTTCGTAAAACTGTCTAAGACTTCGGTATCGGTCGCCATACTTTTACTAACTTTCCCGACGTTATCCGTAGCGCTTCCCTACCCTCAAAGGTTCGGTGATCCGCCCCCCCGAAAATCTTCGGGAGAGGGAGTCTCTCACGCCCTTTAACCTTAAGCATCTACCCGCCAGAAACGACGAATAGCTCTAAAGGAATCAGCGTGTTATACCGAACAAACGATTCTTGAGCAACTTACTCAAGTATAAGTAATTACGCTCCCTTGTGAAAGCAAGTCGCAGCGAATTATTTCAGTAAGTTGGCTATCACCTCGTCACCAAATCAGAGGACACACCGAGGCATAAACCGAACATCGCCCAACCCCTCAGCTTGCCTATATCGCTCCCGCCAGGTCTCTGAGACTTAGGAGCGGGACTTAGGAGCGGGCTTAATCTCCGTTTTAGCCCTCGAAGGGTGCGGGAAGGTCGAGAGGTGGTGCCCCACCTGTTGAACCTACTTTGCGCGCGACTCCTGGCTGTAATCAGAACTCACAAAGGACTAACCAACCCCCAACGCTTCTCGATGGAGCAACGGCAGGGATCTTTCTATCGTATCCCCGCAAGCGAAAGAACCTGGAGCGATGCGCCTGCTGCCCTAAAGCGACCCGGATGTGTGCGATGTTTTCAGAAGGACTCAAAACCCATCTGCCCCCTTCAAATCAAAATGGGATCGAGTTCGCTCCCGAAGCCTCGCCGTTGGGGGCGGAATCGGGCGAGGGAGAACCGCTGCGGCAGAGCGCGAAGAACCGCCACCCCGTGAACCCGAGAATTACCGGCCCTCGAGCGGAGGAGCCGTGTAAAGAATTCCTCAGCCGTACGCCCGATCCACTGAGAGACGGACTGTCCATTTATCATCCAACCCTCATCGAATTTTACAACGACCTCCGCGCTATCGTCGGCGGAGCAGGAATGGAGGGGAAACAGACGAAAATTTTTCGGGAGATTCTAAGCGTGCCGGCGATCGAGGAATCGCTTCT
>JBJOHD010000254.1:0-4674 GCA_046047875.1 Pseudomonadota bacterium | reverse complement strand
GCCGAGTCTCGCGGAGGGCACCGACTGCCCCGCACATCCGCGTCGTTCCATCCATGAACGAGGCATCGAGCTCCATCACTCCTTCCGCGTTCGGCGCACCACCAAAACCGACAGTTCGCGCTCGTAGGTCATCCTCTACAGCCCTGATCCCCTCTTCAAGAGCATCAAAGCGTGAGCCAGTACGATTAAATGCCGCCACAGCAGCCTCCATACCGAATCCACCTTCATCACTCGCGAGAATGATCGCTCCCATAACTCACCTGCGTTGAGATTGCGTTCAAGAAAGGTATATCACGACAAGCAGCACCGTGTCGCCGGAGGATTCGTCGCCCGGAGTAGGGCTACGAGCCGAGATTTGGATTAACTGCTACCTGAACATCTTCGTGGTCGAGGATGGTGGCTGAACCCGTCCGTGTTGCTACGGACAATCCAGGGGAATTGAAACCGTAGGCTGGAAAACCCTGGAGTGGCATTACGATGAGCCCAGCCATATTCCCGGGATACTTCGCCGTCATATCTCCGATCTCGTTCTCGATGACCTCTCGAAGCTTCTGTGGCTCACGAACAAAGACCTCCGGGTCGCGGCGCATAAGACGCCGCATCTCAGCGAGGACAAAGGCGCTTACCGTCGATTTGATAATCGTCTCCCCGGCACCGGTAGCCGAGAGACCACCGATCGAGTTGTCGGCAAACACCCCCGCACCAACAAGGGGCGAATCCCCCACCCGACCATCCGGCTTTAACGCGATACCCCCTGTTGAGGTGCCCGCAAATATCCTCCCATTACCATCACGGACGACGCATCCAACCGTATCGTGGCCGAGCGTCGCTGGTTTCCATGCCATACCCTGGCTATCTGCGTCGGCGAGGAGAAACTCGGTCTTCTCCCGTGCGAATGGAGCGATCATCTCCTCCTCAGTCGCGACCCAGCCATAACGGGTCTTCCGCTCCTCCGACACTTTGTCGAGGGCCCACATACGCTCCTCGGTCCAGACAGCCATGAGCGACTTCCCCGGCACGAGGTTATCGAGCGCCAAGGCTGAGGGATACTTCACCCGAGCGATGTTCATAAAAGAGATGAAATCCCCCGTGCCCCGCATCAACGCCACATCGAGCCGAACCTTCCCGTGTTCGTTCAGGAAGCTGCCGTAGCCTGAATCGAAGAACTCACAGCCCTCCATGACCTTGAGTGCGGCGGCTACCGCCTCCTCCCCCGGGCGGCCCGACACAAGGCGGTCCCACGCAGCATCGAGCGCTTCGCCGAGCACCGGCTTCTCTCGATGGTCTCCAAGAGCAACCTCCCGATCGACCGCTCCTCCGTGGATTATGACGCTAAATTCTGAGTGGGTCATATGACGTAACGCTCCGAAATCTTTACGCTCTTTCGCTTTTATAAAAGCACCGAAATTTTACAAATCCGTGACAAGTCTCAGAGACTTGTACGGTAGAAAGGACGGGTCCGAACGGCGGACTTCCTCCAAGAGTAACAGTGCGATGAGCCCCCGCCCTCCCGGTGGGGGCTTTATTATTGCGGAGGCCCGCGAATCATAAATCAAAGAGGGGACTAACTCATCTATCCCTGAATCGACTCGACAACTCCTATAAAATCGAATTTTTTCCCATAGTTACTGCTATGCTTTGAGGGGCAGGCGGTGCTACGCTTCTCGCGACTCGATATTGGCAACACCTCACCCCATGCGTTTCCCGTTCTTCGCCCTGATCGCCATGCTTGGCTACTGGACCCTAACTGCGCTGCAGATGGATCGCTTCGCGGATGATCCAGGGGTCGGCTGGCACCTCATGACCGGCGAAATGATCATGGAGGATCGCGCGGTGCCGAGGTTCGATCCGTTCCTCGCTACACCGACTCCGCGACCATGGATCGCCGATCAGTGGTTAAGCGATCTGTGCCTCGCTGCTTTAAACGCTGTCGGAGGAGGATCGCACGGCATGCCGCTCCTCTACGGCACGTTGACCGCGATCTTCCTCCTGACTTTCATGGGTACAACCTTCGCCGCCGCCCTGCGCTATTCTCAATCTCCCCTTGCCGCGGGCGCTGCCGCATTTTTAGCGCTTAAGCTCAGTTCGATTCACTTCATCTTGCGCCCGGTTATCTTCGGATTTTTTCTGTACGCCATCATGATGTATCTCCTTTGGGAGATAGTGCGTAAGGTTCGCGCAGGTGAGGCGCTGCCATTCTCCCTGACGGCGCCGCTCCTTCTTATCACTCTACTCTGGGTTAACCTCCATCCGTCATTTCCTCTTGGGATTATCGTGCTCGCTCTCGCTATCGTAGGTCTGCTCTACGATATCGCCCTCATCGAAAGAAAGCCGCTCCGAATCGGTCACTTCATTCATCTCGGAGCGCTCCTCCTTTGTATGGTTGCTGCGACCCTCATCAACCCATACGGGGTGGATCTTCTCCGTCAGGTCTTCGGCCTCGTGGGCAGTGACTTCTTTATGAATCTGAACTCAGAGTGGAAAGCGATCGACCCGCGCAGCGGTGAGGGGCAGCTCTTCTTTACGGTAATCGTCATAATTATTCTCGGGGCGTTTCTTGCTCCGAATCGAGTTCGCTCGATTCGCTTTCCGGAGCTCTTCATCCTCGGATTTTTGGCGATCTCGACCCTCAAGTCCGTTCGCTTTCTCCCCTTTTTCGCTATCGCAGCGGCGCCGCTCATCGCTCAATCGATTCGCTCGGTTCTCACCCTTGAGCTCCTTATGCGCCTGCCCGCATATCGCCGCCTCGGGGCGATAACGCAGAGCTTCGATGCGCGTCAGCGCGGTACCGGGATCCCGTACACGATCATTCTCACGCTCCTCGCCGCCCTTCCGGTGGTCATGGGATACCGCACCGGTGCAATTCCTGGATACGGAGGCGCGATCGGAATAAGTGATGCGGATTATCCGTTCGATGGAGTCACTGCACTAAAGACCCTGATCACCGACAAGAAACTTGAGCCTCCCGTCGTAGTTGCTGCCTCCCCCGACTGGGGGGGCTTTATCACCCTCACGGGAAAGAACGTGTTGAAGCCTGTAATCGACGACCGCAACTCCCTCCTCGGAGAGGCCCCATACCGTGACTATTTAAAAAGTACGGCGATCGGGGGAGACATCCACGGCTACATGGCCCGTGTCGGAGCGCAATTTCTCCTCGTCAGAAGCGAAGACCCCCTCGCAATATATCTTCGGGATACGAAACGATTGAACGAGGCCTTTCGAGGCCCGGTGTCCTCCATATTTCAAATCCCCTAGGATCCCCCTCTCGAGCACGTTACACTGACGTCTAGGTATCCCCTCATAGGCGCATACATGATCGGCATCCTCTTCGCGATACTCTCCGCACTCTTCTTCGCCTGCGGCGACATCGGCAAAAAGAAACTCAGCGCAGTGACTCATCCATACCTGGTCAATTGGATCCCAGTGACTTTCGGTGTCGTCCTGGGAGGATTCGTCTTCGCCGTGCTAGAGCCACCGGTGGTAAAGGGCGGTTCATTGCTCCCACTTGCGGCGCTTTGTGGTGTGCTCCTATTCTTTATCGAGCTGGCCTTCGTTCGCGCCATCAGAGACTCCGAGATCTCCCTGGTGATGCCGCTCACCGCCCTCGTGCCGATCGTCTCCGGCGTCATCGCTTGGGGGGCTCACGACGAGGCACCCACCCCTTCAGCCCTCATAGGTATCGCGATAATTGTCGCCGCTTCGTGGCTCATGTTCGCAGACATCCGCGAGTTGACAAAGATCCTGCTCCCCTTTCAACGAATGCTCGCCGATTCGGGAGCGCGTTTTATGATCCTTTTCTCAGTTCTCTACGGCGTACTCGTTAATCTTATGAACTCAGGGGGAGATCGGAGCTCTGGGATCTATTTTTTGTGGCTCGTTCTTATCGCGGAATGGCTCGTCTTGTCCGCGGCGATGCTTACTCGACGGCTCAATCCGCTCCCAGCGATCTGTGCCAACAAGCGCACGACCCTCCTCACCGGCACCTGCTGGGCGCTGGGGATGGGATTTTTCTTCGAATCACTTTCACACACACTCATCTCTTATGCGATGGCGGCAAAATGCACCCACACGATCTTCATCGTAATCCTCGGCTACCTCATATTTCACGATAACGACTTCAGAAAAAGGCTCGGGGCCTCGATATTACTTTTCGCCGGACTGAGTATCCTATTCCTTGGGCACTAGACACAGAGGCAGATCTCAGCGCTGCCCGGAGCTGACAGCTCCGAAATCGACCGAGACGTAGAAAGCTCCCCCCGCACACGAACACGGGAAAACTGCAGCCTCCCCGTCACCGAGCAATTCGGGGGCCGGTGCCCCTGGCGGTAGTAATTCGGGGCGCGCCATGCCGACCACGATTCCAAGCTCGCTCAAACGACGCTTGGCATCCCCACACACCATATTGGTGACCTCTCCGACGACACTCAAAACATCGTCGTTCAGCTCTAGCTGCTGTTCACAAAGCATCGCTGAAGCGACTGCGAGCACCGTCTCACGCTCAAACCCCACAAGCATATTTCCGACGGTCTTTTCACCGGCAAGACTCACGCAGCTTCTAACCTCGCCATCCCCCCGATGAGCTGACACAAGGGTAATCTCTCCCACAGTCAACGGAGCGAGCCCCAAAGACTCGAGCACAGAACGTGCTGATTCGACGAATATCTCGATGAGGCG
>JBJOHD010000253.1:0-25978 GCA_046047875.1 Pseudomonadota bacterium | reverse complement strand
GGGAGAGTCGTCCTCAAATTCATCGAGGTCATCCCCTTGAATCCGGTAGTCGCGGGTGAGCTCAACTGTGGCTGGATTACCGGAGGTGATTGCATCGAGGAGTCCATCCTTTATCCGCCCTCGGGCGTCGTGATCGTCGCTCTCGACGAATGCCTGCATCGCGCCAAAAAAGTACCAACCGCTCGGCAGATTGAAGGTCTTGAATATCTCGGCGAGCGCCTCTTCCGATGGGCTCGCTGACTGGATCGATTTTAACCGGGCGATCTCCGGTCGAATCTCCCCATCGCGGGTTCGTCGTGCGTACCCCTCAAGCGCCTGGACATCCTCCAGTAACGTTAACCCGGTGGAGGCTTTCGTCACCACGAGAACGTAGTGCTCGACGGTGATTATCGCCATATCGGCGGAGGAGTTCCAAATAAACGGGGCGTCTCCCAACTGCTCAAGCTGCGACCGCGACACCATTGCGGCATCGAGGTCGATCTCGTTTGGAAGGTTGGGGCTGATCTTCGAGAGTTGCGCATGCACATGAAGGATCCTCTCTTTTAGATCGTAGATGCTCTCTACCTCAGGATCGATGAGGCGCAGGGCGCAGAGGGGGAGGAGGTCGGAGCGTTGAGAGAGGTGGGGATCGAGCGCTGGGTCGGCTGAGGCGAGGTCCCGAGCGACGACCTCGATGGTCGCGCGCTCCTCAAGCTGAAAGCGGGGGCCGATCGGGTCGATTGCGCGGGTTTTGCATGACGCGGAGTCGATCTCCCCAGCAACGAGGAGGATCTCCTCGATTACCTCCCACCGTTCGCTCAGTGAATAGTTCGATTGATAATCGAGCTCCCGCTCCCAGTCGAGGGTGAGCTCGCAGGTGTCGGGACGTTTTCCGGGGGAGATAGTCACGGCGCAGCCATCGCTCACCGGGTGTTCGAGGGAGAACTCGAGGGAGGGGCGATCGATAAGTTTCCGATCGGCGCCGCTCAGGGTCACGATCTGACGGATAATGAGGTCTCCGAATTGGGGAGCAAGCTCGGCGAGTTCCTCACACTTTAGGGGGTCGCCGAGGGCGGTGCGGGTGAGAAAGCGGCGGAGGTGATTCGGTTCAAGGGGGAGATCCTCGTCGGGGGCGAGCACCTCATTGATTACCCGGCAGGCATCGGGAAGCGAAACCTCTTGGAGGGTAAGCTCGGCAGGAGCGTAACGCTCTTTAATAACTCCGAGGGACGGGGAGGAGATGGTCGCTTGCGCCAGATCGTCGGTGTCGAGGATCGGACCTGCATCTTTCGAGGTGGGGCGGCGGGGATGTTCTGAGGGGGAGGGTATCATGCACAGCCGTGTCGTTGGGCCTCAGCACTATACCGGGGGGAGGTAGGCGGGTCAAAAAAAAGAGGTATGCCGGACGGTGTTTTTCAGCGGGATAATTTTTCCTTTAAGGAGTTTTTCGCGGCTCGTCGGAGGGAGGAAAAAGTTGGTCGATTCGAGCCGTTATCCGCGGCGATCGGGGCGGCTACCGTCGATTTAGAGGCGGAAGCGGAGCCGGGTATTGGCTGAGAGGTATCCCAGACGGGTTCCTGCCACCGGGTCGTCCTCGGTGGCGATAAACGGGAGAGCCCCGGGCCGGTGACCCACGTGGTCGAGCATCGAGCGGGTAAGCTCCTCGGGGAGATCGAAGGCGTTCAGGAGGTTCCGGCGCATGCTGAGTGCGAGGATCGGGGTATCGCCCGTGAACGGCGAGCGGAGCGCCTCGGCGGCGGTGCCCCCTTGGGCGGGGACAAAGGCGATCTGTGGGACGACCCAGCGTCGGTCGTTCGGTGCGGGGAGTATCTGCACCGCCCGGGCATGAAAGACGTGCTCGGGAGAGTCCTCCGGTTCCCAGCTCGGAGCGCTCCACGGTTCGACGTCTTTGTCCTCAGATCGGGGGCCCCCTTCAACGATGAAGGTTCGGGTGAGGATGAGGGTCACGGGGCGATGCGCCTTTAGGGCGAGGTCGAGGCCGCGGGCGATATCGGCGCTGCAATCGATGTTTTCGTGCGCGACGAAATCGGACAGGGCGGAGACGAAGCTTTCCTCGTGTGGAAGCCTCAGTTCACGAAAGAGTTTCGGGGCGATCCGCTGCTCGAGGTCGGCGGTTTCGATCGCCGCGATCCGGTCGAGGAGGGGGGGGAGGGTTGTCATTGAGGCGGCTTCAGAGAATTTCGCGAGCGTTTCGAGATCGGAGAGGAGAGAATTGCCGGTCGAGGAGCGGGTAACGATGAGGATAAAGTCTTCGACGAGGATTACATCGAGTTCGCGGTCGGAGGTGGTGAGGAACGGTACATCGCCGCACTGGGCGAGCTGAGCCCGGGAGAACGTGCTGCCGTTGAAATTGTTTCGTGGATCGATTCCGGGAGAACGCTCGGAGAGGACATCGAATACGATATCGAGCCGCTCTTCGATATCGAGTCGCTCTTCGTCCTCCTCGAACCGGGAGCGAAGTGCGCAGACATGGATAAGATCTGGGCGAACGGAGAGGTGGGGGTCGGCGAGGATATCGGCGTGGTGCTCCTCTCGGGGAGCGGTGTCGATGGTGAGTCCATCGGGGAGGCTGTAGCGGCGCCGCGCGCCGAGCACCGGAGATGCGACAACCCCATCGAGTTCGTCAGCGGGGAGCTGAGAGAGATACGGCATCAGGTCGTGGATGATCATCCAGCGGCGCTCGATCGAGTAGGACGATTGAAGAGCGAGGTCGCTTTCAAAGCTTACCGCCACTCCGACCGATTCAGGGTCGGAGCCCCGGGTTACCGAGATAACGAGGGGAAGGGCGGTGCGGTGATCAAGTTTAAACTCAAGCGCGGTCTTTTCGTGGAATGTGCCTTTAAAAACCGAGTGCTCGATACGCTCAAGAATCACCAGGTCGCCGAGTTCGGGCGAGACCCGGCCCGCTGCGGCGCGGGTAATAGATTCGCCGCTCGCGAAGTCGGTGAGGAGATCCTCGAGGGCGGTTTGAATCTGGGGGTCGTTCTCCATTTGGAGTACGGTCTGACAGATTATCTCAGCGGCATCTTGGGGGGAGGCAGAGGCGCAGGTGACTCGGGCCGGCGCAAAGAGGTCGTGGAGGTCGTTTAACGAAAGGGGGGCGGCGGGAAGGGGGGCACCTCCCAGGGGCTGCCCGAGCGATTCCTCGGGGGACCTTTTGGGGGTGGATGGGTCGCGTGGCTTGTCTTCGCTACTTCCGTGGTGTTCCACTTACTACCTCTTTTCACTGCGGCCCCCCGCGTTTCCTCAAAATAGTAGACGGCACCCCGTTCTTAGTCAAAAAGTGAGGTAGATCAGGGGGCTAGCGTGTCCTCTCCGGTGGGAGGGCGGAGTCGTCGTCGGACGACCGGTGTAAATTGGACGGCGGGTTCTAAAAGTGCTACAACATTGTGCTTTTTCGGGGTCCGATTTTGCTCCGCACCCCGCACGTTGATCGATGGCGCTACGGCCATCGCACCGTGATCAAACATGAGCGCCTACAGGGTACGTTCGTTACCCGAAAAGAAAATACATGATGGAAGCAAGCAGTGAGATAATGGCTGGGTCGTTTGCCAGCGAGTTCGAGAAGCTCCTTACCGAGAAGATGGGGAGCCTTAAGCCCGGTAAAGTTGTCAGCGGGCGAATCGTCAGCGTGAACCGTGAGATGGTCACGATCGACATCGGGTTCAAGTCGGACGGCGTTGTGCCGGTCCAGCAGTTCACCGATCCCGAAGGGAAGATTAACGCCACGATCGGTGACTCCGTTGAGGTGTACATCATCGCGCTCGAGAACGAGCACGGTCAGCTTCTCCTTTCGAAGGAGCGCGCCGATCAGAAGCGTGTCTGGGATCTCGTCGAGAATACCTTCAAGTCCGGTGGTCTTATCTCCGGTAAGGTGGTGCAGAAGGTCAAAGGTGGTCTCCAGGTCGATATCGGTATTCCGGCGTTCCTGCCCGGATCGCAGATCGATATCCGTCCGCACCGGAACCTCGATAAGTTCATCGATCAGGTCTTTAACTTTAAGGTCCTCAAGATCACCCGCGACAAGGGAAATATCGTTCTCTCGCGTCGTGCAGTGCTCATGTCGGAGCGCGATCAGCTCCGTACCGAGACCCTCAAGGTGTTGTCGGAAGGGGTGGTCATGGAAGGTGTCGTCAAGAACGTCACCGACTACGGCGCGTTCATCGACCTCGGTGGTATCGATGGTCTCCTCCACATCACCGATATCTCGTGGGGCCGGCTCAACCATCCGTCGGAGCGTCTCTCCGTTGGTCAGAGCGTTCCGGTCGTGGTCCTCAAGTACGATCGCGAGAAGGAGCGTGTCAGCCTCGGTATGAAGCAGCTTAAAGCCGATCCGTGGCTCACCGTTCACGAGCGGTTCCCGGTTGGTGGCAAGATCAACGGGCGGGTCACGAGCCTCACCGATTACGGTGCGTTCGTTGAGCTCGAAGAGGGCGTTGAGGGACTCATTCACGTGTCTGAGATGAGCTGGACGAAGAAGGTGCGTAATCCTTCGCGGCTTCTCAATCAGGGCGATATGGTCGAGGCGGTTATCCTCGGCATCGACACTGAGCAGCAGCGCATCAGCCTCGGCTTGAAGCAGCTCATGCCGAATCCGTGGGAAGACCTCCGGAATCGCATTCCGATTGGTTCGCGGGTCACCGGCAAAGTTCGCTCGATCACCGAGTTCGGTATCTTCATCGGAGTTGAGGACGGTATCGATGGTCTCGTGCACGTGTCCGATTTCTCGTGGACGAAGCGCATCCGTGATCCGAAGGAGATCCACGACCTCTTTAAGAAGGGTGATGACGTTGAGGCGGTGGTGCTCGATATCGACGCTGAGAACGAGCGTTTGAGCCTCGGCATCAAGCAGCTCCAGACCGATCCGTGGGAGACGATCGCACAGCGTTACCCGGTTGGTGCGAAGGTCAAGGGCAAGATCAGCTCGATCACCGATTTCGGTCTCTTTGTTGAGATCGAAGAGGGCATCGAGGGGCTTATCCATATCTCGCAGCTCGGCATCGAGAAGGGCGAGGACCTCAACGCGCAGTTCACGGTGGGGCAGCCCGTTGAGTCTGAGGTGACGAATATCGACCGCGATGAGCGGCGTATCAGCCTCAGCATCAAGGCGATTAAGCGTCGTCAGGAGAAGGAGCAGATGGCGGAGTACATGGTGGAAGACACCGGTGCCGCGCTCACCTTCGGCGACCTCCTTCGCCAAAAGATGGACGACAACAAGTAAGCCGAGCGCTTACCGTCGTTCGACAAACCGCGCCGGTCTCGGGTATCCCCCGGGGCCGGCGCGGTTTTTTTGCGCTCCCCGCATATTCTCAGAGACTCTGCGGAGAAGTCTCAGAGACTTAGCGGGCGGGACTTGGGGGCCGGGGAGCCTTGGAGTCGCCGGTACCTCAGAGCTCGCGCGCAGTTTTAGCGGAAGCCGCCGATGATCGCTTGGGCTTGTTTCTTGAGGGTAGATTCGAACGAAACTTGGGGCATCTGGATATGACGGCGGATCTCGGGGTCTTTGAGATCGCTGCGGGCCGATGCGGGCATCTGATCGGTGAGCGCCTCGACCCGCCCTTTGAGGGTTCGGAAAAATCCGGCGAGGGCGCGGAAATATCCGAGCTGGCCTTTAATCTTTTTACAACCCGTGACGAGAGCGGTCGCGATCTCAGCGCGATCTTCGATAGTTAGTTCGGGATGAGCGCCGAGAACCTCCCCCCACGGATCGAAAAAAGGACCGAGCGGTAAAAGTAAATCGGGGGAGCGCCGGAGCCCCTTCACCCCCCGGAGGGGATAGTGCCGATGCCCCTCAGAGGCCATGACCTTTTTATAAAGCGCCGCCGGAAGATTAAATCTCCCCCCGAATGCGGCGGTATTCTCGTGGGCGAGCCGCCCGAAACGCACTTTAGACGGGGCATAGTGCGGACCGCTCTTCCAGAAGCTTATCCCTTGGTCGAGGTCGCCGAGGTTATGGATGATACTCATCGAGAGACGGAGGATCTCCACCTCTTGATTACGTTCTTTTAAGACGAAGTAAAATTCGTGGAGTTCCCGCTCGAGCTCCTTGTGGATCGTCTCGGCAGCAGCCTCCGCGAATTCGGTGTCCCCCTCGCGGAGAAACGCGCCGAGTGCACCGGCAAACACCCCGAGCATCTCGCCGTTATGGCCGCTCACCGGGCCAACACCGGAGCGTTCGGTCCAGCGGGTCGAGATCGGACGGACATCCCAGTTGTGGGCCTCGAGGGCGAGCTCGAACATACGTCGGAGCACCGTACGATCGCGGTGGGTCCACAAGATCCCTCGAATCTTCGTGTCGACGTCGGTCGGTACAAAGGTCGCAACCGTGGCGTGATGGGCCGCGAGGCACAGCGCGAAATAATCGAGGTGCTCCTCGTTCGTGGGCTCCGCAGTTTCGCGGAGCCGCTCAGCGTTATGAATGATGGTGAGGAAACCGCGGGGGCCTGCAGCAAGCTCAGCGAGGCGCTTTTCCGCGGGAACAGGCGGGGTGGCAAACGATCCTTCGAAGAGAAACGGTGCGGTATTCTTGATGAGCCCCACGAGATTTTGAGGACCGATCATATCTTTAAAGTGGATCTCGGGGGTGTTCATACGGGGCGGGAAACTAAGTTTTCCCTACCGGCACCCGCTTGATGAGATCGACCGCCGCCTGGGGGTCGAACGGCTTGGGAAGAAAGTCGTAGGCGCCGAGTTCGCGCGCTTTGGCGATCTCCTCCTCGCTTGCATGAGCAGACATAAGGATAAACTGTAGATTTGGGTGGATCGTCTTCGTCCGCCGCAGCACATCGAGCCCGTTTGTTTTCGGCATCCGGAGGTCGCACAGGAACAGGTCGGCGGTTCCTCCGGTCGAGAGGAACTCGAGCGCTTGATCGGGCGCGGAGAAATCTTTGACGGTGAATTGAAACGACTGAAGAAGGAGCTTTAAAGCAAAAAGCACCGACGGATCGTCGTCAAGCAGGAGGATCTCTTTAACGCCGGCAGCGGCGGACTCGTTTGGTGGTGTCGGGGCGTTCATACGGGCTCTTAAATTACCTCCGTGGGGGAGAGGGGGGAAGCGGTTCGAGGGAAAATTTCGGTAAATTCTATTTTATTTGGGGAGGTATATTTGTAAACTACCTTGGGGTAGCCGAAGCCGATGTAACAGTCTGGTTTTGCTGACTATTTTTAATGTCCAGCGCCCTGCAGCGCGGCGTGCGCCCGCCCGCTTGGGGTGAAAGATGTTTTCGGTGAGAGAACCACCGCTCTATGACCTTTAGTCTCGAAACCGTCTCCGCTGTCGCTACTCCTCCGGAGGGGGCAAAGCTCCCGCCGATGCTCACGCAGTACCTTGCGTACAAAGCGCAGTATCCCGATTGCATCCTCCTTTTCCAGGTGGGGGACTTCTACGAGCTTTTCTTTCAAGACGCGGTGACTGTTTCCCGCACACTCAACCTGACCCTTACGACCCGCGACAAGAACAGCCCCGATCCGGTGCCGATGTGTGGGGTGCCGATCGGCTCAGTGGAGGGGTATATCGAGCGGCTTGTAAACGCCGGCTTCTCGGTAGCACTCGTTCGACAGGTGAGCGAGCCGACGGGTAAGGGGATGGTGCAGCGGGAGCTTGAGCGGATCGTGACCCCGGGAATCCGGCTTCTCAACAATTCCGTCGATGCCGATACCTCTGGCGCGCTTGTGGCTGCGGTGTATCCCGATCGGGAGAGTGAATTCGCGCTGGCGTACTCCGATGTGCAGACCGGGGTCGTGCAGGTACGGGAAGGGGTGCTTTTCTCCCGCCTTGCGGCGGAGGTCTCGCGGCTTTCGCCGGCTGAGGTGGTGCTGCCGAATCTCGTTGAGGGGCGAAAGATCGATCGGCGCCTCTCCTGGGTGCGGGATCTTGAGCAGCTCGGTGCTCCAGGACTCCTCAAGTTTCGTGGAGAAGCCTCACGCTCCGACCAGCGGGGCTTTGGAGAGATCCCGGGGTACGCGGCCGTTGCGCCGGTGACGCAGCGGGGGGTGCGGCTCCTCATCGATTATATCGATGAGGTGACGGTCGGCTCACGGCTCGACATCCGTGAGATCGCGGTGGCGCGGGACGGGGAGAGCGTCGCGATCGATGCGACGACGCGGCGGAATCTTGAGCTCGTGCGCTCCACTCGGGATAACGCTGTCGAAGGTTCGCTGTTCCATACTCTGAACCTTACGGTGACCCCCGGGGGAGCGAAGCTCTTGCGCCATCGCATATTAAATCCATCGGCAAATCTCGAAGTAGTGGTAACTCGCCACGAAGCGGTGACGCGGATCGTTGAGCGCACGGCCGCCCGGGGCGAGCTCCGGCAGATCCTTGAGTATCTCCCCGACCTGGAGCGGATCGCCGCACGGCTTGAGCTCGGGGTCGTTACTCCACGCGAGCTCGGCGCGCTCCGCACCGCATTTTTAAAGCTGCCGCTCCTTCGCGAGGTGCTGCAACGCGAGGTGGTTGCGGGCAACGGGGGGCTCATCGATGCGCTCGAAGGGGGACTCTCTCTAGCGCCGGAGTGGCCCGAACTTTTACTAAAAGCGCTGAGCGACGATCCCCCGATCGTCCCCGCGGACGGCGGAGTGATCCGCACCGGCTACGACTCCGAGCTTGACCGGCTCCGCACGGTGAAGTCGACGAGCACCGCGTTTATCGCAGAGCTCGAGGCCCGTGAGCGAACGCGGAGCGGGATCAATTCGCTGAAAGTGAAGTATAACAACGTGATCGGATTTTTTATCGAGATCACGAAGGCGAATGTCGAACGGGTGCCCGCTGATTTCATCCGGCGTCAACAGACCGCGAACGGCGAACGCTTCACGACTCCGGAGCTACGCCAGCTTGAAGTCGAGGTGCTCGGCGCTGATGCCAAGGTGGTGGCGCTTGAGCAGAAGCTCTTTCAAGCGCTGAAAGACAAGCTCCGGGGAGCGGTGCCTGAGGTGCGGCGTCTCGCAGGGGTCTTAGCTGAGCTCGATCTTGTGGCCGCGCTCGGTGAGCTTGCGGAACGGGAGGACCTCGTTCGCCCCGTTATGTGCGCTGAGAGCGATCTCGTTATCGAGGGGGGGCGTCATCCGGTGGTGGCGAAGCTCCTAGAGGGGCGCTTTGTGCCGAATGCGCTCGATCTGCGGGGAGCGCACAAGCGGTGCGCTGTCATCACCGGCCCCAACATGGGGGGTAAATCGACCTATCTCCGGCAGGCGGCGATCCTCGCGATTATGGCGCAAGCGGGCTCGTTCGTCCCGGCAAAGAGCGCCCGTATCGGGCTCGTTGATCGGGTGTTCGCTCGAATCGGCGCGTCGGATAACCTGGCGGAGGGAGAGTCTACCTTCATGGTTGAGATGCGCGAGGTGTCGCACATCGTCGCCCAGGCGACCGAGCGATCGTTAGTGCTTATCGACGAGGTGGGGCGGGGTACCGCCACTACCGACGGACTGGCGCTGGCGCAGGCGATCCTTGAGTGGATCGTCACCCAGGTGGGATGCCGCACCCTCTTTGCAACCCACTTTCACGAGCTGACCGCCCTTGAGGGGCGCTATCCCGGGATCGAGAACCTCTCCGTAGGCTCGATCGATCGGGGGGGGGATGTCGTCTTTACCCACGAGATATTGAAGGGTGCCGCGAGCAAGTCGTACGGGCTTGAGGTGGCGAAGCTTGCGGGGCTTCCCGCCGCACTCCATGAGCGCGCACGAGTGTTGCTCGCGGAAGGTATCGCGCTCGATTCGGGGCGGAGCTCGAAAAAAAATACGCCGCAACTTCCGCTCTTTACCCCGCCACCTCGCGAGGTGACCCGCGAGCCCGCTGATTACCCCCGGATAAAAGCGTTGGAGCGGCGCATCCAAGCGCTCGATGTAAATCGGCTCACCCCGCTTGAGGCGCTGAACGTTTTAAGCGAGCTGGTTGGCAGCACGAAGGAGGAGATCGGTGGCTAGCGGTCTCGGTGCGTCGGTGCGGCTGTGCGCAGTCGTCGTAAGCCTATTTTTGAGCGTGGCTTGGCCGAGCTCCCCGGCGTGGGGTGATGACACCGCGGTTTTTGAAGCGATGAAGGCGCGCTACCTGAAACTTCGTAATACCGATGTTGGGGTGACGCGGACCGCTGAATGGCGGGCGGTCGGTGCGGACTTCGAGCGGTTCGCGGAGGAAAGCCCGGATCACCGCTCAGCGCCCCTCGCCCTTATCGATGGGGCGATCGTTTTTGCTGAGATAGCGAAACGCTCCGGTGATCGGGCGGCGTTTGAGCGGGCGCTGAAGCTTCTCGGTCGGGTCGTCTCTCGCTATCCCGCTGACACGCTTGCCGACGATGCGCTCCTTCGCCGGGGCGAGCTCCTCCTTGAGCGGGAGGGTGATAGCGCGGGTGCGGCTGAGGCGTTTCGTGAGGTGACGACCCGGTATCCGGAGTCCGACATGGTGGGGGTGGCTCGGGAGAGGCTCCGTCGCCTCGAGGATGGTGAGGGAGATGAACCGGCTACCGAGCGTGCCCCGAGCCACGCCGGCAGCGGTCCGGTTGTGGTGCTCGATCCGGGGCACGGCGCCGAGGATTTCGGGGCGCAGGGGCCGGGAGGGATCTTAGAGAAAGATGTGACCCTTCTTGTGGCCCGCCAGGTAAGCGCGCTTTTAAAGGAGCGGGGGTTTGTGGTGAAGCTCACCCGCACCGACGATTCGTTTTTGCCCCTCCTGGAGCGGACTGCGTTTGCGAACAACGTCGCAGCGGACCTCTTTGTGAGTATCCATGTCAACGCGAGCCCGGAGCAGAAGCTTCACGGCGTTGAGACGTATTATCTCGACACCACCGATGGAGAGAGCTCCCGCACCCTTGCTGAGCGAGAGAATAGCTCGGTGCGGTTCGAAGGGCCCGCGGGGGACCTCGCGTACATGTTGAGCGATCTCGTGCAGAGCGCGAAAACGGGGGACTCTATTCGGCTCGCGAAGCTTCTCCAAACCCGGGTGGTTGGAGCGCTTCGGTCGCGGTGGGAAGATGTGAAGGATCTCGGGGTAAAAAAGGCGCTCTTTTACGTCCTCGTGGGGGCGCATATGCCGTGCGCCCTTATCGAGATCGGATTTATGGATCACCCGACCGAGGGGAAACGCTTAGCGACCGAGGAGTATCGACGGGAGATCGCTCGGGGTATCGCCGAGGCTGTGCGGGGATACTTTGAGAGCGGGAGCACCCGATGATAGCGGTGTCTCCGGAGCATCGCGACCTTCTCGGCGCGATCGATCGCGCAGCGACAGAGCGCGGGGTGGCGGTATACGTGGTCGGTGGTGTAGTGCGCGACCTCCTCAGGGGGCACCCGATCGGTGAGAAAGATTTCGACTTTTTAGTCGTAGGGGATGCGGCGGCGTTCGCCCGTGGGTGTGTAGAGTTCACCGGGGGAACGGTGCGGGAGTTCCCGGATTTTTTAACCGCCAAGATCGTTGCCCCGACCTCCGGTGCCGGGCTCGCTGAGATCGATTTCGCTTCGAGTCGGAGAGAGACCTACGCCCGGCCAGGGCGGCTGCCGCTCGTGGCCCCGGGGGATCTTGCGGCGGACCTCGCGCGGCGTGATTTTACGGTGAATGCGCTCGCCCTGCCGGTGGGGGTGCTTGGTGGTGTGGAACTTGACCCAACACGATTACGTCAGGTCACCGTCGATCAACACAACGGGCTCAACGACCTTGAGCGCGGCCTCGTGCGAATCCTTCACCGCGGGAGTTTTCTCGACGACCCGACCCGGATCTTTCGGGGGTGTCGGTATGTAGCACGGCTTCAGGGGAGCTTTGAGAGCGGTACCGCGGCGGCGCTCGAGGACGGCCTACGGAGTGGGGCGCTCAAGACGATCTCGGGATTTCGGATCGTGACCGAGCTGAAGAAGATGATCGTCGAGAGCGATTTTGTGGGGGCTTTTCGGGAGCTCGAGCGGGTGGGGGTGCTCGAAAGCCTGTGTGGGGTCACGGTTGCGCTCGGGGAGGATCTCGAGCGGTTACGCGGGGTGGGTGTCGTTTCCGAACGCCGCTTCGAGATATTTACCCGGATCCTCTTCGCGCGGAGTGGGGCTCGAGGACCCGAGGTCATGAGCGCTCTCGGGTTCGGCAAAAAACAGATAAAACACCTTGAGTTTGATTGCGGCGCGGGACGGGAGGAACTCAAGAGCAATCACCTCACCGTGCCGGGGCTGTGGTTCGCGATGATACGCGGGCTCGGGGACCCAGAGGAGATTCGCGGCATTTTAAGGGAGCGTGGGGAGTCGGTGTGAGCGGAGTTGTTGCGCGGATCGAGGGGGTGGTGCGTGATCGGCTTGTGGCGCGGTGGCCTGAGCTTCGGACGGTCGTGGTTGAGGCGCGGCCGCTTCTTGATATCTCGCTGGGTGACTTCGGGCTCGACTGCTGCCTCGCGGTAGGCGCGGCGTTAAAGCTTCGGCCGGAGAACCTCGCCGAAGATCTGGCGGGTGATCTCGTAGGGGAGAGCGAATTCTCCTTCACAGCGGTCGATGGGTTTATCAACGTCTCGCTCCGTGATCCGGTGGCGCTTCTTCGCGAGCCCTCCCCGGCGTTCGTGCCGCCGCCTCTCCGTCTCGTGGTACAGCCACCGACCCCCGGGACCTCCCCCGACGTGGTCGCGCGGCTCCTCGCCTCGGCGCTGGTGCAGGGTGTGCTTGCAGGAAGGCACGGGGGGAGGTTCGAGCTTTTCGTTGGAGGAGCTCCGTGTCGGGGCGGGGGAATCGGCGAGGTGGTCGGAGAAGCTCGGCGCCACCTTGCGGAGAGATCTCCCGCCGAGGCTCGCCGTGAGATCGAGGCGGTTTTGCGCGCGCCGTTTTCCGGGGTGACAACGGTGTGGATCGGGCCGAGCTTCCTTCAAAAAGGAGATTTTCGAGACTTTTTTCGGGAGTTTTTCGGGCCCGCTTCAGGCCGTCTCCTGCGCTGCCCCCCACGGGTGTGGTGCGAGGGCTTCACCGATCCGTGGCTTGAGCGTTTGATCGGAGAGAGTTCGGTTGAGGGGGTGGCGTTGATGCTCGCCTCGAGTCGGTTCCCCGCCGAACTCGATGAGTTCGCTCTGCGGCTCTCCGAGCAGGGGAATCTCCGGTGGTTTCTTGCGACGACCGTTGAACGGCTCCGGCGGCTTGAGGAAGGGCTGACCACCGCTGTCGGCGGGGAGCGTGAGCTTTCGCCGGAGGCCCGGCGGGTGGCGATTCGGGGTGGAAGTGCGCGATTTTTTGAGATCGAGGCGATACTTCGGGGTGAGGTAACGGCGTGGAGCGATGCGCTCACCGACCTCCTCAGATCGATAACTCGATGGATCAACCACCCCGAGCGACGCCGCGAGATCGCGGAGGGGCGGCTCCCCGCGCTTGAGGGCAAGATTTTATCTGGTGCCACCGAAACGGTATCGGATATTATGAAAGGTAATCCCTTGTTTTAAGAGGTAGAGCTCCCGTGAACGTACCCGGACCACGCACCAATCCTACCGTCCCCCCGAGCGTCAAGACCCGTCGCCCGAGCGGGGGTTGGGAGTTACGCCTCGGACTTGCGCAGCTCGTTGCCTTGGTCGGATTTATCACCGGTTCGATGGTGTTGGCGTTCTATCTAGGTCTCAACTCTGGGCAACGACTCGGCTTCGAGTTGGCTCAGGAGCGCACGGCGACCGCGCTGCCTCGGCTGCCCGTGCCGGGCGCCTCTCCTGAGGGGAGCGTTGCGCAGGATGACGGAGCCTTCGATGTCTATGCGAAGTTAAACGACACCCTGCCGGGGGCGAAGGGTGAGGTTGATCCGATAAAGGTCGAACCGGTTGCGGGTGCAGATTCTCCGCTTGATCACACGGCGCTCTTTCCGAGCGATGGTGGGTCAGGTGCAAAGGGGAACGGAATGCCTGAACTCGGTTCGATTAAGAGCGTTGAAAGCGCGCCCCTTATCGCACCTGAAGCGGAAGCGGCGTTGAATGCCCGACTCGAGGAGAATGCTCCCCCTTTGGAGGAGCCGAAGCTCGGTGATGCGGTGCCGGCTGTGGCTGCGGTCGAGCAGAAGGCTACTGAGGCAGTAAAGCCGATCGAGCGTGAGGTGAAGCCGCAGGAACCGAAGCCCGCAGCAAAGGCACCCTCGAGCGACAAGTCCTCCTCGTTTTTACGGAAGAAGATTCCAGGCGGGTGGTACGCGCAGGTGGGAGCGATGCCGAGCCTCGCTGAGGCTGATCGCCTCGCCCAGAAACTGAAGGGTTCCGGCTTCGCGGTGATGATCGAGGCGGCGCTGGTGCGGGGAGATAATTATTTTAGAATATTGGTTGGCCCGGAGCGCTCGAAACAACAGGCGGATCTCTTGTTGGCCCAGCTTCGTAGGGAGCGATATATCGAAGGAGACCCGTTCCTCCGGGTGGTCAAATAGCTACCGGTTCCGAGCTAGGCTATCGGTTTAACTACGTTTTTGTCGCCACCACGGGAGTTGGGTGGCTTCGCGCCGGGGTGTGGAACGGCGTGGCATTTGAGTTCGGGGCTCCGTGTTAAAGTTCACAAATCTAGTAAGTTACACCGCTTAGGCGCCGATTATTATATCGGGAGCGGGTGGTTCGATCGCTGCGCACGTGCGGCGACTCAATTCGGAGTCGTGGCTCAAAGCGTTGATGGTGTTTTTGCCCGCCGTTTTCCCCCGCTACATCACGCAGTGTGCGGGGGCGATATATCATTTTCATGTCGAGCGAAACGAACATATCCTCGGTCACTCTCCTTGCGGCGCTTCGCTTCGCCGCCGGCACCGATATCGGACTTCGGCGGGAGGAGAATCAAGACGCTCACGGGATCATAGAAGGAAACAGCTATCGCGCTTTTTTCGTGTGCGACGGCATGGGGGGAGTTCAGGGTGGGGCGATCGCCTCGAACCTCGCGATCTCAAGTATACGGGAGCTTTTGAAGGATCGGATGTCGGTCGGTGTGACCGAGATCGCGAGCGCGATCACGCAGGCGAATGCGAATATCTTCGAACGGGGTGCGAGCGAACCGGGACTCGCCGGGATGGGCACAACGTGTGTTGGTCTCGTATTCACCGAAAACCACCTTTTTATCGCAAACGTCGGAGATTCCCGTGCGTATCGTATTCGGGGCGATAAGGTTGAGCAGCTGACCGAGGACCACACGTTGGTGCAAGAGCTGGTCAAGTCGGGCGCGATTACCCCAGAGCAGGCGGGAAATCATCCCGTATCTCATATGCTCACCCGTTCGCTCGGGCCAACGCCGAGTATCGAGGTCGATTGTTTCGCCCATTTCGAGCCCCCCCTTCGGGGCGACCGCTATCTCATCTGCTGCGACGGACTTTTCAACATGGTGGGAGCGGAGGAGTTCCCGGAGATCCTTTCCTCCTTTTCGCTCAACGAAGCGGTGCAGGAATTGATCGATCTCGCAAATCTACGGGGTGGCACCGATAACATTACCCTCATTGTGGTGGAGGTCGGTGAAGAGTATCCGCGGGCGCCGGAGCCGGAGGTGGAGCCGACCTCAGAAGCGGTGGAGGTAAACGGGGAGATCCCCCACGGTGAGGACCGTGTGAACGGTGTCGCATCTGAGCCCCCCGTTGAGGAGCCGCAGACAGACGGCGCCGACAAGGTCTCTCAAGTTTCGGGGGAGAAAGCTGAGGCCCCGCCGAAGGAGGAGTCGAAAACCGGTCGGCCCGCGAGCGCGGCTGGGGGGAGCCAGACGTTCCCTAAACACTCCGAGGAGATGAAGACCGGCGAGACGTTCGTGTCGATTCGGGAGCGTCTTCCGAAGCTGCATCAATGGTTCGGATCGATCGGAACGCTCGCTGTCGTTCTCCTTGTCGGTTACGGGATCGGGTTCGTAACCTCGAATTACATCGGAGAGGACGAGGGGCCGATGATGAGCGCGCTCCCGAAGGTCACGCCGGGTGCGGTGCCCACGCAGGGACTCAGTTTAGAGCAGATCGCTCGGGAGTTAAATGTGCAGCCGGCGCCGGAGGCGACGGTAGTCCCCCCCGTTGTTTTGGATCCCCCCGCTCCGAACGATCGCGAATCGGAACGCGAGCGGATGCGAAACCGGTTTGCGCTTCTCAAGAAGAACGTCGGCGCTCTCGATGCCAAGATCCAGTCGTTTAATCGCCCCATCAGCGGCGAGCTTGGGGAGACCTTAAACTCGACCCGTAAGGCGATCGAGGGGCTCGAGGGTGAGCTTGAGCGGATACGGGCTGATCTCGATGTCGCGACCCGGCGGCTCGCGGTGTGGTACGGTCGGCGAAAACGGCTCCAAGACGCTGATCCGATAAATCTTGCCTCTGAAGTTGCGGTAGCTGCCCCCGATGTTCGCAAGGGTAAAGAGGCGTTCGAACAGGCGACGTGGGAATATCTCCAGCAGGCGGAGGTTTTACGCTACTCTCCGAATAATAAAGAGCAGGGTGAAAAGGTCGCGGCTCTCGCACGCGCGCGCACCGAGAGGATGAGTATCTTAGCGCAGACAGTTCGGGGGGCGATCGAGCGTGAGGTAGGCCTCGCCGATCGGCATATCTCAGAGCTTACCCTCAAGCGGGATGAGCGGGAGGAGGAGCTCGCGGTGCTTCGCCGAGACATCGAATATGTGAAGATTTTAACCGGCGCGGATGCCAGTGCTCGAGCAGCTAAACGCGCCGAGCTTCAGCGCGAGCGTGATATCGCCGCAGCGGAGCTCGCCGGACTCGCCTCGATGTTTGATGGAGAGTCGGCGGAAAATCGATAAAAGCCCCCTCTTTTACCGCTCAAACGGCGCGTCCTTCGTTTGACTCTGCGTTAGTCAAATTATAGCCTTATCCCCATCGGTGGTCTCAACCCTTGGGGGATTTATGGCAAAAACCGCTCTCATCAGTGTATCGGATCGGACAGGCCTCCTGCCGGTGGCAGAGGCGCTTGTCAAAAACGGCTTCACGATTCTCGCGACGTCCGGCACGACGAAGTTTCTCGGAGAGGCGGGCATTCAGACGACCCCGATCGAGACGTACACCGGGCAGCGCGAGATCCTCGATGGGCGGGTGAAGACCCTCCATCCGAAGATTCACGGTGGACTTCTCGCGCGCCGTGATGATCCGAAGCATCTCGCCGAGCTTGCGGCTGAAGGGATCGCACCGATCGATATCGCGATAATCAATCTGTATCCGTTCGTTCAAAACCTTGAGGGCGCAAAAGCCGCCGATCCGATCAAGATGATCGAGCTCATCGATGTGGGCGGGCCGACGATGCTCCGCGCAGCAGCCAAGAACTTTCGCGGGGTGCTGGCGGTCATCGATCCCGCCGACTATCCGAACCTCATTCGATATATCGAGAGCGGCGCCGCACCGGATGGTGGACTCCCCGATTGGCGGCGTAGCTTGGCGGTGAAGGTATTTAAGACCCTCGCCGCGTACGATCTCGAGATCGCCCGTTATTTCGCTGAGGTGAATTTTCCCGAGAACGGTGCGCCGATCCTCAGTTCGGAGGTGCGGGGACTCGGCGCGATCACCGGTGGGGTGTGGGAGCGGGCTCAGGCGCTTCGTTACGGTGAGAACCCCCATCAGCGTGCGGCGTTCTATCGACCGGTAGGGGAGCGGTGCTCGGGGTGGGAGCAGCTGGGGGGCAAAGAGCTCTCGTACAATAATCTCCTCGATTTTGATGCAACGGTGCGGATGGTGCGGAGTTTACCGAGTGATCGCGCCGGCGCGGTGATCGTCAAACACCTCAACCCGTGTGGTGCGGCGGTAGCGGCGGCTCCCCTCGAAGCTTTGAAGCGAGCGAAGCGGGGTGACCCGCGGAGCCACTTCGGTGGGATTATCGGCTTTAATCGGCCGGTGACCATCGATGTCGCGGAGGCGATAAAAGAAGACTTCGCTGAGATCGTTTTAGCGCCGGAGTTTACGCCGGAGGCGCTCCAGCTTCTTCAGAAGAATAAGAACCTGCGATTGATGCGGGTGGATGAGGCCTCGCTGCGCGGGCTTGAGATCCGCTCGATCGGAGGGGGGTGTCTCGTCCAGGAGGAGGACTCGACGGTATCGATGGTGCGTGAGGGGGAGATCGTATCGAAGCGGAGCCCGAGCGATGGGGAGTTAAACGATCTGCAGTTCGCGTGGAATTTTTGCGCTCATGTAAAGTCAAACGCGATCGTTCTTGTAAAAGATGGGATGCTCATAGGTGTTGGCGCTGGCCAGATGAGTCGGATCGACTCGGTTGAATTGGCGCTCTCGAAGGCCCGCACCCATGACCACGAGATTCGGGGGGCGGTAGCGGCCTCCGATGCCTTTTTCCCGTTCCCCGATGGGCTTGAGACCCTCGCTCGCGCTGGAGTGGGGGCTATCGTCGCTCCGGGGGGGGCCAAACGGGATGCCGATGTTGTGAGTGCGGCGGATTCACTCGGGGTGGCGCTCGTAAGGCTCTCCGATCGGCACTTCCGGCATTAAGGAGGGGAGAGCGATGAACGTATTGGTCGTCGGTTCGGGGGGCAGGGAGCACGCCTTATGTTGGCAGCTTCGACGCTCCCCCTCGGTCGAGCGTCTCTTCGTCGCACCGGGCAATCCCGGGATGGAGCAGCTCGCTCAGCGGATGCCGATCGGTGTCGGCGAGGTCGACAAGCTCCTTGAGTTCGCCCGAAGCGAAAAGATCGAGTTAACGGTGGTTGGCCCAGAGTATCCGCTCACTCTCGGGATCGTCGACCGATTTCGGGAAGTGGGGCTCACGATCTTCGGCCCAACCCAAGCGGCGGCGCTTCTCGAGGGATCGAAGTCGTTTGCGAAGGGGGTGATGGTCGCGGCAGGGGTGCCGACCGCGAGCTATGCGATCTTAGGGAGCGAAGCTGAAGGTCGCCGCTGGCTCAAAGAAAACGGCGCACCGGTCGTCCTTAAATCGGATGGGCTTGCGGCGGGGAAGGGGGTGTTCGTCTGCCACACCACGGCGGAGGCTGATGCCGCACTTACGACTTTGTTCGGTGAGATGAAAGCGGCCTCGGTGGTCGCTGAGGAGATGCTGACCGGTCCTGAGGCCTCGTTTATCGTCGCGACCGATGGAAACCGTTTTTATTCGATGGCGCCGGCGCACGACTACAAAAGGATCGGGGATAACGATACCGGGGCGAATACCGGGGGGATGGGAGCGGTGTGTCCGACCCCACACCTTACGGCGGAGCAGGCGCGGTGGGCCGAGGAGCGGGTTATTGCACCGATGCTTCAAGAGATGCGGGCGCGGGGTACACCGTTTACCGGATTTCTATACGCCGGCTTGATGCTGGACCCGGTCAAAGGGGTCAAGGTTCTCGAGTTTAACGCCCGATTCGGCGATCCGGAGTGTCAGGGGGTGATGCGCCGCTTTGAGGGGGATCTCGCCCGGTTGCTGCAAGAGCTGAGTCGACCCGGTGCAGGAGCCGCGACGATCGATGCCGGTTGGCGCGCGGAGAGCTCGGTGACCCTCGTCATAGCTGCAGAGGGTTATCCTGGGGAGCCCCGAACGGGTGATGTTATCGAGGGGATCGAGTTCGCCGAGATGCTCCCCGAGGTGGTCGTATTTCACGCGGGGACAGACCGCCGCGCCGATGGTAAGGTGGTGACGAAGGGGGGCCGAGTGCTCGCGGTGACCGCGCTCGGCGCGAGCGTGGATGAGGCGCGTGAGCGCGCCTATAAGGCCGCTGATATGATCCAATTCCGCGGGCGTCAGCTGCGCCGTGATATCGCGCGAGCGCACCGCTAAGATTTGCCGTACAACTGTCCGCTGCGGAAAGAAGGGGGAGGAGATGACCAAAAGCTGGCTCGCATTTCTTGGTTTCTCTCTCCTGTTATTAAGCCGGGAAAGCGCGGCCCAGGAGATTCGTATTCTCGATCTGCGGGGGTTGACCCGGGCTATCCAAACAACGGGGCAGCCGCTTGGGGTTGAGGTCGAGGTCGTGACGGTCGAGGGTCGCTCCCTCGGCGGGGCGGTGCTGGTGCAGACGTCAGGGCTCGCCGAGGATCGAGTCGGAGCTGAAGCGGGATCGGCCTATCGGTTCGCGGAGGTTCCCCCCGGCACGTGGCAGGTTAAGCTGAACGACGGGGGAGAGCAGATCCGCACCGTTCGAATAATCAAGTAGACGAACGCATGTCTTACCTCGACCTTTACGAGAAATCTGAGCCGCAGAGTGAGCAGATCGAGGGACTCGATCCTCGAGGCGTGGTCATCGATCGTGTTCGGGGAAAGACCGCCTATGATGTCGTCGTTATCGGCGGCGGTGTGCACGGGGCTGCCTTTGCGCGGCTCGCTGCGTTTAACGGCCTTTCCACCGCGCTTTTCGAGCGGGGCGATTACGGATGCGAGACCTCGAGCCGCAGCTCCAAGATGGTCCACGGTGGTTTGAGATATCTTGAGCTTCTCGATTTTGCGCAGGTGATTGAGGGGGTCAAAGCTCGGGAGGATCTTTTTCAGATCGCACCCCATCTCGCCCGGCCCTACCCATTTCTTATACCGGTGAGCCGAGGGGGTTGGTGGGACCGGCTTAAGTTTAAGCTGGGTCTCACGATATACGACCGCTTTATGCCGCGCGGCATCCCCGGACACCGGTGGCGCGGGTTCGAATCACTGAGGGATACGCCGTGGAAGGATCGGGGGGATCTTGCGGGCGCTTTCGAGTATCGCGATGGGATCATGGACGATGCGCGTATCGTCGTTGAGATGATCGTGAGCGCCCGCCAGGAAGGGGCGGATTGTCTTAATTACGTTTCGGTAGAGCATGTGGGCTCCCTTGAAAGCGGCGAGGTGCGGGTTTTTTGCAAGGACCAGATCGGGCAGAGCTCTTTCGATGTTACGGCCGGTTTCGTGGTCAACTGCGCGGGGCCGTGGGTTGGTAAGATCGGGCGAAGCGGCTCTATCGCGCTCGAGCGGCAGCTCAAGTTCAGTCGAGGGGTACATATTTTGTTCGATACCCCGTGGCCCCACCCCGCGCTCTTCTTACCCCTCCCCGGGCGGGGGCGATATTATTTTGTGTGGCCCCATCCCGGTGGGACCATGGTGGGTACGACTGAGCGGGAATGTGCGGCGCCGGAGCGTGCGCCCGAGCCGACCGCCGGAGAGCTCGATGAGATTTTTGAGCGGCTCGAACGGGATCTCCCCGGTGCGAATCTCGATCGTGCGCACGCCTACGGAGCGTTCGCGGGGGTTAGAACCCTGCCCTTGCGGAAAGGCGCGGAGAATACGAGCAAGCTCTCGCGGCGGCATATTTGGAGCTATGCAAACGGGATGGTGAGTCTGCTTGGCGGCAAGTACACCACCGCATTATGGACCGCTGAGGATGGGCTGCGAACCGCGGTGAAGCTCGCTGGCGCAAAGGTTTCGGTGGGTTCGCTCCGTGGACGGAGGTTTCCCGGAGCGAGCGGGGTCTCGCTCGAGGAGGCGCGGGGAGTTTTTTCAGGGAGAGATATTCCCACCGCGGTCGTTGAGGGAGCGGTCGCGCGGCTCGGCACTCGGGTGCGGTATCTCGCTCGGTTCGATCGGTGGGATGAGGTTCTCGGCGGGATCGTTCTTCGAGGTGAGATCGAGCTTTATCTCCACTCCGAGCAGGTCGAGACCCTCGACGATCTGATGCGTCGCCGGCTCGGCTTTGAGCTCCTTCCGGGCCACGGACTCACCGCTCTCGATACGATTATCCCGATCTTAAAAGAACGGCTTCCGGGGCGGGATTTCGACGGTGAGGCGGCTGCGTATCGGTCGAGAATCGCGGCGACCGCGGCGCTTTTACGGTCGCCTAGTATTAAATAAAGTGCCTAAAGCACAACTATCATACCTTCGCTCCGCGCATAAGTAGCTGACATTGCTAAGACTAAAGCGCCGGAATGGCGAGGTAAAATTTGTAAAAAAATATTTGTGCAAATCGCCCAAAATTAGGTATAGTGGTCTTAAGAGAGGGGGGGGAATGGAGGTTTTTGCTTATGTTGTTTTTCTCAGAGCTTCAAAAGGTAGATCTCTTTCGACTTCCTGTGCTCCGTCGATTTTCCGGGGCCCGTTCGTTTAGCTTCGTTCGAACCCCCGTTTTGGTGCGAGGGAGGGTGTTGACCTCGGAGCTGGTGAGCTCGGGAGCGTACCCTGCTCGGTGCGAGCTCAGCACCGTCCGACCTGCGGTTAATAGCCGGGTAACGATCTCCACGGTGGAGGGCAAAAAGATCGCGGTCGTCCGAACCGACGAGCGGGGGATATTTCGGTTGACGCTGCGACCGGGAACTTACGTCGCAACTGCAACCGAGCTCGAGGTGAGCCGACGAATCACCGTGGAGCGGCTTGGAAATCTCAGCTTTGATCTTGTTCGGATCGTTTAATATCACCGTCCAGTAGTTTTGGGAGGATGTAAGGTTATGAAGCGTGTTTTGTGTCGGAGTGAGTTAGGACGTTCGATCTTAATGAGTCTTTTTATGCTCGCGGGGAGTGCGCAGGCCGCGCCGCTCGTAGCGATCGAGGGGCGGGTCCTCTTAAGGGATTTTATGCCGATTGGTTGTGCCGAGCCCCCGTGCGGGATGTATCCCCGGATCCGTCCGATCTCAGATGTTGAAGTGGTTGCGTCGACCCGCTCGGGGCGTATCCTTTCGGTGGCTGAAGTTACGCCGAACGGTAATTTCTTTCTTCGACTTCCCCGTGGGCGGCACATCTTAAACGTTCCGTCGCTCGGGATTAGTCGGGAGATCACGGTCGGGCGAAAAGGCGTGCGCGGGCTGCGGCTTAACCTCGACGTTTTTTAACGACAGGGGCCTCGAAAAGTTCCGTTAAGGAAAAGGGGGATTTGTTAGGTCGCTCTGCGGTTGAGTCGCTCGTCGATTCCCGCGGGCGGCGGATTTGGGCATCGTACCGGGGAGGGGTGTTTGTACGCTGCGAGGAGCTCATCGTTCCTCGCAGCGTACGGCGGGAGTGGTCTCAGGGTTTCAGTACGATCTTCCCGAACTGCTGACCCTCTTCGAGGTACGATAGCATCTCGATACCTTTCGAGAGCGGTTCAACCCGATCGATGACCGCGCGGATGTTGTGTTTCAGCATAAACTGCTGAGCCTCGATAAAATCCTGCTTGCTGCCCATCGTCGAGCCGATAATCGAGATCTGTTTGGTGAAAAGAAAGCGATTGTCGAATTGGACAACGTGGCCGGAGGTGTTGCCGACGGTAACGATACGTCCACCCCGGGCAACCGCACGGATACTCCCCGCGATAGTCTTTGCGCCAACGTTATC
Source organism: Pseudomonadota bacterium (assembly GCA_046047875.1). Lineage (GTDB taxonomy): Bacteria > Bdellovibrionota_C > UBA2361 > UBA2361 > UBA2361 > JBILDU01. The sequence goes on along the minus strand of JBJOHD010000253.1, from coordinate 2,852 downwards.
GATCACCACATCGACCCCCCGGCCTTTGGTGAGTTTCACGATCTCCAACGGCCAGTTCGGCACCTCGTTGTAGTTGATGACGTGAACAGCGCCCAGTTCGCGCGCCTTTTCCCCCTTCTCTTTTGAGCCGGCGAGGGCGTACACCGTAGCTCCAGCCGCGGTGGCAAGTGAGATGGAGAGGGAGTTGACCCCACCCCCCGATCCTACGACCAACACCGATTCATTTGGGCGGAGGTCGGCGCGTCGAAAGAGCATCCGCCAGCAGGTTGTACCGATAAGCAGGGGAGCACACGACTCCTCCGGGGTAAGCCCCTCCGGCTGCTTAAACACATTGCCGACCGGCACCACGACGTATTCCGCGAGTCCACCTTTAAACTGTTCGCCGACGATACGATACCCCGGGCTGACGCTCTCTTCCCCTCGTCGGGTCCATTCATCCTCTCCGGTTGCGACCCCCGGGTTAACGATTACCTTAGCGCCGGCGGTCCAGCTCGACTCGGCGTTGACCGAAACGATCTCCCCAGCGATGTCGCTCCCGCCGATGTGCGGCATATCGAGGCGGAGTCCCTGCCACCCCCGCCGCACCCAAATGTCGAGATGGTTGAGGGCGACCGCGGTGACCTTAATGAGCGCCTCTCCGGGGCCGGGGGTTGGGTCGGGCAGGTCGGCGTACTTCAGCACCTCGATTCCGCCGTGTTGTTCGAAAAAGATCGCTTTCATGCGGGCTCTCCTCTTGAAAAATCATCCGGGGGTGCGACCCTCCGGCCCGGTTCGATTGTAGGGGAAACCCTTTCCTCGGTTCAATCCCTTTCGAGGGAGCTGGGGCGATACCGCGGGAGGCGCTGTTTTAGCGGGAGAAGAGGATTGCGGCCCACCCCCGATCCTCACGCACCGTCACCGTTCTCCACCCTTTATATGCCGCGAGAACTGAGTCCTTAAGGTGGGCCATAATTCCGGAGACTAAAAGTTTCCCCTCCGGTGCCGCGAGGCGGGCAAAGCCCGGCTCGAGTTCGCACAAGACCTCGGCGTATATGTTGGCAAGTATCAGTGGGTAGGGGCCTCGGGCGGCGGAAAGATCGCCCTCGATGAGGCAAATCCGCTTTCCGGCTTCAGGATTAAGAGCGAGGTTCTTCTCCCCGTTTTCAATCGCCAACGGGTCGATCTCGATCGCATCGACCGTGCTTTCGTACAGCGCACTCGCCGCAAGAGCCAGGATCCCGCTCCCGGTGCCGAGGTCGAGCGCGGTGAGGGGGTGTTTGAGTGCACGCACCGCATCGCTTTGAAGGAGTTCGAGCACCATGTGGGTCGTCGGATGGTGCCCTGTGCCGAACCCGGTGCCCGGATTGATGTAGAGCGGGTGGGGGGTCTCAGGCTCCCCCCGTTCACCGGAGTCGAGCACCGGGATGATATGGAGATCCCCGATACGGAGGGGGCTCCACAGCGCCTCCGCCTCTTGCACCCAATTGCGGATAGTTACCGGCTCGAGCGAGAGGAGGCGGCCCCCGCACTCAGGAACGAGCGACTTAAACCGTTCGAGCGCAGCGCCGTCCCCGTAAAAAAACGCTCTGATCGTCCCCGGATCGATCTCTTCGATACCCCCGGCACCCCCCTCGATAAGGAGCGCCCCGGAGTCTTCAGGGGAGGGTGTCTCGATGACAATGGTCCACCACGAACCGTTCGATACTGCGCTGTACATGCGCGGTACGGTAAACGGACGGCGTTCGATAAGCAAGGGTGTGAGAGTCGGGGTCGTTCCGTTACTCTGAGGGAACTCCCGCCCTCTTGGCGAGCTCGAGCTTAGCTTTCTCCTCCATCCGCTTTTTTACCCGGTCGCTGACTCCTCCGTAATTTTTCTTGCCGATCATCGGCACCTGCGCATTCTCAAACTTATCGATCGCTATCACGGTGTAGTTCTCGAACGAGTCCTTTCCGAGCGACTTAAAGATCGCGCACATCTCGCGGAATTTTTTAAGATTCGGACCGAGGTCGAGTCCGCTCGCCTTCAGTTGGGCGATAAGGTCGACCTGGCTCATGACGTCGCCGAGGACGAGGCTCAGCGCCGCCGCCTCGCGGCTCCGCGTTCGGTCCCGTTTAACCTTAGCAGCGAGTGCGGTGATCTCGGTGAGCGATTCGACAGAGTACGGCTCGAAGAGAAAGCCGTCGGCGCCGACCATCACGTTTTCAGCGACCGTCGAGCTATCCTGAGCGCTTCCTGCAAGGACAACGATGTACGCGGCGTCCTGACCTTGTGGGGACCCCCGACCCTTTTTGATAAAATCTGTTATCTCCTCCTGGGGTATCCGGTTCGAGATAAAGACGACGTTAAATGAGAGTTGACCCGCCATCGCCTCGGTGGCCTCAGCAAGGGAGCCGCAATGTCCGATTCGGCCGAAGCGGGGGACCGCGGTGGTTGCCGTCTTGAGGCGGATCCGGTTCGCTATCTCTGAGTCGCAGATCAGCGCGTCGTATCTCTCGTTGGTGAAATTAATATTCATCGTTCACGGTCTCAAAAATAGGCCCGGATGCGGTGCAACCACGCCATAGTCGGTTGCACCTTTGATCCCCGCTTTGCAGAACCTACGGCTATCTAGGAGGTCGGCATCGGGGGAGGAATCCTAAAGCGACTTCTCCGGCCCAGGTGGTTTGGGAAGGGGCGTCCTCAACTATTCGGAACTATAAGGTGTTTTTAGGAGGCTCGACGACGCTTCGGGCGGTGACCGCGGATCGGGTCGGCTTCGTTAGTTGGTCGAGACCCCGGTGGGTGAGGAGGTGAAGAAGGTGCTCTCCGCCGGAGGCTTGGGCGAGCTCGGCTTCAGCTGCGGAGATTCCAACGAGATTGATAAAGGAAAACT
>JBJOHD010000252.1:0-5119 GCA_046047875.1 Pseudomonadota bacterium | reverse complement strand
TGACGGAGGGCCCGCTCAAACGAACCCCGGAACTCCTTCTCCTGAAGCCCGTAGATCCGCTTCGCCTTCTGCTTCTCGCGAAGCTGAACCTTATAGTCGGAGAACTGCTGGCGACCCCGGCCGTGTTGACCAGGACCACCTTCGCGCCGCTCAACCGAGCACTTCGAGGTGTAGCAACGCTCGCCCTTGAGGAACAATTTCTCGCCCTCACGACGGCACAACCGACATACCGCACCACAATATCTTGCCATGATTCTCTTCCTGTTTGGTGACTCTCAGATTGAACGTTTAAATTAGACCCGTCGGCTCTTACGCGGACGGCATCCGTTGTGCGGGATCGGGGTGATGTCCTTGATTAAGGATATCGCCAAACCTGCTTGGTGCAGAGCGCGCAACGCGGACTCGCGTCCCGCACCCGGGCCCTTGACGTACACAGTCACGGCGCGGAGACCGAACTCCTTCGCCTTGCGTGCTGCATTCTCCCCTGCGACCTGCGCCGCGAACGGGGTGGACTTCCGCGATCCCTTAAAGCCGTTGCAGCCGGAGCTCGACCAGGAGAGTACTCCGCCGGTCGGGTCGGTGATCGTCACGATCGTATTGTTGAACGTCGCATGGACGTGCGCGATCCCCACGGGGACGTTGCGCTTCGCCTTCTTCTTGCGGCCAGCGGTGCCGGCGGCGGGGGTGGTTGTGCGAGCCTCAGTGGTCAAGTTCGAACTCCTTAAAAAAAATCTTCAGTGGACGGTTACTTCTTGGTCGCCGCCTTCTTGCCGGTGATCGGAGCGCGCCGCGGTCCCTTCCGGGTGCGGGCGTTGGTGCGGGTTCGCTGACCACGCGCCGGGAGTCCCTTGCGGTGACGCAACCCGCGGTAGCAGCCGAGGTCCATGAGGCGCTTGATCGACATCTGGATCTCACGACGGAGATCCCCTTCCACCTTCTCACGCGTCTCGATGATCGAGCGGATCCGCGCGACTTCATCCTCAGTGAGGTTGTCGGTGCGGGTGTTGTAGTCGACCTTAGCTTCGCTCAAGATCGCTTCTGCTTTGCTATTCCCGATTCCATAGATGTAGGTCAATCCGCACACAACCCGTTTGTTTCGCGGCAAATCGACTCCGGCTATACGAGGCATTCTTAACTCCTGCTCAATTCACTTCGAGAATCTTTCACCAACACACTCCGTGCGGCGAAACGCCCCCGACAAAAATCTTATCCCTGGCGCTGCTTGTGCTTCGGCGTACGGCTGCAAATCACGTACACCTTGTTCTTCCGGCGAAGAACTTTGCAGTAAGCGCAAATTGGCTTTACCGACGCTCTAACTTTCAAGACACACTCCCTTGAACCACTTTGCGTCAACGCGATCACCACGATCACATCAACGAAAAAATTCTCTCTCGGCGATCTCCTCCCCGCCTTTCCGAGCGTTGCGTCGCACCGCAACCTCTCAAAAACAGCTCACAAGAGATCGAGGGTTTTTAGCATGTTACGTGTAATGTGACGTGCTCACCCGGGCGCTGATCGAGAGAAGAGCGCACCGAAGACCCTCGGCTCGGGGTTCACCCGATAGCCGCTACGAGCCGCGTATCGTACAGACTCCGAAAAAATATCTCAATATGCGGAGAAAAATTTTATCGGGGATTTTTGGGGAAAATCGCGGGGATCTGAGGCTGTTTCCCCATGAGCGGCGAGCCCCCGGGATGGCCCCAAACGGGGCTAAAAAACCCCCAGCCGCGTTAAATGACCAGTCCCCCACCCGGGCCCGTGGGGGAGAGGCCCCAAAGAGCTCTGCACCCCTCGGGGAAGCCAGACTACCGCCTAGTGATATTAGCTACTTAAGAGCGGCTCGGAGCCGCGAAGAGACCTCATCAATCGACCCCAACCCATCGATCGAGATGAGCCGCCCAAGCTCCTTGTAAAATCCCGCTACCGGCGCGGTCTGGGCCCGGTAGACCTCGAGTCGCCGTGCGGCCACCTCGGCGGAATCATCGGTTCGGCCCGAACCCGCTTGGCCACGCCCCCGGATACGCTCGAGAAGCACCCCTTCCGGTACCGCGATATCGATAACGTGGGTGAGCTCCCGACCAAGCTCCTTCAACACGACGGTTAAGGCACGCGCCTGCTCGACCGTTCGCGGGAAACCATCGAGGAGAAATCCCGCGCCACAGTCGCCGCGACCAAGTCGATCCCTCACAACATCGATCACCACTGAATCAGGAACAAGCTCTCCGGAATCGAGGATCCCTTTGACCCGCAGTCCGAGCGGCGAGCCGCTCGCCACCGCCTCGCGTAGCATCTCCCCGGTGGAGATATGTGGAACTTGAAGCTCCTTCGAGAGAAGCACCGCTTGAGTCCCCTTCCCCGCGCCGGGCGGTCCGAGCAAAACGATACGCATATTAGATCTCCGTCATTCGACGTTGCGAGATTTGCCTACTAGCGACGAATAAGCCGCGAACGCATCTGACTCATCGAGCCCGCGCCACCCCGGATCTTCGTCCCCTTCGACATGAAAGCCTCGTAGTTCTTCGCTACGATGTGTGACTCGATCTGCGACGCAGTATCGAGGGTCACGCCCACCACGATGAGGATCGCGGTCCCACCAAACACGTAGGCGAACGACTGCGCCTGCATCCCCAAGTACACCGCTTGCGGCACGATACAGATGATTGAGAGATAGATCGCTCCCCACAGCGTGAGCCGATTCGACACACCGTAAAGGTAATCTGCGGTGGCCTTGCCCGGGCGCACGGTCGGGATGAATCCACCGTTCTTCTTCAAATTCTCCGAGACCTCAACCGGATTAAAATAATGCGCGGTCCAGAAGTAGCTGAAGAGTACGATCATCACGACGTACAACGCATCGTGTCCCCACTGCCCGGGGCTCAAATATCCCATGACCTCTTTCAGCGTCATGTTCGAGCTGAACTGAGCGATCGTGCTCGGCACAACGAACAGCGCCGAGGCGAGGATCGGCGGCATTACCCCAGCCATGTTGAGCTTCAGCGGCATGTATTGGGTCGGAGCCTGCGCGAGGTTCTTCCCCACCACCCGCCGGGGATACTGAATCGGTATCCGGCGGTGGCTGCGCTCCACGAATACGATCGCTGCCACAGTCAAGACCGTGAAGCCGATCAGGAACAACACCGCAAGCGGTTCAAGTTGGCCGGTTCGAGCCTGTGCGAGGGTTTCACCGAAAACGACCGGCATCTGCGCGATGATACCCGCGAAGATGAGGACGCTCACGCCGTTGCCGATCCCTCGCTCGGTGATCTGCTCACCGAACCACATCATCAGCGAGGTGCCCGCGGTCATCGTGAACATCGTCGAGATGCGGAATCCCCACCCCGGATTCGCCACAAGACCTTGGCCCTCCAGACCGAGCGCCAGCATATACCCTTGGAAAAGGGCGAGCAGGATCGTTCCCTGACGGATGTATCGGGTCAGAACCCGTTGTCCCGCCTCCCCCTCTTTCTTGAGCGCCTCAAGCGCCGGGGTGATCGGAGTCATCATCTGTATGATGATCGAAACGCTTATGTAGGGGGTGACTCCGAGAGTAAATATCGAGAAGTTCTCGAGGGCTCCCCCGGAGAACATATTGATGAAGCCAAAGAGGCCGCCCTCACCGGTATCGAACATGCTGCGAAGCGCATACACATCGATACCGGGTGTGGAGACGTGTATACCGAATCGATAAACCGCGAGGATGAAGAGCGTAAACAAGATCCGCTTTCTCAGTTCCGGTATTTTTCCGACTTCTCCGAGACCACCTAACATAGCGCTGTACTCACTTTTAAACAGGCGGACTTCAATTCCGCCAAACCTCGGGGATGATACGAGAGGAGCTCCCCCCCGAACAAGAACGATCTACGGTATTTTTTCGTGATAACCACTCCGCTTCTTAACCTGTATATCTCATGAAGCTTGCGTCACTCGCCATGAAATATAGCCGAAAAATGTCCATAAACGGCCATTTTCCTCCGCTAAGACACTTCGGGTTACGGCAGCAGTACCACCCAAGACCTCCGCCGCCGAATTGGCTGCTTACCCTCCGTAGCTGCACCGGCATCGAAGCACGTGCTAACCCTTGCAGTACAATCTCGAGCGGCATCCGGATTAGCGCAGACGAATAGCACACCTCGGTGCTACCACCAAAGAGTCTCCTCTCGCCGATACACGGCGAGGCCCCTTAAAACCGGGGTGTAAAAACCCGGAGCAGTTAAAAACCCGGAGCAGTTAAACGACAAGCGCCCCGCGGACACCGAGATGTCCACGGGGCGCTTGTTCACCCGGTACGAAGCTCAGTCCTACTTGACGAGCTCGACCGAACCGCCGGCGGCTTCAACCTTCGCCTTCGCCGACGCGGAGATCGCCTCAACCTTCACCGTCACCTTCTTGGTTACGTTTCCGGTACCGAGGAGCTTAACTCCTGCACGATTCCGATTGTGCCGACCGAAGCCAAGCGCGAGCAGCGCTGCGGAGTCCACCACCGCTCCATTCTCGAACTTATCGAGCACGGCGACATCGATTACATGGTACTGGTTCAGCCCCAACACCTTCTGGCGGGAACGGAAACCGAGCTTACCGGTACGACGATAAAGCGGCATCTGACCGCCTTCAAATCCGGGACGCACCCCACCGCCGTTACGGGCGGTTTGCCCCTTGCCACCACGGCCCGAGGTTTTACCGGCGCCGGACGATTCACCCCGTCCGACCCGACGGCGCGCTTTTCTGGAACCCCGTGCGGGAGAAAGCTCAGACAATTTCATAACACACTCCACTCTGAAACTTCAGGCGGCACCACAACGATGCCCCGATCTTAGTGAATCTCAAACACCTTAACGAGATGCCCCACCCGCTGCAGCATCCCTGCAAGCGCCGGATTCACCGTATGTTGACGCTCCTTGCCAATCCGCCCGAGACCGAGCGCCTTCAGCGTATTGCGTACCTCCCCGTCCCGTCCGATGACGCTCCGAGTCTGCTTCACGATTACTTTCGTTCCGTCTTTCATACACTCTTCCGAAACTTCAACTGCTCTTCGAAATATTCCGTCGACCGATTAGAACGGCGCGTAGCCGAGCGCCTCAACATTCGTCCCACGAACCGCGGCCACACTCTCCGGCTCTTC
>JBJOHD010000251.1:0-7048 GCA_046047875.1 Pseudomonadota bacterium | reverse complement strand
TGCGTCGCTGACATAAAAGGAATTGTTAAGGGGAGCTCGCTCTCGCCGATACCCGGAGGCGGCGGGCCTCCGGGTATCCCCTTCGACGGAGCGATGCTACTAGTGGAGGTTCACTCGCTCCGCTTCCATGCCATCGAGAAAACTCCACAACGCCTCGCTCACCTCGTGAGCTGCGCGGAGGGCCTTCGACCGATCCTCCGCTGGGAGCGCATCGATCAGCTTACGGGTCGCCTCCGAGTGGTGCACATCGATCTCCGCGTGCAAGGTGAAATACTCGACGGTACGGGGGTCTCCCGCGTTGTAGAACTTCCGCAGTCCCTCGGCCTTGGTGGCTGCGACCGCGGGGATCTGCTGCTCGTAAGCAAACAAAGCGCCGAGACCTTCAGCGTACGACGACTGGGCGAGCCGCATAAAGGTATCGATGAGGCTCTTCGTCTCAGCGCGAAGGGTCTCGCCCTCCGCATCCGCTTTCGTTGCGCCCATCCCCTCAGCGAATTGGAGCCAGAGAGCCGGGTGATTCTTTGCCCCGTGCTCTTCGTCGATCAGGTTCTCGAGGAGCACCTGACGGTGCGCGATATCGGTGCAGCACGAGTGGGTCGCGCTGATGTAGCGGGGGAAGGCATTCACATGGTGGTAGTACTGCTTCGAATAGGTCGTTAAGACCTCGCGGGGGAGTTCTCCCATCTCCCACGCCCGGTAGAACGGGTGGTTGAGCATACCCTTCGGGGCGATCTCCTCCAGAAGGCTCGTTGAGAAATTTTTAGCGTGGGAAGACTGTGCTGATTCCATAGTTGCTCCAAAAGTGTCTACTCGGCCCCAAACTACCCGCCGAAGATTGGCGTAGTCTAACCCGCGGTACGGGGGGGATCAATCGAAAGGTTCACCCACCGCGCGGCGTGCCGCAAGACGCTCTCCGAGGGAGGACGACGTTTTGGATGAGGGGTTACGCCTCGTGGTTCGACCATTACATTCTTTCACCAGCAAGGTAATAGAATTTATGCTCACCACGAGTCCTGAGTTAGTTTTTCACTCCGCGGGAGTGAAAAAACTTATTTGTCGAAGGACTAGTACCGCTCTCGGTCGTATCCGCCGTCCGCCCCGTACGGTTCCTCGAGGGGGGAGGTGTCGGCGTCGTCCACCGAGCCGAACTCATCCTCGGGCAGGGGGGGCAGGGGCTCGCCCCGATCCCGGTACGGATCATCGAACCGGTCGTCGTCCCGGTCGAAGCGCTCCCGCCGCAGGGCGGCCTCGCGGTCACGCCGCTCCCGCTCCCGACGGATACGATCCCTTTGAGCGTCGTCGTCCCGCCCCATGTCGTCGATCGCTGAGGAGATCTCATCGATACTCCGGCCGATCCTCTCCGCTGGGCCCTCCGGTTTGTGGATGCAGCCGCTTAAAATCGAAACGCCGAGGACGAGCACAGCTGCGGGGATAAGAGCTGAGGGGATAAAAGAGGTGATAAGGGGTCGTGGGGCCATAGCGCCGGGGTCTCCAGGGGTGGTGAATTTTAATGAAGCATACGCTACCCCTCGGTGGAGCGAAACGGGGTCGAAAAGGGGGGCCAGAGCCCCTCCCCAAACCATGACAGCCGGGGGGTAAACTGCTATTCTCGGGGCTCATTTTTCAGCGGAATCGCTCAACGACCCATGTATAACTCAGCGCTCCATTTCCACTTCGCCGGTATCGGTGGCTCCGGTATGTCAGGGCTCGCCGAGATTTTGTTGAATCTCGGCTTTCGGGTGTCGGGCTCCGATCAAAAGGTAACCGCCACCGTTGTGCGTTTACGGCAGTTAGGCGCGGAGATCTTTGAGGGGCATGCGGCGGAGCATCTCCCGAGCGGTGCCTCGCTCCTCGTGTACTCATCAGCTATTGATCGCGCCAATCCGGAGATCGTTGAGGCTGAGCGGCGGGGGCTTCCGATCGTGCGTCGTGCCGAGGTGCTCGCTGAATTGATGCGGCTCAAATACGGGGTCGGCGTCGCCGGCTCTCACGGCAAGACCACGACGACGAGCATGACCGCGGCGATCCTCGAGCGGGGGGGGCTCGATCCCACCGTTGTCATCGGCGGACAGGTCAAGTCGATGGGGTCGGGGGGTAAACTCGGCCGGAGCGATTACCTCGTCGCCGAAACCGATGAGAGCGATCGCAGCTTTCTCCTTCTCCGTCCCACGATTGCGGTGGTGACGAATATCGACGCCGAGCATTTAAACGCCTACACATCGCTCGCCGAGCTCGAGGAGTCGTTTCATCAATTCGTCCGCTCGGTGCCGTTCTACGGGCTCGCCGTATTATGCATCGACGATCCCCGGGTGCGCGACCTCGCCGAGCTCTACAAAGGGCGGAAGATAACCTATGGGGTCTCCCCCCAAGCGCAGCTTCGCGCCGTGAACATCGAACCTCACAGAGACGGCACCACCTTCGAGGTCGTGCGGAACGGCGAGCCGATCTGCCGGGTGCATCTGCCGATGCTCGGGCGGCACATCGTGGTGAACTCGCTCGCGGCGATAGCGGTGGGATTAGAGTTTGGGATCGCGCCTGAGACGATCGCTGCGGCGCTCGGGGAATTCTCCGGAGTGAAGCGGCGGCTTGAGGTCTTGGGTGAACACGGCGGCGTCACCGTTATCAACGATTACGGCCACCATCCGACCGAGGTGAAGGCGACGATTCAGGCGGTGCGTTCGGGGTGGGGGAGCGAGCTGCGCCGGCTCCACGTCGTGTTTCAACCCCATCGATACACCCGCACCCGCGATTGCTTCGTCACCTTCCTCGATGCGTTCGGGGAGTGTGATAACCTCACCATCACCGAGATCTATGCCGCGAGCGAGGCGCCGATCGAAGGGATCACCGGGGACACACTCGCCGGTGCGATAACCCATCCAGCGGCCCGTTACATAAAAGATTTCGACGATGTGCTCCCCCGTCTCCTCGCCGAGGTTGAGCCGGGAGATGTCGTTGTGTGTCTCGGCGCCGGCTCGATCGGGGGATTCGCCGAGCGGTTTACCGGGGAGCTGGCGAAGCTCCACGAGCGGTAAGGCGCACGGCCGATGGCGCTGAGCGACTCGAACGCAGCCCGCATCGCCGCCCGTACCGGGGTACGGCTGCGGCTCGAAGTCCCGGGGCGGGAGGTCACCACCGTAGCCGCCGGGGGAACGCTGCGCGCCCTTTTCGAACCGGAAAACCTCGTGCAGCTTCAAGCGCTCCTCCACGCGCTCAGCGACGAGGGACAGCCGTACCGGATCCTCGGAGCGGGAAGCAACCTCCTTATCGCTGATGAGGGTATCGCTGATTGTGTCGTGCGTCTCGGGGCGGGATTTCGCGAGGTGCGGTTCGTTGATGACACTACGATCGATATTGGCGGGGCGAACGGGCTCATGCGGATCTCTCGAAACCTCTCCGCTGCCGGGCTCTCGGGGATCGAATTTGCCAGTGGAATCCCCGCCTCGGTCGGGGGAGCTGTACGGATGAACGCGGGGGCCCACGGAGGGCAGATCGCCGATATCGTCAGCGCGGTCGACTGCGTCGATCCCGCGGGGGAGCGTTTTACCTTGGACGGTGCGGAGCTTAAGTTTGGCTACCGGCGCTCGACCCTCCCCGAGGGGGCTATCGTCATCTCCGCTCGCATCAAACTCGTCCGGGGCGAGCCCGGTGAGATCGAGCGACGCCGGAGCGAACTCCTCGCCTACCGCAAAAGCACCCAGCCCCTTACCGTGCCGAGCTTCGGTTCGGTTTTTAAAAATCCGAGCCCAGCAAGGAGCGCCGGAGCGATAATCGAGGAGCTTGGGCTCAAAGGTCGGCGGCACGGCGGAGCGGAGATCTCCTCCCTCCACGCCAATTGGATCGTGAACCCGGAGCGAAGCGCGACCGTGACTGAGATCCGGGCGCTCATCGCTGAATGTCAGCACCATGCGAGTCTCGGCGGAGCGGGGGATCTGGAGCCGGAGGTGGTTATCTGGGAGGGTGGGCGCTAAACGCTTAATAAGATGGTGTTTTTAATTGCCCTAGACCGTATTCGCCTCGTTCGAGATCGTTTGACTAGGGGGGCTAAGGGGCATATTCTTGAGGAAATTAGTTCTTTGAGCCCTTCGTTGGCGTTGTTTCGAGTAGACGAGCCGATTTGATTGCAGCCTTGTAAGCGGCGTGTTGAGACGATGTCTCGATGAGAGAGACCCGCACCCGCGCCCGTTACACGGCTGCAACGAAACGAATTTTATTCGGTTTCCAAGGTTTTCTCCCGTTTTTGTCTTCTCTAAGTTCGGAGCTGTCGAGGTTCTCGCGGCTGCGATCTTAGAGAAGACCCCCACGAGCGGAGAGATAGAACAGTCCACAAAGCGGAAATGCTGACACAATTGAGTCTGGACGATGTAGTTTCGTTCCCACCGCACGAAGCTGCAAGACTCATTGCTGACTCTTCCCACTGTTCTGTCTCTCCCTCGTTTAATTTTTCTAAAAAAATTCCGCGATGCCCTGGGGAACAAGAGAACTCCCCCGTGCCCTCCCTAGTTTGGAGTTGTGCACCACCCCTTGGGCTGAGTGACTCCCCCAGGGCATCGCGATTTTTATTTTTTTCTTGTTTTAAGGCCTTTTTTGCTAAGGACCGTTTTCGTTGCAGTCTTCCTTTCTTTTCTCTCCTCCCCTAAAAAAATCATCGAGCTGAGTCTCTTCGACGTGCGCCCGATTTCGCGTGTGCAGAGCGAATTACACCTTCCGCCGGTCGATGATCGGATGATAACTAATCGGGTATGAGAAAGTTGCTCGTCGTTCTCGCTGTTTTTAACCTCGCCGTGTGGGGGTACGGATATTATTCCGGGGATCTGAAGCCGTTCGTGCGCGCGATGGGGGGGGCGGTGGAGCGGCTCCGTTTTTCAAAGGATGTCCGGTTTGCGGGATTGGAGATCCTCGATAGGGGGGATCTCTCCGCTCGAACCCCCCTCGAGCGCTCGAATTTATGGTGGGAGTTTAACCGCGCCGGTGTAGCGGCGGCCCTCCAGGAGCACCCACTCATTAAGTCCGCGGTGGTGACCCGGTGCGGCACGATGACGTGGGGATGCTTTGAGGTCGCGATCACCGAGCGGCAGCCCGAATTTGTGACCGAGTTCGGGGGCAAAGTGTGGCTCGTCGGTGCCGACGGCGCTTTTATGGGGCGAGCCCCCCGCGCTGCGCTTGAAGGGGAGGAGACCCCTCGGGCGGGGTTTAATCCGGTGATTTTAAAAGGGGTCGATTTCGACCACTCGTCTCCCGATACGATAAAAGCCCGACTCGACCTTATTCGAACGACGATAGACATCGTCGAGTCGGTGGTGGGACACCGGGTCCTCTCTGCGACCCTGGTCGGGGGGAGCGATGTCGCTCTCCGGCTTGAGGGGCGCCCCTATACGATAACCTTCGGGCTCCCCGACGGGGATACCGCGCGGCTCACCGATGAGGTCGCTCGCTACGTGCGTCTCGCCGCCGAGCTCGGTGAAAAACACCGTCTTGTCCGCTCGATCGACCTCGCCTTTGATCGGGTGGCGGTGGTGAAGTTTATCGAGTAGTCCGTCCGACGCCTCCGCCGGAAGGGGCGTGCCGGGGTGGTTTTCCCCACCCGATTCTGATCTTGCCTCGGCCCCCGACTTAGGTTTAACTAGCTTAAATTAAATTTCATCCGCGTAGTCATGGCGTCAAAATCGAATACCCTCGTCGGCCTCGACATCGGCACGACGAATATCAATGTCACCGTTGCTGAGCAGCTTCCCGATGGACGGATCGATATCCTCGGTGTGGGGAGCAGCCCCTCCCGCGGACTTCGTAAAGGGGTGGTGATCAATATCGAAGCCACCGTCGACTCTATCTCGAAGGCGATCGCACAGGCGGAGTCGATGGCGGGCACCAGTATCTCCGCGGTCTACGCGGCGATCTCAGGGAGCCACGTCAAGGGCTTTAACAGCCACGGTATCGTCGGCATCAAAAATAAAGAGGTGAGCCCACTCGATGTGGAGCGGGTGATCGAGGCGGCGAAGGCGGTGGCGATCCCGCTCGACCGGGAGATCCTTCACGTCCTGCCGCAGGAGTTTATCATCGACGAACAGGACGGCATCCGCGAGCCGCTCGGCATCTCCGGGGTGCGGCTCGAGGCCCGGGTTCATATCGTGACGGGTGCGGTGGCGAGCGCCCAAAACGTCGTAAAATGCGCCAATCGGTGCGGGCTTGCGGTGAAGGACATTGTCCTGGCCGGGCTCGCTTCGGGGCGGGCGGTAGTGTCCCCCGAGGAGCAGGAGCTCGGGGTGTGCCTCGTCGATATCGGCGGGGGGACCTCCGATGTGACCGTTTTTCATGCCGGGGCGGTAAAACACACCTCGGTTATATCGGTGGGGGGAAACCTCATCACGAGCGATATCGCCGCGGGGCTCCGCACGCCGATAAACGCCGCCGAGGAGATTAAATGTCGGTTCGGTGCAGCGAAGGCGAGCACCTTTAACCACGACGAGACGATCGAGGTTCCCTCGACCGGGGGCCGCGCGGCACGGGTCCTCTCAAAGCTCGTTCTCGCTGAGATAATCGAGCCCCGGGTCATTGAGATCTTTACCCTCCTCCAGCGGGATCTCGCCAAGGCGGGGTGCCTCGATTACCTCACGAGCGGGATCGTCCTCACCGGTGGCTCGGCGAACCTCAGCGGGATCGCTGCTGTGGGTGAGCAGGTCTTTAACCTTCCGGTGAGGGTAGGAGCGCCGATCGGGGTCGGGGGGTTAACCGACCTCGTGAAAGCCCCGCAATACGCGACCGGGGTAGGGCTCGTACTCTACGGCGCTCAGAACGCAGCGAGCGGCCGGTTTAGCAAGGGGCGCTCCCCGATAGGCCGGGCGCTTGCGCGGGTGGGGAATTGGTTCGGTGAACATTTTTAGAGGTAAATTTTCTTTACATCGGGTTTGATTTAGTTTAACTAACCTGAAGTAAGGTAGCCCTTGTTTCCGCGAAAGACCGACGGGAGCTCTAGAGAGCCGAAAACGCTGCAAAAGCGGTTCGAGACGAGGGATTCACGGACTGAAAAAACGGTATAACAGACGATTTTACG
>JBJOHD010000250.1:0-15289 GCA_046047875.1 Pseudomonadota bacterium | reverse complement strand
AAGGGGCCTCAGCACTTGTAGGGCGCGACCCGCGCATCGACCTCCTTGAGATTCGGGACGAGGGGGTCGTAGTCCGGGGAACAGGTCGTGAGGGCGATCCGTTCGGCGGGGAGAAAAAGTTTATAATCGGCTTTGACGGGCAGATGCGCGAGCTCCGTTCGTTCCCCGATGAGGCGCGAAACTTAATCGAACGAATCGGCTCGAAGCTCGGCTACGATCATCTCTCTGCATTTCAAGAGATCCCCGGCGCGGATATCGCGGCGGTAACTTTTACCTCGGAAAACGGACGGGATTACGGCTTCGATACGGTGTATCTCGTGTGGCGGGATGGCGCAGGGGAGGTGCAGTCCCGCCGACTTTTAAGAGCCTCCGAATACACCTCTATTCGGCGGTGTGCGCTGGTCGATGGGGAGGTGGAGGTGGTGATAGGTGCGGGGAGAGAGGAGGTTTTCAAGATCCCGGCGCGTGATATCGGACGATGAGAAGGTAAGTCTCTGAAACCACTGCGACGAGAGGATTGCGTTAGGGGTCTATGGACCGATTCGTTGCTTAGCTCTGGTCAAGGACGTACATTCGAGCGGCATGATCTCCTTTCGTCCAGATCGAAGTGAATTCCCCTCACCTGCAGAGGATAATCTTACGTTCTCTGAGCGTTCGAGAAGCGAGCTTCGGGAGCAGGTAGATACCTTCAACCGAAATGCGGAACTTAAAACCCGCCTTCAAAATACCTTTCCCGATTGGCAGCCGACTGAAGCGCATCGCTTCGTGGTAGGGGTCATGCGCGATATCGGCGCGCGGCTTCACCCGATGGCTCTTAAAGAATGTCCATTTCCCGTGACACCGGGAACGGCGGAAGAGGTGTCCTCGACTCGCCCCGCGGAGAGGCTCGGATTAGTCCGGCGTCTAGAGGATCTGTATCGGCGTGTCACGACTATCTGGGGTGGCTACGAAGAGGCTGGAAATGAGGCGAGCGAGCTTAAGAGTGAGGTCCGCTCGCCGCGATCCCCCGAGGAGCTCGCTCTTGAATCGCGGGTGCTCCTCCTCTTTGCGCGGAGTCTTAAGAACGTCGCAAGATACTCCCGAAGTGAACCGCTCGAGGAAACTATAGACGGGGAGCTTCGGTCGATCGTGTGTCCCCCATCGAGCAGTCGGTATCAGGGGGAGTATCTTGGGTCACTGTGGGCGACTCAGGCAGCGCTCTACGCATTTCGAGATAACGAGCGTCTCCTCGGGGAGATATTCCAGGTGATGAGGAGAAATCTGCCCGACATGCTCGTCATATTTTCCGATGAAAATAGCTTCAATCAGTTGATGAGCACGATGCAGATTGTTGCTCGTCGGTCGGAGACCTTTAAGACTTTCGTTCTCTCTGAGCGGTGGCTGAGTTTGCGCGAGAGCGACCGAGATAACTCGACCGACTCTCGCTTAAGTTAGCCCGAGCTCTCGCCACTTTTGAGTCTGCCTGGTTGCGCTGGGCGCATCGAATCTATTTTTGGATACTCTTCGGCGGGTCTATAGACGTCCGGATCGGTATCTGCCTGTCACGCCTTGTACTTTTCGCCGAGGAGTGTCTTGTAGGACCTAAAGGGATAGTCAGAAAATTTATAAAAGTGAAAGAGTGGTCGTACCTCGACGGTGTCGATGAAGTCGGAACATTCTTTGGAAAGATCGGAGACGACTTCATGAGCTTGCCGATAGTTTTCGACCCGGACCATGAGCTCGGCCGACTTGCCCCCAAAGAAGAAACTCATCCAAGAGATACGGGGATGCTTTCGGCAAAATGTTCGGAGCGCCTCTTTCTCCCCGTCGTTTAGAACCTTCGATTTGAGATATACCGAGAACGCCTGATCGTTGAAAACCTTCACGTCGACCACATAGTAGTGCCCTCGAATCACACCGAGTTTCTCCAGCCGCTCGATTCGGTAGTGGAGCGTCGAGGGGGGAACCTTTAAGATGCGGGCGAGATCCTGCCACGTGAGGTAGCGCTCATTCGCGAGAGCCGAGAGCGTAGTATGGTCGTGCTCGTCGAGGTGCGCCGCTTTTGCCCCCGGTCGAAGGGGCTGGAAACGAAGTGGCGAAGGCAGCGGGACGCCCGGGATCTTCTCAAAGATGCCCGAATACTCTTGGTCGAGGATGAGAAAACATTCCTCGATATAGAAGGGGTGTTTGACCTGCATCGCGAGCTTTTCGAGGAAGAGCTGGAGATGGTTTGCATTGTAGGCATAAATGCGAAGTTCGAGGTGTCGATCTCCTCCAAACTCAACGAGACCCACCGTCTCTTCGGCATCGACGAGAGTTCTTACGAATGAGTCGTAATGCTTTCGCGCCCCGACAGGAAGCGATAATCGAACGAGATAGTTAGAGAGGCCTAATGCGTGCGGGTCGACGAAGACGCACCGTCGAGTGAAGATACCACTCTCGAGAAAAAATTTAATCGAGCGGCGAACGGTATGCTGCTTCAATTTGAGCATCCGTGCGATTTCGGCATCCGGCACGTTCGCACGCATTAGCACCGCTTGCAGGATCTTTTTTTGGGTTTCGGAGAGGACCATAGAGCCTATCGAACTAGTTTACTCTCGGAAAAGGGTTGGCATTTGTGGGTCGATTTGCTGAAGTGAAACTGAGCGGGGTCTCTTTCTTCGTGGGGCACTGCGATAAGAGGGAGTGCCCGAGTAGTTCGAGAGATAGCGGTTGAGGCTACCTATCGGCAAATCGGACAAAGATCGATTCGAAAGGATCATCGTCGGTACCATAGCACCGAATCGTTTGGTTCACCTCATGAATATTTAGTGCGTCTACTCGTACCTAAGCGCCTCTAATATCTCGGTGCGCGCAGCTTTCCGAGCGGGCCAGACACCAAAGATAACACCGACGATGAGCGACATAAAAAACGCGGGGGGTAAGATCCACAGCGGTGCACGGAGGTCGAAACTCGGCACAAAGAGGAAGATAACGTAGGTGAGCCCCACCGAGAGGAACATCCCGGTAACGCCGCCGATGAGCGACAGCGTGATCGCTTCAGCGAGAAACTGCTTTAATATGTCGACCTGACGAGCTCCGACGGCGCGGCGGATTCCGATCTCCGGGGTTCTTTCGGCGACGCTTACGAGCATAATGTTCATAATGCCGATGCCGCCGACGAGCATCGAGATGCACGCGATGGCACCGAGCACGTAGGTCAGCATATTAAGAATAGTCGCCATACTCTCCATCATCGCGACTTGGGTCAGCACCGTGAAATCTTCTTCGCCGTCCCGGCGTTCTTTTAAGATCTCGGTTATCTCGGCCACCGCATCGTCGACGCTCGCCCGTGAGCGGGCTTTAGCACGGATGCCGAAGAGTTTGTCGTCGTTAAAAAGTCGGAGCGCTGCGGTCGTGGGGATAAAGACGAATTCATCGATATTAAACCCGAGCTTGCTCCCGAGCGGCGCCATCACCCCGATAATCCGAAACTCGGTCTCATTCATTCGAATGGAGCGGCCGAGCGGGTTATCATCGCCAAAGAGGCTTTTACGAACTGCGGCGCCGAGGACCGCGACCCGCCGCCCGTAGTCGTCCTCCTCCCGGGTAAAGAAGCTCCCCTCGTGGACCCGCAGATTCAGGATCCTTATAAAATCGTCGTTCGAGCCGAAGACGCTCACATTGCTCGTACTCTCCTCGAATTTCACCGTAGCGGAACCGAAGACGAGCCCTGTTACCGCCTCGAGCGAAAGCCCCTTTTTCTCGAGCGCGTTTACATCGGCGGTGGTCATCTTTCGCTGCGCCGCACCCATCGGGGGTCCCATGTGGGTCTTTTTGTCGGTCTTCCCCGGTTGGACGATGATGAGGTTCGTTCCGAGACCCTCGAACTCAGCGAGGATGTAGTTTTTTGCGCCGTTGCCGATCGACACGAGCAGGATAACTGCAGCCACTCCGATAATCATGCCGAGCATCGTGAGCGCGGTACGAAATTTATTCGCTCGAAGCGCCTCGAGCGAGAGGCGGATAATTTCACGGAGCGACATGGGTATCCTTGGCGATGCGGCCGTCAAAAAAGGTGATCTGACGCCGGGCGCGGGCGGCGTTCGCCATATCGTGGGTGACCATAACAATCGTCACCCCTTGTTTATTAAGCTCCGTAAAAAGGTCGAGGATCTCAGCGCCGCTCTTTGAATCGAGGTTTCCAGTTGGTTCGTCGGCGAAGATGAGCGAGGGTTGGTTTACCAGTGCGCGTGCGATCGCCACCCGTTGCCGCTGCCCTCCGGAGAGCTCGTTCGGCTGGTGGTAAAGCCGGTCGGAGAGCCCTACCCGGTCGAGCGCCTCTTTCGCTAAGCGGGTAATCTCCGCATCGGTGCGCCGCGGTGAGCGTGTCTCGTACACCAGCGGCATCGCCACGTTTCTTAACGCGGTAGCGCGGGGCAGGAGATGGAACGCTTGAAAAACGAAGCCGATCTTTTTGTTGCGAAGCTCGGCGCGTGCGGTGTCGGAGAGCGATTCGGTCGGATGTCCGTCGAGAAGATACACCCCCTTATCGGGGGCATCGAGGAGTCCGACGATGTAAAGAAACGTCGACTTCCCGCTCCCAGAGGGCCCAGTGATAGCGATAAATTCCCCGGCGGCGATCTCGGTCGTGATGTCGTTGAGCGCTAAGATCTGCTCGTGTCCCCGCGTAAAGATACGGGTGAGATTTTTGACCTCGATTAGGGCCATGACTGACGGGTCTCTTTTACCGCTGCGCCGTCGACGAGTTCGGCTGATTCCCGGGGGGTGAGCACCACATCACCGGGAGAGAGGCCTTTCGTAATCTCAGTGCGGTCGTAGTTCGATAGACCTATCTCGACCGAGGTCTTTACGGCGGTGGTGCCAGCGAGTTTAAACACGTATCGATTGCCACCTCTGCCGAAAACGGCGCGGGAGGGGATCGCGAGCACATCGTCTCGGGCCTCGGTGAGGATCTCCACATCGGCTGAGGCGCCAACAGGAAGGAGCACCCCTTCGTTCTGAACGGTGAGCTCGATCTGCGAGGTGCGGTCTTGCTCGCGGGCGGCGTTTACAAACGGGACGACTTTACGAACGGTGGCGTTAAACGGCTCACGCCGAACGGCTAAGATCTTTATCCGTGCCGGAAGGCCCAGCGATACCTTCGGCATATCAACCTCATCGATCTCCGCTTCAACGTAGCGGGGTTCAAGATCGACGAGCCGAATGAGCGCCCGGGGAATCACCGCGGTTATCTGCGAGAGCTGTCCCACTTCCAGGTTGATTTCGGCTACGACCCCGTCGAACGGAGCGCGGATGAGGCTCTTCTCGTAGTTGGCGTGGGCGAGCTCTTGGGCTTTGAGCGCCTCTTCAGATTCGGTCGAGGCGAGCACCTTTGATCGTAGGAGGCTCTGCGCGCGGGCGAGGTCGCTGTTTGCTTTAGTCAGCGTCTGTTTTAGATCGAGGTTTTCAAGCTCCGCGAGGATCTCGCCCCGTTTGACCTTGGAGCCTAGTTTCACGTTTAAGACACTCACCCGCCCCACCGCGCCGAAAGCGAGCTCGACCTCGTGCTCCGCATCGACGCTTCCCGAGGTCACGCTCGAGACGGTGGCCTCGACCCGGGTCTTTACCGCGGCGACACCGGTGACCTCGACCGGCTTTGAACACCCGAGTATCAGGAAGGTTAGTATAGAGAGAAGGACAACACGAAACATACTGGGACGATACCGCACGGCTCGCTCAAGGGGAAGCGGCGGGGTCATGGGGGAGAGCGCACGGGTGGTCTCGGTCGTGACTCGGCGCCAGGAGCTTTGGAGCGCAAGAGCAACGAGTCGGGGGTACGCCGAATGGAGGGAGGGGCCCTTCGAACGGTTAATTCGACCGTGAGCTCTTTGACCCTACGAAATCCTCGTGAATCGCGCCGTTGAGGGGTGAAATTCGTAAAGTATTTTTTTTTGAACGACCGTTTCTGGGCGGGTTTGAGGGGTTCTTCCGTTCTATCGAAAACTGAGGCGCCTTTCTTTTTTACGAGCGGTAAATATTTTAGGGGAGAATCGTCCATGCGAGGGCAACTTTTTCTAAGTGCGGTAGTGGCGTTGGCGTCGCTTGTTGGTGTACGGACGGCGGAGGGGGAGGCGGGCGTCGGGCTTGAGCCTGAGACGGTTATAGGAGCTGGGAAGTGCGCGGGGCTTGCAGTAACGGCGAGAATCGAATGTACCAGTAGGGTGGCGGGGGAGATGCAAACCATTCGCAAAAGTCAGAAAATAGGAATTTTTGATTCGGCAGGAAAGCTTCGTCTTGGTGCGAATACAAGATTTGAATGGCAGGGAGGACTCAAGCTTAATACCTGGGCCGGGGTGAGTGGGTATGCCGATTGCGGCGGGTGGCTCCCTGAGGATGTCGATTCTTGGACCTATACGGGCCGGGGCAATTCAGCAAGCCAGGTGTATCACTCGACAGCAGGTTTTCCCACTAACTCGAAAGCCAAAATCCCATATGAGGAATCGGTCTGGCTTTATTCGACGAATGGGCCAGAACCGGTCGGGGATGTACCTGCGAATACCAGCGTTTACTGCACCTTTACTGTTAATGCTCAGTGACTCTCGCGCTGACTATGAGCCCCGCCGGCTCGTCACCCTCGGGTGATCGCGGAGGAGTCACGGGGTGAGAAGTTGAAGTTTCGATCGGTATTGATCCGGCCCTCCAGAATTGCATCACCACTGGCGCGTCGGCCAGACAGGATCGGAGCGGACAAAGTCGGAAGGACGTTTGCTCAGACAGTCCCCCGGTGCGCGGTGCCTACACCGCGCTTTCGCGGAGAGCTTCGCGGTAGCTTAAGAGCTTATAGACCACCTTCGCCGCCATAAAGTCGGGGGCGGGGTTCGCTTCGTTCGGAGCGAGTTCGACGATGTCGAAGCCAACGACGTTACGCTGCTCGACGACGGCGCGGAGAAGGGTGATGACGTCGTACCAGTTGAGTCCGCCCGGTTCAGGGGTCCCAGTTGAGGGCATAATGCCGATATCGAAGACATCGACATCGAGGGTGATATAGACCTCATCGGTCAGCTGGTTGATGACGTTCTCGATCCAGTTGGGGGTGAGACGAAGGTGCTCAGCGAAAAAGATCCGCTGGGTGTCAACGTTCACGAGCTCCGAGCGATCCATCGCCCGGATACCGACCGCGACGACCCGATCAGCCATCTCCTTGGCGCGGGCCATAATGCAGGCGTGGCTATACGGATTCCCCTCGTACGAATCCCGCAGATCGGTATGGGCGTCGAGTTGAAGGACACTCATCTTCGGATACTTTTCGGCGTGCGCTTTAATTGGACCGTACGAGACCGAGTGCTCGCCCCCCACCGAAACGACGAATTTCCCGTCTTTAAGAAGCTCCTTCGTACGCTCGTAGGCCGCCTTGTTAAGCGCCTGTCCGTCCTCAGCCTCGATCGGCTCAGCGGTGAAGATCCCCCGGCGATACGCCTCGGTTTGGGTCTCAATGTCGTACAGTTCGAGGTTCTTCGAAGCTTCGATCAGACCCCGGGGGCCGCGGCTCGTCCCCGATAGCCACGAACACGTTTTGTCGAACGGCAGGGGTAAAATGACCGTATCGGAGTTTCGGTACGAGGAAAATTCAGCCGGAATTCCGAGAAAATTATCGGGTCGTTTCTCTGAACTCATATCGGGAGATCCTTTAAAAAGCGCTTTTTTTGGGGAAAAAGCGCCGCCGATGCGTGATGGCGGGGCGCGTTTTCGCTCGTGCTGCTGGGGAAAAACATCCCAAAAAACGGGACGCTGTCATTGACACCCCAACCCCTGGAGATTATACCGATTGTCGTGTCTCTTCAACGTAAAAGGACCGGACAGACGATGAAAATCTCCGAATTCATGAAGCTTCATTACCGCCACTTCAACGCAGCCGTTACGGTCGATGCGGCGGAGGCGTGGATCAAGCACCTCGACCAGGGGGGCAAGATGTTTCTCACTATGGCGGGGGCGATGAGCACCGCAGAGCTCGGCATTTCGCTCGCTGAGATGATTCGGGCGGGCAAAGTCCATGCGATCTGCTGCACGGGGGCGAACCTCGAAGAGGATATCTTTAATCTCGTCGCGCACTCCCACTACGAGCGTATTCCAGAGTACCGGTCGTTGAAGGCTGAAGAGGAGGTGGCGCTCCGCGAGCGGGGGATGAATCGGGTGACCGACACGTGTATCCCCGAGCACGAAGCGGTGCGCCGCATCGAGGGGGAGGTATTAAAGCTCTGGCAGAAAGCAGACAAAGAGAAGAAGAGCTATTTCCCGTTCGAGTTCATGTATCAGCTCATCGAGACGGGGGAGCTCAAGAAATATTACGAGATCGATCCGAAGCATTCGTGGCTCCTCGCGGCCTATGAGAAGAAGCTCCCGATCTGGACCCCGGGATGGGAGGACTCGACGCTCGGCAATATCTTTGTGGCGAACGTGATGTGCGGGAATCTCAGCCGTTTTAACGTGTATAAGAGCGGCCTTGAGCAGATGGCGGAGCTCGCGGGATGGTATCGTGAACATGCGCCGAAGACCCCGATCGGCTTCTTTCAGATCGGCGGCGGCATCGCCGGCGACTTCCCGATCTGTGTAGTGCCGATGTTGATTCAGGACCTGCAAGAGAAGGGCACTCCGTTATGGAGCTACTTCTGTCAGATCAGCGACAGTACCACCTCGTACGGCTCGTACAGCGGTGCTGTTCCGAACGAGAAGATCAGTTGGGGCAAGCTTGCTGGGGATACTCCGAAATTCGTCATCGAGTCGGACGCGTCGATCGTTGCGCCGCTTATCTTTAGCTACGTGCTTGGGCAGTAGAGGGCTGTTCCTCTAGACGCTCTGCTCGTGGGATCGCTCGAGCGGTAGATATTGCTCCCGAATCGGCTACTTTGCCGCTGCGCTCGCGTCGAGAAATCGCGCCAGAACGTAGATCTTTTCAGCGGATCCGATCACCACGATCTCATCGTCGGGCAGCAATACCTCATCGCCGGGAGGGTGGGGAAGGGTTTCGTCTCCCCGTCTTATGGCGAGGAGGGTCGCATCGTATCGGCGCCGGAAGTCGCTCTGAGAGATCCCCGCCTCTCCGAGGGGTGAGCCGTGGGGTATCTTAAAGGTAGCAACTTCGAACTCCGGGATATGTATCTTGAGGTCGGAGACGCTCGGGGAGGGTTTACGGAACATCTTGTAGCCGTCCGCCCGAAGTTCGGTGACGAATCGGTCTATCTGGCTCACCGGCACGAGGTATTTCGAGAGCACCCGCACGAAGATCTCGACCGAGGTTTCAAATTCCTCCGGTATTACTTCGTTGGCACCTTGAGCGTAAAGCGGCTCGGTATCCTCGACGAGCCGGGTCCGGGCGATTATGTACACCTTCGGATTTAGTCGGCGGGCGAGGGAAACTATCCGGCGGGTTCCGGCGGAGTCAGAGATCGCAACGACGAGCACCCGAGCGGTCTCGATACTTTGACCGAGTAGGATGTGCTCCTGCGAAGCATCGCCGAAATGGATCGGATGGCCGAGAAGGCGCTCACTCTTGACCGTCTCCGGGTTTGTTTCGAGAACGACGTACGGCACCGCCGCTGTTTGGGCAGCGCGGGCGACGTTCCGGCCGTTCACTCCGAATCCAACAATGATCAAATGGTCGTGGAGACCCGTTCCCCGCGTCGACTCGCTGGGCGAGGACATCCAGCCGTTTTTGAAGACCGCGGGGAGGGGGAGTTTGTCGAGCCCCTCAGCGAGGGCGGGGGACAGCCGCAGCATCACCGGGACAAGGGCGATCGATATGAGGGATACCGAGAGAAAGAGTTGATACGATTCGCCCGAAAGCACTCCGAGCGGGAGGGCGACTTTGGCGATGACGAAGGAGAATTCGCCGACTTGGGCGAGCGCCAAGCCCGCGGTGGCGCACGTCTTAAGCGGCAGCCCGACGGCATAGACCGCGATAGTTGCGGCGAGCGCTTTGACCCCGATAACGACGATGCAGGAGACCGAGACAAGTGCCCAGTTATCGATGAGAAAGGATGCATCGAGGAGCATCCCGACCGAGACGAAAAATATAGAGGTAAAGATATCCCGGAACGGGAAGATGTTACTCAACGCCTCGTGGCTGTACTCGGAGTCGGCGATGAGGAGACCGGCGAGGAACGCTCCGAGAGCGAGCGAGAGGCCGATCGAGTGGGTAAAGAGCGCCACCGCGAAGCACAGCACGACGACAGCCAGGGAGAAGAGCTCCCGGCTCCGCACCCGAGCGATCTCATGGAGCAGAGGGGGGATGAGCTTCGCCGAGGCTACGATCACCACGCCAACGAGAAGGGTAGCTCGTAGGAGGGTCCAGGTAAGGGATCCCTCCCCTGAGGCCGCTTGACCGGCGATAAACGGGAGCGCCAGCATCATCGGGACCGCCGCGATGTCTTGAAATATCAAAACCCCGAGGGATGCCTTGCCGTACGGCGCTTCAACCTCGCGGCGTTCTTGAAGAAGTTTGAGCAGCACCGCGGTACTGCTCAGCGAGATGAGGAGCCCGATTACAAGACTTTCGGAACGGCTATGTCCCATGACGTAGGTCAGTCCGCTCATAGCGAGTACGGTGATAACCACTTGGAGAAGTCCGCCGATGAGGACGAAGCGTCTCATCCGGACTAACTCGCGGAGCGAGAGCTCGAGACCGATAGAGAAGAGAAGGAGAACAACCCCGAGCTCAGCGAGGAGTTCGACCGGCTCAACTGAGGTGACGATACCGAGTCCGTGAGGTCCGGTGAGAGCCCCTGTAAAGAGGAACCCGATGATCGAGGGGACACGGAGGCGGTGACAGAGGAGGATCACCCCAACAGCGAGGGTGAAGACGACGACTAGTTGATTAAGCAGTTCGAGTCCGTGCATCGGTGATCAAATATGGGGAATAAGCGTTCCCCCTGATCAAACCAGATCCCGCGGGGTCACGCAATTTTTCTTGGGGGGAGATGCGTTTTCCCTCTTTTTGAATCAACGGATTTGGTCCTATGCTCCGAATTATCGGGTAGTAGGACGCATCGAGAAGCGGATATGGACGGAACGATCGTCCCCGTACCGGGGGAGCAAAACCAAGGGGATTTAGAGGCGCTGTGTGACCTCTGCGGTCATGTGCGCTCGCTTGAGGAGCTCTTCCTCTGGGTTGATGAGCGAAAGCGGATAATCGTCAACGCGCACGGCCGGGGCGCGCGGAGGATGATCGAGTTCTCTTTCACTATAGACGACGATGTCGTGGCGGTTCTCTCCGTCTCAGCGGCGGGTGTCGTGAGTCGGATACCGGAGTTTGAGCCGTTGTGTGAGCAGGTGCGGACGTTCGATGATCAGTCGGGGTATCGTCCCGACGACGGCTGGTTCGATGCTCGAAACCAGCGCCTGGGCCTCTACGACAATCAATTCCACCAGATGAACTTCGCCCCTCCCCGCGCTCTTTTAGAGCTGGTATGCAGCTACGCGCTGTCGAGCTCTGGATTTGCCGAGGTAAGTCACCTTGAGCTTCAAGAGGGTGAGGGGGTAGCGCGGGCGATAAAAATTGCATTGATGTTCACAGCTTCCACCGACACCCACGGGTGGTATGAAACTGCGGCGGTGTATAAGAGCGAGCTTAGGGGCCATCTCGCTGAGCGCTTCTGGACATAAGGCATTGATATAACTTGCTTTAATTCTCGTTTGGGGATGCGTCGAAAAAGTGCCCCCGAACCGATAGCTCTTTCGTTTTAACTCCGATTACCCCTTTGTAAGGCGCGGCATGGAAGCCGAGCCAAGGTAGTACAAGGAGTGCGTATGTCCGAGAAGAACCAACCTAAAGAAGCCCTTCCGAATCTCTTCCTCGATATCAAACTTGCGAAGCTCGCCCGTCCGGCGGAGCCCCACGAAGCTGAAAAGGCGTTCGAATCGAGAAATCGCTCTGAGGAGTTCGAGGCGAAGAGCGCCTAAGGGTGCTCCGCTATCGACGACATCGCTGAGGGTGTGAGATACACCAGCGTAGATGAAGATGGGGCGGGAGCGATTGCTTGCTCCCAACCCATCAGGGGAGCGTCCCTTTTGAGTTCTTAGAGCAAATGAAGCTCTATGGACCGAGGTCGCTCGATTTAGGCCGAAGGCTTGGAGGCGCGATGTCGAGTTCTCGTGAGGAAAAACTTCCCCCCCTAGAGGATGGGCTCTTGCGGGCGATGCAGGCGCTCGATCGACAGGTGGCGCGGGAGATGCAGCGAACCCCGGCAGAGCGGGAGGAGAAGGGGGTCCGAAAGTGGGAGCCATACGAAAAACGTGTTGAGAACGTCACCTCTTTCGTCCTCAACGCGATCGGGGATGATGCGGCCACCCTTGATGCCGTCTTAATCCTGAGCCAAAGTTTTGTTAAGTCTCTTTACCTTTTGGCTGAGGAGCTCGGAGTGGAGGGGCTCGGAGATATCCGCTCGCAATATTGTCGGGGAGCGCTTGAGGCGATCGGGCAAGATATCGCTCGGGCGGGTACGGCTCTTAAAGGGGGACCCGACATTAACTGATGTGGTGTGCCGACGGGAGAGCTCCCCTCTGAGGACCGGGTAATTGACCCGCGCTTGCGCATAGGGGAGCCGGGGTCCACACGGTTTCCACGCGTGCCTCTTTCTCTCTCTTGAAATCCGTTCGAATTCCTTTTTAGATAGGGCAGGGTCTATTTCCAAAGGAACGCGATGAGGCTCGCTTACACTTGGTTCTTTAGCGGTATCGCCGCGCTTGCGTACGCTCTCCTCCCCCTCGATAGTTGGGCTGGTGACGGTCTCAGGGTTGGTCCTTGTCCGATGAGTTGCCGAACTTTGGGGATCGATAAGCGGCATTGCCGTGACTGGCGTGAGGGTTCGACCTGCTACGTCGAGGATACCCGTTACTCGAGTGGGGGTGGTCGGCCCCAACGGCCGGTATCTCCCCCCCCGCTGGCTACCCCGACGATCGCACCGATTCGGCCCCCATCCTCGATCTATCCCGATCGACCGAACCACTCGGGCCCGGGATACGAGGAGTGTCGCCGCATGAACCGTTTCGATATCTCCCGTCCGTATATCAATATCTCCCGTATCCGCCCGACCGGAAACGTGTTTCAGAGCAAGTACAAGGTGTTTGGTTCGGTTGAGGGGATGTGCCTCGTCGAGGCTGGTTATTTCGAGGGGGGCCGAAAAGTGAGCGAGATTCGGGTGGCTCCGACCCGTGATTTCCGGCGCTTCGAGTTCGAGGTGACTATCCGCGGGGACGAGTTTCCGGAGCTGCGGGCCTACACGATTAACGGCGACCGCGAGGTGCGACCTCTCGACCGTCGAGATCTTGAGGGGGATTATCGAGATCGGCGCGAGGACGAGCGGTACGACCGTTACGACCGGTGGGGTTCCCGTCGCTGAGCGGCGGTTATGATGCGGGTGGCGCAGCGAACGGTGTGTTTCCGGTAATCGCCGGTTACCTGTGCGAGGGCGCCGAACTTGAGTTCGCCGATGACGACCGTTTCGGAGGCCACTTCGAAGTCTACTCCGTTTATCGAGTAATCCGTTGATTTGCCGGCACTGAGGGGCCCGGTTAGGGAGAACTGCGGTCGCCTTCCCGCCCCCTTTCGATCTGTGGGTGAAGAGCGACCGATAAGGGCGCGAACGATGTCCACCAAAGCTCCGACCGCGCTATTTGATTCCATGTAGTACTCCTCCGTGATCTATCGAGAGTCATCCGGTGCTCAGGACAGTGACTGCACGGGGCGTGCCAGACGCGCAACCTGGCGAGGGGCTGCCTGTGTTGCGGAGTTAGCGGGCTCTGTCGTCGTTACGCCAGAGTTTGGTGTTCAATTCGTGGTAGTGAGTGACGGGAGGGGCGCAAATGTTTCACACCTGCATTTCTTTCGGGGATGGTCGGTCGTAGTCGAACATGAAAGGATCGGCCTCATGACGATCGAAAGGTTCGGTCTACCATGAGCGCGGTTACGAAGGTTCTTACAAGTCGCCGAATGATGGTGGTGCTTCTTTTGGGGGTCTCCTCGGGGCTCCCACTTGCGCTTGTCGGAAGCACACTGCAGGCGTGGATGAAGGCGGTGGGGGTCGATATCACCGTAATCGGCATCTTCGCCCTCGTAGGGTGGCCTTATTCGGTGAAGTTTTTGTGGGCGCCGCTGCTCGATCGATACTCTGTCGGTGTTGGGCCGTTACGGGGGCTGGACCGGCGACGGAGCTGGATGATCGTCTCGCAGATGTGTCTCATCGCCACTCTGGTCGGCTTGAGTTTTACCGACCCTGGCTTGCAGCCCTGGACCGTAGCATTCCTCGCCTTTCTCGCAGCATTTTTCTCAGCGACCCAGGATATCGTCATCGATGCCTATCGCGCGGAGGTCTTGGAGCCGGAGGAATTCGGCCTCGGGGCTGCCACCGGAATCATGGGCTATCGGATCGGGATGCTGCTCTCGGGGGCGTTTGGACTCTTTCTCGCAGATATCTTTCCGTGGTCAGTGGTCTATCAGATCATGGCGGGATTGATGGCGCTCGGGCTCATCGCGGTGATTTTTGCCCCGCCCCCGGCGGCGACGCGGTCGCGCGCACCCCGTGACTTGCAAGAGGCGGTGGTCGCACCGTTCAAAGATTTCTTCGGCCGCGCCGGTGCGGTGGAGCTGATCCTCTTTATCGTGCTGTATAAGATCGGGGACGTTTTTGCCGCGATGTTGAGCACGGTCTTTTTACTTGATATCGGTTTTACCCGTACTGAGATCGGCGCGGTATCGAAGGGTTTTGGGCTTGCAGCAACAATCGTTGGTGGTCTTGTCGGCGGCGGGCTGATGATGCGACTGGGCCTGCGCCGCTCGCTGTTGTACTTTGGGTTTCTTCAAGCGATATCAACGCTCAGCTTTTACGTGTTGTCCCTGGTCGGCAGCGATCGACAGATGTTAATGGCGACTATCGGGCTTGAGAACCTCTGTGGGGGGCTCGGCACCGCGGCGCTCACCGCGCTTTTAATGGCCTTATGTAACCCTCGTTTCACCGGAACCCAGTATGCGCTCCTTTCAAGCGTTGTAGCTCTTACCCGTGTGTTTGCTGGGCCGTTTGCCGGTTATGCACAGAGTTATCTCGGCTGGTCACAGTTTTTCCTCGTGGCGACGGCACTTGCTCTCCCCGGTATTTTGCTTCTGATGGCGCGGTTTGACCGGTGGGACGTGAGTATCTCGACGAAAACTTGATCCCCCATTTTTGAACGGGCTATAACGGTGTCAGTATCGGGGATACCCCGCTAAGGAGATACACCATGCCATCTTTCGACGTCGTTTCTGAGGCGAACATGCAGGAGGTCAAAAACGCGGTGGATC
>JBJOHD010000249.1:0-2600 GCA_046047875.1 Pseudomonadota bacterium | reverse complement strand
TTGCCTAATTGAGGCGTAGGGGGGAGAATTCCCGGAGCGTGAATATCTCGACGTTTAAAGATTTTAGGACCCTTCTGTGCGCGAGCATCGTCGCTGCAGGGAGTTTTCTCACATCTGGATGTGCCCCGAGGGGCTCGGCCGTTACGCCGGGAAGCCCGATTCAGCTCGAAGTGAAGAACGCGCCCCGTTCCCGGATCGACGAGTCGATCGAGCGGAGCTCTGAGGCGATGCACCGGTATCTCCTCGGCCAGTTGGCGTATGGGCAAGAGGACTTTAAGGGTGCGCTCTCAAACTTCGCCCGTGCCGGTGAGCTCTTGCAGGAGCCTGAGCCTGTTCTTCACGCGAAGCTCGCGGAGCTTCACGTTCGAGCTGGGAATCTTGAGCAGGCCCTCGCCGAGAGCGATATCGCCCTAAGGAACGATCCGGAGAGTAAATCGGTACAGTTGCTGCGGGCGGGGATCCTGGAGGCGCTTGACCGGGGCGCTGAGGCGGAGCCGATCTACGCGCGGGTGATCGAGGTCCATCCCCAGACCCACGATGCTTACGTTCTCCTCGCGAGTCTCTATGCTAAACGCGGAGCGAATACCCTCGCGGTTGAGACGTTAAAAAAGCTGGTGAAGCGTGCTCCAAACGAGCCGATCGGTCATTATTACCTCGGACGATTCTATGAGAGCGCCGGGCAGCTCGTCGAAGCGCAGGCGAGTTACGAGCGTACGGTCAAGTTATCGCCGGAAAGCGTCCCCCTTCAGATCGATCTGGTGCGGGTGACGATTAAGAATAAAAAGTTGGATCGGGCGCGGGAGATCTGCGGCGAGATTCTTGAGACCGATCCCAACAACGTGGCTGCTCGCCGTGTACTCGGTCAGCTCCTGATCGGTGAGAATAAGCTCGACGAAGCGCTGCAGCATCTGCAGGTGCTCGAGACGGTAGAAGATGATGCGTCAGAGACCCGCTTCAAGATAGCGGTAATCCAGATTGAGAAGCAAAACTATCCGGAAGCAATCCGGGAGTTGAATCTCCTCCTCGCAAAAAACCCCGATCATTCCGCCGCACGCTATTATCTCGCCTCGATCTACGCCGGCTCAGGCCGGCGGCGGGAGGCAGTTGATGAACTAATGAAGATCGCTTCGGGGGACGAGATTTTCGTTAAGTCCCGGATGTTTGCAGGCTTTATCTTACGGCAAGAGGGGGCGCTCGGAGAAGCGGAACGGGTGGTCCACGGGGCTCTTGAAAAAGAGCCTGAAAATAAGAGCGTCCTCTCATACCTTATCCTCGTCATGCGCGAGGCGGGACGCTACGAAGAGGCCCATCAGCTCTTGCGCCGTGCGGTTGAGCAGAATCCGCAGGATGAAAAGATCCTATTTAACCATGCGGTCGTGCTCGCTGACCTCGAGCGGAAAGACGAGGCGGTCGCCGTGATGGAGCGGGTGGTGGAGATAAACCCCCGGTACGGTGACGCGCTGAATTTCATCGCTTACCATTTCGCCGAGCGGGGCATCGAGCTGGAGAGAGCTGAAAATCTCTCGAAGCGCGCCCTGGAGACCTCCCCCAACGACGGCTACTACCTCGATACTCTCGGTTGGATCTACTTTCGGCAGGGCCGTTATCCCGACGCCGAGGAGGTTCTTTCACGGGCCGTAGCGATGACCGCCGGTGATGTCGTTATCGTAGAACACTACGGCGATGCCTTGGTGAAGAACGGCAAGCTCGTGCGCGCCGGCGAGGTATATCGCTCAGCGCTGGAGAGTGAGCTCGATGCGAACGGTCGTAAAGATACCGAAGCGGCGCGACGGCTTCGCGAGAAACTGGCGGCGCTCGGAGATGTGGGACAGCCTCCGCAAGGATTTGGAGCGGGGATCGCTGCACCGAAATAAAAGTGCTTTCGGGATGAGTTCGAGGTGATGAATCGGGTCTTGAGAAGCCGCTATCCGTCCGCATTCGGGGTGCTTCTTGTTCTACTCCTGTTGATGGGGTGCGCGCGCCGATCGCAGATAGGTCCGTGGGCGGTTGATGATAGCCTCGTTGCACCGCTGGAATCGGAGCGTCTTTTGAGCCTCCTCGCGGAGCGCAGGGAGGCTCTGCGGACTTTTCGTGGGCTTTTTAAGACGACCGTTCGGCGGGGTGCTGAGACGAGTGCGTTTCGCCAAGCGATCGTGTTCGAGCGTCCAGGTAGTTTGCGTATCGAAGCGCTTCCGCCGCACGGGGCGCTCGCGCTGTATATCCTTATCGCTCGAAGCGGAGAGATCACAGCACTTATCCCACCGGAGAGGCGGGCGGCTCGCGGTGCCTCAAGCACCGCTCTCTTTCGGCGGTACCTCGACCTCCCGTTTCGGGAGGCCGAGATAATGGCGATCATCGCTGGCGAGCTCGAGGCTGATGCTTTGAGGGGGGGAGGCGAGGTGCGGTGTGGTGTTGGTGAATGCACCTTTCAGCGAAAGGATCGTCGGTACAGCTGGCGTTTCGATAAAGTTACCGGGGCGCTCAGTGGGGTTACCCTTCGAGACCCATTAAAACTGCGGGAGCGGGTGCGGGTGACCTACGACGACTATCGCCCGGTCGGAGAGCGCTTTCTTCCTGGCTTTATTCGAGTTGAGCTTATC
>JBJOHD010000248.1:0-8855 GCA_046047875.1 Pseudomonadota bacterium | reverse complement strand
TTCGCCCACATTTGGTGGCAACGAGCGCGCAGGCGACGGTGGCGTTTACATCGCCTACGACGACCACGAGGTCGGGGTTCTCAGCGCGGCACACCTTTTCGTATTCGATCATGGTCCGTCCAGTCTGCTCCGCGTGGGAGCCGGAGCCGACACCTAAGTGGTGGTGGGGCGGGGGCAGCTCAAGGTCAAGGAGGATCGAGTCCGACATGTTGGCGTCGTAGTGCTGTCCGGTATGCACAAGGACGGGCTCAGCCCACGGCTCTTCTTTTAAGGCGTGGTAGAGGGGCGCAACCTTCATAAAGTTGGGCCGCGCCGCCATGATGAGATGTATCTTCTTTTTCGCCATATGGACCTTGCGGAAGCCTACCAAATCCTTTCGCCTTGAGAAACCGTGGTGAGTGGGGCATCATCGTGGGGGCTTTGAAGTCCTAAAACACCCCCTAAATTACGGAGCCTTGGTACGTGCGCCAACTTTTTCAAAACTTAAAAAACGGTCAGGTGTCAGCTCCTGAGGTCCCCGCCCCGTCGGCGCAGCGGGGGGCAATCGTAGTTAGAACCCACTGTTCGCTCGTGTCTCCTGGAACTGAGCGGATGATAGCGCAGTTCGGTAAGGCGGGATTTATCGAAAAGGCGCGGAGTCAGCCCGATAAAGTGCGCCAGGTTATAGATAAGATTCAGACCGATGGGGTGATTTCGACCGCGAAGGCGGTGCTTCATAAGCTCGACCAACCGCTTCCGCTCGGGTACAGCGCGGTGGGTACGGTGACTGAGGTGGGGGACGGGGTAGCGCGTTTTTCCCCGGGGGACCGGGTGGTGTGTAACGGGCCTCACGCGGAGGCCGTAGTGGTGGGGGAGAACTTGGCGGCGAAGGTGCCCGCTGGGGTGTCCGATGAGACCGCTGTGTTTACGGTGCTTGGCGCCATCGGGATGCAAGGTATCCGGCTTTTAAGTCCTGAAGTTGGGGAGCGGTATGTGGTGATGGGGCTCGGGGTTATCGGGCTCCTTTCGGTGCAGATCTTAAGGGCTGCGGGGTGTCAGGTCTTAGCACTCGATTTCAGCGCGGAGCGTGTCGAGCTTTCGAAGCGGTACGGCGCTACGGGGCTTCTGCTTAGTGAGGGAGCCGATCCGGTTGATTTTGCAATCGGGTGGTCAGGAGGAGACGGGGTCGATGGGGTGCTTATCTGTGCTGCAACGGAAAGCATGGATCCTATCCGGCAAGCGCCGAAGATGTGCCGGAAGCGTGGCAAGGTTGTGCTCGTTGGGGTTGTGGGACTCGAGCTCGACCGGACCGAGTTTTTTAAGCGTGAGGTGACGTTCCAAGTTTCGTGTTCGTATGGGCCCGGGAGGTACGACGCTGCGTACGAGAAGAAGGGGCTCGACTATCCGATAGGCTTTGTGCGCTGGACGGAGCAGCGAAACTTCGAGGCGGTTTTGGGGCTCATGGCGGAGGGAAAGATAGAGACCGCGGAGCTTTTAAGCGCGGTCGTGCCGTTTGAGGAGGCGACCGGGCGGTACGATGAGCTTCTTTCCGATCCGGGGGCGCTTGGGATCTTGTTTCGCTATCGGGAGCGGGAGTTAAAAAAAACTATCACTGTCGTTGCGAAGTCTGAACCGGTAAGCGCGGTTCGTTTAGGGGTAGTTGGTGCGGGAAACTTTGCAACGGGGGTGCTCCTACCTAATTTTAAGGCGCTCGGTGCAACTATTACTGAGATAGCAGCTCCGTCGGGAAAGAGTGCGGGGCTATCGGCGCTAAAGTTCGGGGCGCTTGAGGCGAGCTCGGATGTGGACGCGGTCGTGTTGGGGGCGAAGTCGAACGCGGTGGTGATCGCTTCACGGCACGACTCGCATGCGGGGCTTGTTGTAAAGGCGCTCGGTGCTGGTAAGCATGTCTTTGTTGAAAAGCCGCTGGCGACGACCTCTGACGAGCTCGCAGACGTCGAGCGCGCGGTTCAAAAAGCGAGTGGGCGGGTATTAGTCGTCGATTTTAATCGGCGCTTTTCCCCACTAGTGGTGGAGCTTACCCGAGCGCTCATGGGGCGCGCTGAGCCCCTATCGATGGTGATGACGGTGAACGCTGGCCGGTTACCGGCTGATAGCTGGGTGCTCGACGAAGCGGAGGGGGGTGGCCGCGTTGTAAGCGAGGTGTGTCACTTTATCGACCTCTTTGTGGCGCTTACGGGCTCGCTGGTGAAGACGGTTACGGCGACACCGCTACGGGAGGTGAGCGGTGAGCCACAGACGGCGATGTTTTCACTTACCTTTGAAGACGGTTCGGTGGGTTCGATTCAGTACCTTGCAAACGGGAGTCGGAAGCTCCCAAAGGAGCGGCTTGAGGTTCATTCGTCGGGGCGCTCCGCGGTCATCGACAACTTCCGCGCCCTAAAATCGTTCGGCTTTAAAAACCTACGCTCCAAAAAACTCTGGACCCAATCCAAAGGCCACCGTGAATGCGCTGCGGCGTTCCTCGGCGCCGTAAAGGGCGAGGCGGTGGCGCTTCCCTCGTGGGAGGAGCTACGGAACGTTACGGCGGCGACGATTGCGGCGAAGGGGGCTCTGCGAAACGGAGTTTTATCGATGCTCGAGCTCTAACCCCCCGGGGGTAGAGCTACGGCGCCCCAGCGGTTTGCCTAGGAAACATCAGGACCGACATTAGAGTGAGAGCTTTGACCCATAGAGGGGGCTCATACTTTTATGAGAAATATGATTTACATCGGGTTTTCCTTTGGCTAACCTCCCACCGAGTCTATGATTCGAGTCATATGAAGAGACACCTCATCATTACATCTGCACTTATCGGGCTCCTTCCTGTTGGGGCGAATGCGGCTGATTCGGCGACCGTTACGGTCGTTGATTGTCAGTCGATGCCCCGGGCTGTAAGCCCCGCCTCCGAAGTTAAGGGGGTGGAGCTTAAGTTCGTGGGGGATCTTACGAAAGCGACTCTCACAGAGATCGGGTCGAAGGAGACCCTTGAAGTGGCGCTTACAAAAGGCACCGCTCTTTTCGAGGGGGTACGCGCTGGAACATGGAGCGCGTGTCAGACCGGGGATCTCCAGGCGGTAGCGATCAATCTTAAGACCGGTGCCTCGGCGGGTATGGTGGGTGCTCTCTCGGCGGCGGGGTTTGCAGGGGGCGCGCTCGCAATCGCGGGTAACACCGGCGGTTCGAACGGGGCAACAGAGACCGGCACGGTGGCGAGCGCTAACCGGGAGACCCTGGTGTACGGAGGCGATGACTTCGTAGCACCCCGGGCGGAGGAGATCGTATTTGAGGGGCCAAGTGCAAAGAACACCGGAGATTGCACGCTCAGTATGGCAACCGTTGGGGGATGCCGTCAGGACGAAACCCCCAATCCCCTCTCGCCGTTTTCCTAAGATCATAATCGGAGGCTCGTTATGAGATCAGTTCTTTTAATTCTCGGTCTTTTGGTTACCCTCGGCGTTTCGAGCGCGGTGGCGCAGACCTCTTCGCAGCTAACGTTCTCCTGGGGCACCGATGGTTCCATCGATGCGAAGTTGACCTACAACCGCCGTCCAGCTCGGCGATGTGTGATGCGGCTTCGCGCTGCTTTGAGCGGCGAGCGTCAAACCCGGTTAGACAAGGTAGGGGCGGTCGCTACCCGACAAGGACGAGGGCAGAGGAGGCTCGCCCGCGTGCAAAAAATCCGCGTAACCGGTCTTCCCGGCGTGGGCAGATTTTCAACCGGGGATCCGGTCTTGACCCTTCAGGCGCAGACGACCTGTCGTGGGTCGACCATCACTTCGAACGCCGTGGCGCGTTTCGTAAAGTGTGGAAGGAACGTCCCGAAGGTAAGCGCCAGCCAGTTTCTTGATACCCTTAGGGCGCGGGCTCGGTAATCTCGAAAACGCTTATCGATGAAAAAGGGCTCCGTATGGAGCCCTTTTTTTGTTTTGGTAAGCCATGGGAGACTCTGATACCTTGAGCGCTCCTTGCCAATCCCCACCCCGCGGGCTAGAAACGTTCCGGTAGGTACCCCATGAGAAAAATAGCTATTACCCTGCTTGCACTTCTCGGCGTCGGATTTTTTATTCGCCACAACATCCTCTCGCATGCCGAGGAGTGTGTGGCGCTTGAGACCGAGACGAAGGCAAAGATCGCTGAGTTTGGTGGGTGCACGACCGATGCGGATTGCACGGTGGTGGGGCTTTCGTGCCCGTTTGAGTGTCTTACCCCGGTGGCGCAGCGAAACGTTGACGAGACCTTTTCGACGGTATCGGTCTACCAAAAGAGCTGCATGATGATGTGCCCCGATTGTCCGAAGGGCATGGAGGCGCGTGCGGTGTGCCGGGAAAATCGGTGCGTTGTCGGAGGATAGAGGGGATATACGCTGCGGGTGATGCACACGCACGGTACGACAGAGTCGGGCCTGCCATCGTGGTGGTGGTTTGAGCACGGTGTTCGCGATGGTAACACACCCTTGGAGGGCCGGATTCCATCCAGCCGGAGCGCCGCTGGTGATAGAAACAAGGCTCGATGTATCGCCTATTGTCGGTTAAAGAACTCCGCCCGTAGAAAGCCCCCGAACTCTCCTAAGACTGCGCGCCGCACCAAGACGATATGATCGGGGGGAGAGTCGTGAAGGGGGCCTGCTGAGAGTATCGCTGGCTCCTCGCCGTTCTTCGTGATTCGGAGCGATACCGAGGAGAGGTCGCTTCGGCGATGGTTAAACTCATCGACGAACTCGCCAAGGCGCTCTACCGCCGCTAAGTTTCCGTCGGTACGAAGACGCTCCAAGGGGGTAGGATTGAGCGCCGGGGGACGCACCCCGATGGGGGCGTTCGGGTCTCGGAGATCGGCGAGACTCCTGTCGTAAGCCGCCTCGATCGCTTTCATAAATCCGGGATAGCGAAGTCGGGTATCGTTGATGTGGAGCTCTTGAACTTTCTCCGGGGTAAGTGCGCTGAGCCCCACTCCACGGGGATATCGAAGCCGCACCGAGAGGGGCACCTCGATCTCTCGGAGGAGGTCGGAAAACGCTTCGTGATGTCCCTCGTAGCGCACTGCGAACGGTTTTAAGGGGCTACCGATCTGCATAGCTGTGGTCGTTGGCTCGACGAGCTCTACCGCAGAGATTCGAAAGGGGATGTCGAGCGCTTTTAAGCTTTGCGCAACAAGAAGGAGGTTTCTATCAACCTCTGGCTTTAGCCCTTGGAGAAGGTTCAGCACCCCCTCCTCGGCACGGGCCCACACCTCCCTCTTTCGGAGCTCGGTGTGTGAGGAGCGGTTCCCCTCTGAAGTAAGGGAGAGCTCGCTTAACGGTGAGCTCGGAGAGTGCTCGTGTCGAGCTGTAGTATCTTCGCGGCGCATCGCAATATTTAAAAAAAAGTTGGTTGCCTCAGGGTTATGTGCGGGCGGGAGGAGAAAGTGGCGGATTTGAGGCAGCTTATCGGGGGGCGGGGAGCCTCCCTCCGTATGATCTACGTTCGCTGAGGGTCCCGTGGTCTATGGTACCGTTCCCTTAAATCCGAGGGAGGAGGTGGCTATGGTTGTACATCAAATAATGACGCGTGAGCCTGAATATATCGAGACGAAACAGACCTTACGAGATGCGGTTAATAAGTTTCGGGAGTTGAAAATTCGGCACCTTCCGGTGGTGCGCGAGGGGGATCTTATCGGGATGGTGAGTGACCGCGATATCGCGGGATTCGCCCGCGGTCTCGATATCTTTGCGCCGACCGAACTTGAAGCTGCACTCGATAGGCCTGTTGGGGACTTTATGCAGGGGGATGTGGTGTCGGTCGATGAGGATACCGATGTCGGCGAGGTTATCGATACTATGATCGATCAACGTATCGGAGCGATTCCGGTAGTAGATGCCCACTCGGGGAGATTAAGCGGCATAGTCAGCTACGTTGATATCCTCAAGGCCGCTCGGGGGGTGCTGTAGTGATTAAGGGGGCGCCCGTCTCCACGGCTTTTTCTACGGGGCCCCCCGCTCTGACGTAAAAACTCAATCATATCCACTTTTTACAAAAATTCGCCGTTCTCTCGGCAACGTGCAGCTTTTTTTCTCGATAGTAGATTCGAGCATCGATTATCGACGGTCGTGGTGTACCGTTAAGCCGTTCGGTAGATGGTGTTTTTGGCCTCGCCGCCGGGGTGGGGTCGGCCGATAGACATTTATCTTCAGGGACATCCGATGGAGGCTTTGCACGACCTCTCCGCTCGACATGAGCTTGTCGATGAATATCGTGAGTACGCTGAGCGGCTTACAACGCATCTGATACGTTTCTTGCGTCTCCCCGAGGATCGCCACGACGAGTTCGTCTCGGCGGCGTATCTGGGGCTTGTGGAGGCGGCATCTCGCTTTGACTTTTCTTCGGGGGCCTCGTTTCGCTCGTACGCCTTCTTACGAATCCGCGGCGCGGTGATCGATAGTATTCGTGAAACCGCGGATTTAAGCGGGAAAGCGTATCACCGGCTTCGTGCCTTTGAGGCGGCGCACGATCTGCGTGAACAGATCGCTTCCGAACCGGACTCCCCCCGGCGTGAGCTCGCTACGGAGAAGCTCTCGAAGATCATGGATTTCGCTGCGACCGCCAGTCTGAGCTTTCGTTTAAGCCTCTACGACGCTGAGATCGAGCTATCGCTGCGCGATGAGACCCCGGCGGATCCGGCGCGGATCCTGGAATCGCGGGAGCTCACCGAAAAAATCCGCGAATTTGTCGAAACGCTCCCCGAAAACGAGCGAAATGTAATCCGGGATTACTATTTCCATGGATTACCTTTCTCTCAGATTGCGGAGACGTATGGCAGACGCTCAAAGTCGTGGGTATCGCGGGTTCACAAGAAAGCGCTCATGCACCTTCACGAACAGGTGGTGGCGTATCATGCGGGTCTCTCCCCGCCACCTCCGGGTGAGCGGGTGGCGAGGGTCCCTCATACTGGCCGCCCTCGTCGTCCTTTGCGGGTGTAAGCGGGAGCCCCTCCTGCATGACCTCTCCGAGCGTGAGGCGAATAAAGTAGTGACCGAGCTCCACGGTGAGGGGATCCAAGCCACGAAGCGCTCTGAGCCCGATGGACGATATTCGATCGAGGTTGAAGATGGTGGCGCGGTTCCAGCGCTTCGATTTCTTGAGGAGAATCGGCTCATCCGGGAGCGCACCGAGAGGAAGGTTGAGAGCGGGACGTTTGGCGGCTCACGGGAGGAGCGACGATTCAAGTTCGAGCGCTCGATGAGTCGGGAGATCGAAACGACCCTTGAGCGTGTGCCGGGAGTGCGGGAGGCGCGGGTGCACCTTAATCTTCCGCAGAGTGAATCGATCTTCGAGCCCGGGGAAAGAAAGGGCACGGGGTCCGCAAGTGTATTGTTGGTCGCCTCGGGGCGGTTTCCCCTTGAGCGTGACGGAGTTTCAGCCCTTGTCGGGGGAGCGGCAGGGCTTTCCCCCGCCGCCGTGACGGTGGTGATCCATACCGCGGCGACGAAGTCGGGGGTGACGGAACGGAGCGAGCTTGCGGTGGCTGCTAAGCCCCTCGAGTCGCTCTTCTTAGGGCTTTCTCGCTCCGTGCGATGGCAGCTCGCGTTCCTTCTCCTAGCGCTCGGCGGAGCGCTTTTGTTCATGGGCTCGGTGAGGCCTCGAGCGAAGCGGCGGGTAGCGCCGATCTAGGTCTATAAGGGGATTTTATGCGGATGAAGGAGATACTGAATCTAGCGCTCACCGATTGGGAGGAGGAGGTGACAGCGAGCGCCTACGTCCAGGGGGCAAATGCCGAGGAGCTTGCGCTTCACCCCATGAACCGCGATCGGATCGCGAAGGCGCTTGAGGGGCTTCAGAACCTTCCGAAACGGGTCGCGGCGCAGCTCGCCCTTGAGGTGCTCACGGTGGGTGGGCGGCGCGCGTGAGTAGCTGGAGGGATGCCGATGAAGTCGAGCGGTTTCTAGGGGAGCTGTTCGATTGTGTGCGGGGAGAGACCCTCCGTGTACTTGCAACCGAACGGTTCGAGCGGTTTAACCCCCGTCTTCCGTGGATCTATCTCGCAGATGAAACGGGTGTGACGGTGGGTGTGGCGTGGGGAGATGAGGTCGGGCGTCCCGGTGTTATCACCCGCTCGGTGTATGTGGCACGGCGGCTACGGGAGCACCCTCTTGGGGAGCGATTTCAGGTGGTCGAGGGATTTAGTCGGGTTGCGCCGGCAGCGCAGCGCGTACTGCGGGTTCTCGGCGATAAAGAGGGGCTCGCGGTCCGATTCGGCGCGGTTGATCCCCTTTGCTACCGGAGGGGGCTTGGGTATTCCCCGATCACCGAAGCGATTCTTTTAGAAAGTGCAGCGTCGATCGTGGTCTCCCTTCGGGGACTTACGGTGGCGCTTCAGCGGGGGAGCACGGTCTTCTTCGACAGTATTGTTTTGCGCTCACGGGGGCGTCGATTTAGCTCCCGAACACTGAGACGCGAAGGGGCGGTGATTTATCTCGATGTGGAGGAGCAGATGAATGGGGGAGAGCCGCTGGCGCGTGAGTACCTCGACGAGGGGGTTCTGGTTGAGGTCGATATCGGGGCGTTTGAGCTCAAGCTTCAGGAGCTCTTAACACTTCGCCCCGGCTCGACCCTCGAACTGCCGTGTGGTGCACCGGTTCGGGGGATTCTAAAGCTCGAAGGAGCGGATATCGGCTTTGTTACCTTGGGGTTTAAGGGTGACACCCTCGTTGCCACTGTTGAGGAGCTCACACTTTTTCCGGAATTTACCTCGATCGATGAAAAATCGGGGAACGGTGAGCTGATTCTTCCGAACACCTCATTAGAAGATAGCGACGCTCGGGCTGACCGGGCGGAGTTCCAGTTGGAGGAGTTATGAGTGGAGAGATTCCAGAGTTTCGAGGGATGGCCGCCGGTATCGGG
>JBJOHD010000247.1:0-3972 GCA_046047875.1 Pseudomonadota bacterium | reverse complement strand
TAAAACCACGCGAGCCATCTCACGACCTCATTCCCGGACGTATGAAGCCCCGGGCGCAGTAATAGCCGAGAAAACAGCCGAGGAGGCGATGAGCGTCGGCATGCGAGTAAACTCTGTCGATTCGCCAAGTTCCGGAAGTGTGCTACCCTCCACCCGTCTACGGGTTCTAGACATGCTATGGCGAACTCCTCTCCTCTCATATCGGCTTTCGTCGTGTGCTGTAACGAAGAGCGTAACATGCGCCGGTGCCTCGAAAGTGTGCAGTGGTGCGACGAGATCGTCGTCATCGACAGCGGGAGCACCGATAAGACGCTCGAGATCTGTCGAGAGTTCACCGGGCGAATCTATGAGCGCCCGTGGCCGGGTTTTGTGGCGCAAAAGCAGTTCGGCCTCGAACAGTGTCGGGGGGAATGGATCCTTAATCTCGATGCCGATGAGGAGGTATCGCCTGAGTTGAAGGATGAGATCCTTCGGACGATCGGGGGCGATAAGGCGAAAGAGTTCAACGGATATCTCCTTTCAAGGGTCGTCTTCTACCTCAATCGTTGGTGGAGAAAGGGGGGCTGGTATCCAGAGTACCGTCTTCGACTGTGCCGCAGATCTGCAACGATCTGGGGGGGCAAAGACCCACATGAGAAAGCGACGGTGACGGGTAAGACAAAAAGACTAAAGGGAGAGTTGCGCCACTACACCTATGTCGACATGGCGCACCAGATTCGGTCGCTGAATAATTATTCCTCAACGGCCGCCCGTTCGATGTTCGAGAACGGAAAGCGCGCCTCTCTTTTGAAATTACTCCTCAACCCTCCCGCACGTTTTTTTAAGTTTTACCTCGTCAAGCGCGGCTTCCGTGAGGGGCTTCCGGGATTTATTGTAGCGCTCCTCGAGTCGTACTACGTGTTCATGAAATACGCGAAGCTGTGGGAGCTTTGGCGCCGTCCGCCGGCTAGCAACGGGTGATTTCCACACAGACTTGGAGGGATTCTATCCGGCCTCCTCTGGCCTTGGCAATTGCAACGAGGTCCGACAGAGTCGAGCCCTCCGCCGAGTTCGCTGCGCGCTCCTCTCTTGAAAGGGCTCCTGCCCTTTCAAGACTCGCTCCAAGCTTCGCCCGCGCATACTCGGCGCGGGCTCCGCGTCGCGACAAACGCCTCCGGCGTTTGTTGGGCCATCCTTGGCCCAGCAAAAAGCCCTCTGAAAACTGTCAGTTTTCAAAGGGCTTTTTGGAAAGAAGCGAATCGGGCTGAGAGGATTTGAACCTCTCCTGGGGTGCAAACGCTCCGCTAGCTCGCGTTTGCCCTCAACGGACTCGGGTCTCGTTCTCTCCGAGAACGGTACCTCGTCCGCCTCTTCGAGGTCGTCGGTTCAAATCATTTCGGGGATCACCGCGGCGGGTGCAGGGCTTCGCCCTGCCCGTCAGCCGAATCTCGGCTCCGCCGAGTTCGGCTAGGAACAACAATGGTCGGGCTGAGAGGATTTGAACCTCCGACCTCTCCCACCCCAAGGGAACGCGCTACCAGTCTGCGCCACAGCCCGTAAAAGAAACCTCACCGGTGATTCGCCCTTGGGGTTGGGGTATCGATACTTACTCCGTATCTACCGCAAGAGCTTCGCTCTTGCCCAAATACGGCCCCTTAGGAACACGCTACCGGTCGGCGCCACAGCCCGCTTCTGGGGAGAGCTGTCCCCTCCACGACCGCAGGACGCCTGAGATTATACAAGTGGGTCGAATTCTGCAAACACTCGCTTTCAGACTCTGCTAGAGCACCAAATCACCCCCCGTTTTTTGCCCGCCCAAACACTATACAAACGTCTATTTTCCGTCTAATATCCGGGCTCGATTCGAGTTTTTGGGCCCATAGCTCAGCTGGTAGAGCGCTACAATGGCATTGTAGAGGTCAGCGGTTCGATCCCGCTTGGGTCCACCAGTCACACCTATTCGAGCTTCGCATTCGCTAAGATTCGAATGACGGCCAAGGGCTGGGCCCCTGGACCCCCGGTAAATCTAATCCTCAGCGTTCCGTTTCAACTATTCACCTACTCGAGCTGGGGCAACGGGGGGCATCCTTAGTCGCGTTCTCGTTATAAACCGCTTTATGTGGCTTTATCTCCCTTTCCGTAATCCCTCAGTGACGCTCACG
Organism: Pseudomonadota bacterium; assembly: GCA_046047875.1. Taxonomy (GTDB): domain Bacteria; phylum Bdellovibrionota_C; class UBA2361; order UBA2361; family UBA2361; genus JBILDU01. The sequence goes on along the minus strand of JBJOHD010000247.1, from coordinate 1,831 downwards.
CCTCAGGGACCCACATACTCGAAATCTCCTTTCCCGATCCCTCCGTTCGGTCTACTCTAAGCAATGGCTATGGCTCAACCATCCCTCGAAAACGTAAAAGACAGTCAAACGAGCTGGGTCCGCGCGCGTCAGTTCGCCAACCTGTTAAACCCCATTCCGTTCACCGTCTCCTCGGCGATTCAGAACCTCTGGACCAACCACATCGATAACGTTGCGTTAAGTTCGAACGACATCTGGGATGAATCGGAGATCGCGATTCGGCAGGTCGATAGGAGTGCGAAGTTAAAGACCCCGATCTACTTTGCAGCGATGGCGCTCCATCCGGAACTGTTTGGAGATACCAAAGAGGACGATGCCTCGAAGGCGCTCCTTAAGATCCTCGGCCCAGGTATGTTCGCGGTAATTCTCGGCCTCGTTTATCTCCATCGCCGCTGCATCAAGATCATTAACCACGAGGATTGGGGCAAGCTCTCTGAGGAGCTCGTGACTAATATGGAGATCGGGCACCTTACGGGAACAACGCTCACCGAGCTTGGCCCGGTTTCGGGGATGCTTATCGGCGGTATTCGCTACGCCGCGCTCGCGACCCTCCTTCTGTGGACCCCGCAGCATTACGTCAGATACCGTAAGACCAAACGACGTGCGCTGGATCTTGAGTATGAACGCTCCGTCTGGGGATGTGATCACGCACAGATCACAGCGTGTCTCATCCGTGCGCTCGGCTATCGAAACGATGTCCATGATATGACCCGCGCCTTCCGCGGAGATGACATGGAGGGGGCACCCCGCGACCTCCATACGTGGAAGATCGGGATCGAATGGATGGAGACGATCAAATGGACCGGCAAGTCTCCCGGATTAAACAACGCCCCCCTCGGAAGCACCCAGAGCAGCGCAGCCGACCTCGTCGATGAGGTCAACGAGATTATGAAGGACGGGAACTCCTTCAGCTGGATGCTTAAAACCTCCAAGGATAGTCCGAACGCAGCGGGCGCCAGCGAGTGATGGTCGAGGACTCGAATCCCGGGAAAGCCTCGCTAAGTCGAGGGTCGATTCTTTTATTCCACGGATTAACGAGCTCACCGGCGGAACTCGATTCGCTCTCCCGTGTGCTGCTCGATCATCGCTTTAAGGTGACGACTCCTCCGCTGGCAGGGCACGGTGATATTGAGCAGCTCCGCCGAACCTCGCTCGATACCTGGTTGAGCGAAGCTGAGAAAACACTCGCCGAAACACCCCCCGGGGGCCCCTTTTTCGTGGGTGGCTGCTCTTTCGGCGCATTGCTCTCCCTCTATCTCGGTACACGGGAACAACGACCGATCGACGGACTCGTGCTTCTCGCGCCACCCTTTAAACTTCGGCGGCGCTTCGATGAAACCCGACTGCGCCTCTTAAGCAAACTCCCCGAGCACCTCATCGATACTCTCGGGGTGCGCAAAAAAAACCGCGCTCGTGAGTCGCGGCTCGTTTTTCCCCGAAACTGTCTCGAAGCGCATTCAGTTGCAAGCATCGTTCGTATGGCGAAACTGCGGAACCTGATCGCACCCAGGATTCCCACGCTGCGGGTACCCGTTTTGATTATCCAGGACCCACACGACCATCTCGTGCACCCAGACGGCGTCGATCCTTTTATCGAAAGCGCTGAGCACTCCGAAATCGATACGATCTGGCTTCCCGGTGCAGAGCATGAGCTCACCCTCGGGCCCCGTCATCTCGAGGTTAGCCGCGCGGTCTTAGAATTTTTAAATCGTATATGCCTCGCGAATTAGTTCACTGGGATATCGCTTACCATACGATCGCTCAACTTTCCCCGGAGGTGTATCCGCAAACT
>JBJOHD010000246.1:0-15011 GCA_046047875.1 Pseudomonadota bacterium | reverse complement strand
AAACGGTTAAGTTCTTTAACCCACGGACCTTGCGACCCGCGGTTCGGAAGCATCAACACCGCGGTCACTATCACCGGGGACCTTCCGGTCTGACGCGCGATCTCGGTCCGCAGGATGGTGCGGATTCGCTTCAGGTTGCGGTATGCCTCGGAGGGCAAGCCGAAAAACCACCGGTCGTTTCGACCGAGATCAAGCACAACGAAGTCACCGAGGAACAACGCCTCTTTGAGCGCCGAGGTATCGGTCGAGGCGAAGAGAACTTGGAGCCTCTTTAGCAGCTGGCGGGTGTCGAGCCCCTTCGTTCCAAAGCCATCGATGGTGGCACCCCGCAACGCTTTCTTTGCTCGAAGAACGTAGCCACCACGCCCCCCGTTTTTGGTATCACCGGTTCCGAATACAAAGCTATCCCCGACCACTACAATGTGAGCGCGCCCGTCGCAATTGATATCGGGAATCCCCGCAACCTTAGAGCATCCGGCGTACCCATCCGATGCGCTCAGGAGAAGCGCCCCCAAAAGCAGCGGCCAAACACCACGCCCGAACCTGGCTCCCACGAACAGCCCCATGCTCATCGACCCCTCAACTCCACAAAGCTCTATGCGTCACGAAGAATCGTAATACTCAGCGGTTCCGACTCAAACGGGTCATCCGACAATATTATTGTATACACCCCACCCCCCTCGAACGACTGGCCTGCACTCGTTTGGATAAGCCTCCCCGTTTTTCCGTCCGCGACAACGACGAAGTACGTCCCTGCGCCCCCAACCCGGTACTCGGGGGTTTCTTTGTACGCCAGGCCATCCTCGGTCGGCGCAACCGAGCCAACATCTTCCGGGTCGGTCACGATAAAAACATCGAGCGAACGAAGGGATGGTGCGACGTTGATCGTTCTCACCTTAAACACATCCCCGCTCGGAGAACTGTTATCGTCCTTAAGAAGCATAGCTTCAGCATCAGCGGCGGACCCGTAGGCGAGATAGGTGAAATCAACGTCATCCGAAAGCGATGTTTTGGTCTCATCGATCGGGGTCAGGGAATTCGACGGCGTGATCTGAAAGATGTGGGGCTCAGTATCGAAGCTGAAATATCCGGAGCTCTCTAAATACTGTACATCCTCAAAGAAAATCTCGAGGTCCACGACGAGGTCGACCGCATCGACCCCCGAGACCGCATTAACGAAGCGCAGATTGGTCTTGCCATCATCCTCACCCCCTCCACCGCAGCCGAGAAGAGCGAGGACAGCGAGGACCACGATCAGAGGACGAACAAGCCGGAACGATTTATTTTTCATAGCGACCCGAGTGTAACCGCTGGGAAGCGGTTACTCAACGGGGGAACAGCGCCAGCAGCGAGGCCCTCCCTTGTGCTCGTTCCCCGTGAGTGTTAGAGCGTCAAAGGATGAAATCGAATAAATCGAGGCATATCGGTCGTCTCCTCCTTGTCGGGGTGATGGTTTGCCTCGGTGCGCTCCAAGGGCTCGTTGCAGCGCAGGATAAGGATAAGGGTATGAAAACTCAGCGGCAGAACGAAAAAGCGACCCTCGCCGGGGGATGTTTTTGGGGTATGGAGGACATTTTACGGAATATTCCGGGGGTACTCAGTACCTCTGTCGGATACACCGGGGGGAGCGTTCTAAATCCAACCTACCCTCTCGTTAGCTCCGGAGGCTCGGGGCACGCCGAGTCGGTTGAGGTCATCTTCGACCCCGCGACGATAACGTTTGAGTCGCTTTTGGGGTGGTTCTTCCGGATGCACGATCCAACGACCAAGAACCGCCAAGGAAACGATGTCGGCTCGCAGTATCGCTCAACGATATTTTTTCACTCAGAGGATCAGCGAAAGACCGCGGAGCGTGTGATCGCTGGGGTGAACGCCTCGGGCAAATGGCCCCGCCCGGTCGTGACAACCCTTGAGCCAGCCGGAGCATTCTATCCCGCGGAGGAGTATCACCAAGATTATCTGGTTAAAAATCCGGGGGGCTACACCTGCCACTATCTGCGGGATTAACCGGAGCGCTCCCGATAGTCGTACCACACCTTGTTGGCGAGCTTCTGGTCCCGGCCCTGGAGGAGGCGCCACGCTTCAAGCGGATGACGGAAGAGATACCAATCCCCGAAGGTGTCGAATTTCCGGCAGGAGGTCACGATCCAAGCGCTCAGAAGATTCTTAAACCGGCCGCCGTTATCACCCGCATAACGCCTGAGCCGCCGCGCAAAATCGATATCTTCCGCGCTCACCACCCGCTCATCGAAGCCGCCGATCGCCTCGAACGCGCTGCGCCGAAAGAAGAACGCCCCGCCGCTAATCCGGTAAACGATTGCGAGGATACCGAGAAAGAAACCGGTGAGGAGGATCCCCGCCGACCATCGCTCAGGAAAGATAAGCACCCCTCCCCCGAAGATGCACGGGTCGTCAAGCGCTGCAATCACCCGCTCACAAAATCGACGTGAAACGAAACTATCTGCATCAACCGTCACAACAGCGTCTGCGGAGCTCGCACGAACCCCGAGGTTTCGAATCACCGAAAGGTTCTTCGCTTCGCTCTCAACGACCACGCAGCCGAGCTCGCGCGCGACATCTCCGGTGCGATCGGTCGAGCGGTTATTCACCACGAGGATCTCGACAACGACCCCCGCTCGGTCAGCGGAATCTCTGATCGCTTTTACGGAGCGGGGCAATCGCATTTCCTCGTTACGCGCCGGGATTACAACGGAGATAGAGCTGACCGTCATCGATACCCCCAAGAATTCTTTCGACGCAGTGAAGACCTATTGATTACTCACCCGTTGGGATCTTTTGGAGCGTTGTTCGTCGAGGGTCCTCCGCACAAGCGTCACTAACTCCCCAATAGAGTACGGCTTCGATATCCGAGCGCTCACTGCCGAATCATCTCGGGTTCCGTCTTCGCCGCTCAGGTCGTAGCCGGAGCAAAGGATCACCGGGAAATCGGGGTATACAGCCACAAGCCTCCGGGCAAGCTCGATCCCGGTTACCCGCGGCATCGTTAGGTCGGTCACCAAGATATCCCCGGTGAACGACCCGTTTCCAAGCGATTCAAGCACTTTTTCCGGCTCGGTAAAGGCGCTCACCGTGTAGCCCCGCTGCCGAAGCGCCGCAGCGCTCACCTCAAGCACCATCGACTCATCATCTACGAGGACGATATGCTCGCTTCCGGAAGAGGGTGCAGTAGAGCTTGTCATCGCCTCGCTCGGTGTCAGTTCCGCCGAGATCGCTGCCGCTTTCGGAAAATACAATTCGAACACCGTCCCGACCCCCACCGTCGAGTCGAGATGGATCTGGCCGCCGTGCGCCTCCACGATACCGAGGACGACCGAGAGCCCCAGTCCGCTCCCATCCCCGACCGGCTTTGTGGAGAAGAACGGTTCGAAGATCCGATCCTTTACCGCGGGGGGTATTCCGCCGCCGGTATCGCTCACCCGCAGCATCACGACATCGGTACCCACCCCCGCAAGTTTTGAAATCCTTTCTGCCCCAACGAATCCGGTGGGGATACTCGCCACCTCCACCCGGAGCTCTCCCCCCTTGTCTTTCATCGCATAGACCGCATTCGTGCAAAGATTCATTACTACCTGGGTCATCTGCCCCGCATCTGCGATAACGGCAGCATCGCCCGATACGTTTACCGACAACGCTATATTCTGGGGGAGGGTCACCCGAATAAGCTGCTCGATCTCCTGGGCGAGGCTCCCGAGTTCCACCCGGGTCTTTGCGAGCTTCACCTGCCGCGAGAAGGTGAGGATCTGCGAAATGAGCGATTTTCCCCGGTGGGCGGCCTTAACGATCGACTCAGCCCCTCCGGGAACTTCACCCGGGTTGGTCTGAATCATCTCAGCGTTCATCAAGATAGCGCCGAGGAGGTTATTAAAATCGTGGGCTATCCCCCCGGCGAGTCGCCCCAGAGACTCAAGATGCTGGGCACTGCGGAGCTGCTCCTCCAGGGCACGTCGACGATTCTCCGCCTCGAGCCGTTCAGATATGTCGGTAGCGGTCCCGGTCGCCCCCACAATCGCCCCATCCTCCCCGCGCAGCGCTATCGCATTGAAGGAAAGGTTGATCGGCTGCCCAGCTTTAGTGCGAAAGATAGTTTCGTGAAAAAAGATCTGCTCCCCGTCCCACACCCGCTTTAAGAAGGCTTTATCGCGCTCCGCCTGACCCCGGGTCTGAAAATCGGCGAGAGGCCGCCCGGTCATCTCTTCCGGGCTATACCCCAAGAGGCGCTCCGCAGGGCCCCGATTGACGAAGGTCCAGCAGCCGTTTCTGTCGATCGACCAGATGAGGTCGTTCGACGTCTCGACAAGATCACGGTATTTTATTTCGTTCGCCTTAACCTTTTCGTGGACCCGCTGGTTCTCCTCATGGACGATGCTTTGCGCGATCTGATCTGCGATCTCTCCCGCAAACGCCAACTCATCGGGCCGCCATCTTCGCGCTTCACCGATATGCTCACAACAGATCACCCCAAAGTTCCTCCCGACGACACGGATACCCGCATCAAGCATCGAGGTAATCCCGAGGGGTATAAGGTAGCCGGCGGTATACTCGCTCGTTCGGGGGTCGGTCCGCGCGTCGTGAGCGTCGATAGCCCGCCCCGACTCAAGCGCGGCGAAATATCGGGGATAATCGCTCGCCCGGAGGACGAGCCCCGCGGAATGCTTTCCCGACAACCCCTCAAAGAGGTTCACACAGCGAAGCTCAGAACGATCGTCGCTTAAAAACCAGACGCTCGCCCGCGCAACACCGAGATGGCCCGACAAAATCTCACACGCCTGCTTTGAGGTGCCGACGATGTCACCGGCGGTGATTGAGGGGTCGGTCGCCAGAGCCACCACCGCGGTCTGACGCTCCCTCGCCGCCACCTCAAGCGCGTGACGCTCCGCCTCGCCCCGCTTTCGAAAATAGACGAGCGCCGCTGCCGTCCATACGAGCACGATCCCCAGATAGATGTCCGGGAGATAGATCGGCAGCTCGGAACTCACGTGGGCTCGATATACATCGATCACCGCACCGAGCGTCGCAATCACCGCAAAAAGAATCGTGGTCCACCGAGCCGAAAAGACCAGGGAGAGCGCTACGAGACTCACCCCCGCCATCGCATGAATGAGCCGAGACTGATTAATGAACTCTAGGTAGAAGAGCACCGCAACAAGGAGGAACAACCCCACGAGGATTATCCCCATCCGGGCATGGATCGATGGCTTAAGAGCGTTGACGGCTAACCGGTTGCTTTTTAGCATCAAGTCTACGGTTCGGCAAAAGAAAGCCCCCGCCTCTTAGGTTACAACCGTGTCCCCCTCGTTACAAGCAAAAGAAGCGATCCAGCGCGCCTTTCAGATGGCTCACTCGGGAAAAAACTTAGAGGAGAAGCCACGTTGCAAGACCGAGAAGGAGACCCATACTCGCCACATCGGTCGCCGTTGTAAGAAATATGCTCGATGCGGTTGCCGGATCCGCCCCGAGCCGCTTGAGCGCGAGGGGCACCAGAGCCCCTGATATTCCGCTCACCGCACACGAACCTGTCATCGCTATCACCACGATTAAGGAAAGGGTAAGCGCGTCGGGATGCCCCTGCCCATTCGCAAGGAGATACATCCCCACCCCCGCCGAAACTCCAACGAGAAGACCGTTTGAAAGACCGAGGAGCGCCTCTTTACGCACCGCTTTCCCCGCGGCGCCGTCTTTAAGATCTCCGAGCGTCATCGCCCGTAAGGTCACCGCGAGCGCCTGGCAACCGGTATTTCCCGACTGCCCCGCGAGTACCGGGAGGAACGCGGCGAGAACGACGACCTTATCAATTGTATCCTGAAAGAGGCTCACGACCGCACCTGCGACGAAGGCGGTCAGAAGATTAAGTTGGAGCCACGGGTGGCGAAACTTGAAGCTCTTGATGATCGGGGTCGATATCTGCTCTTCGTTGTCCACACCGACCATTCTTCCCGCTTGCGCGATTATCTCAAACGCCTGGGTCTCAAAGAGGCGATACCCCCGGACCAGCCCCAAAATCCTCCCCTCTTCATCGCACACCGGATAAACCGGAAAATGATGGACGAGGACCTCTTTCATCGCATCCATCAGCGGGGTTCCCGCCATGAGGCGAAACGGATTTCGAACCATAATATCGTTTACAGGGGTTGCGTCATCCGCGAAAAGAAGATCTCGCATCACGAGCACCCCCGTGAGTCTGCGTGCGGCGTCAACGAGGTATCCGTAGGTTACAAACTCCGAGCGCACGATCCCCCGAAGCTCCTCCTTCGCCTGTCCAACGGTTAAAGATTCGCTCATCACCGCGAGCGGGGGATCCATCAGGCGACCGACCGTACCCTCCGGAAACGATCGGTTGAGGTCCCACTGAGCGCTCACGTGGGGGGGGACCAACGCCGATATCTTTGCGCGGTCATCACCCTCTGAGGTGGCGAAAATGCTCTCGACTTTAACCGGGCTTAAGCCCCGGAGAACCTGACCCGCTACCTCAGGGGGCAACGCTTTGAGGCGCTCAAGCGCGAGGGAATCATCGAGCACAGCGATCTCACGGACGAGGGTAAGGGGGGACATCTCTTTGCCTCCAAGTACGGTTGCAGCGTTCGAGATCATAGCGCTCGGATATTACCCCCTTCGAAAACCCGCGCCAAGATAGGACTTACCGCAGCATCAACCCCTCTTTAAGCCGGACTCCACCCACGCTAGTCCTTCGACAAATACGTTTTTTCACTCCCGCGGAGTGAAAAACTAACTCTGGACTAGTGGTGAGCATAAATTCTATTACCTTGCAGGTGACAGAATTTAATGGTCGAACCACTAGTATCTGCGGTATGCGTCGCTTCCAGAAACTTCTAGCTATTTTTGCTATCCTCTTCCCGTTCATATGCCCCATGAACCTATCCGCCGAGAGCTCGGTCTCTCATCTTGAGGGGGTCGACCTCTCGGTGTTCGACTGGAGATCTCGCCCCGATTCGTGGTGGCGAAGTAAACTCACACCGGAGCAATTTAGGGTGTGCCGTAAAGGTGGAACTGAGGCTCCATTCTCCGGAAAGTACTGCCATCTCAAAGAGCTCGGCGACTACACCTGCTCCTCGTGCGGGCTTCTCTTATTTCGCTCCGACTCAAAGTTCGACTCGGGCACCGGATGGCCGAGTTTCTCGAGGGCGGTGAAAGAGGGTGTTCTCGTCTATCACGAGGACCGCTCTCACGGGATGGTGCGTACCGAGGTGCGGTGCAGCCGGTGCGATGCGCATCTCGGTCACGTGTTTGAGGATGGGCCGCCGCCGACCCGAAAACGGTTCTGTATCAATTCGGTGTGCATCCGGCATAATCACCACCCGGGGACGACCGATTCACGTTGATGGGCTTAGAGAACGGGGCTACGCCCCGGTGTCCGAGGCGTTCTTCGCAAGGAGCCGTTCTGCGAGCCGTTTGCGCACGAATTTACTCGGCCCTGCGTACCCGATCTCTTTCATGACGTCGGGGGGCGGTTTCGCGTTCTCGAACGCCTCAAAGATAATCCGTTGAGCGCGCTCAAGCGATTCGCTGTCAAGCGTCTCGAACATCCCGCACGTCTCCCGTAGAGCCCGAATTACGACCCCCAGGGGGGCGTTGATCCGTTTGAGCGTTGCGAGTGAGTCAACCTGCTCCACAAGCTTTCGCCCGACCGATTTATACGATGCGATTTCACGGATGAGCCGGCGTTCCTTTCGAAGCCCCGCGGCGACCCCCGAGATCTCGCGGGCCTCATCGACCGAAAACGGCTCAAGGAGGAATCCATCGGCGCCAGCAGCGCTAAACGATGCGACTACCTCTTTTGATTTCTGCGATTGCTGCAGCATCAACACAAAGCACGAGTCGGAGTCTCCACCCCGTTCACGGTTAATTCGGACGAGATCTTTAAAATCCGCTATCGGGAAATCGAACGAAATAAAGGCGATATCGAGTGTCTCAAACGCCGGGAGAGCCTCGACGAAGCCGTCTTTGGAGTTAAATTGAGAGAGTTCCCCGTAATCTCCGACCGCCCCGAGCGCCATCTTAAGCCGGTTCCGCCGCTCGTTATTAGAGTCAAGGACGGCAACTTGATACTTTTTAAGGGGCATCAACGACTCCACTTTCTGCTCTCAGGAAGGTCGGCATAAAAAGTTTGTTTCTTCAGGGGAAAATCGCTTTGTCGAGCGCCTTTCGTAAGACTCGATGCGCTTAGCCCCCAGCTCTCGGCGGATCTCCCCGCGTAATGATTTCATTGTGTTAACCCGAGCTGCCGCCACCGCTTGCGCGCCTTCCGACACCTAACACGCATAAATTTAGCGCCATTTTATAAAGACATTTCGAAAACCATACGTCCCTGATGCCAGGAAAATAAATTTCCCCCCCCGGTATTTGGAGGGGGCGCCGCTCAAAAGGTATCGAGCGGGGCGTAACTTAAGGAGGAGTCGTTTGACGATCAGTATCCGCTCAAATAGCGCGTCGCTTCGCGCCCAGCGAATACTGAGCCGCACCTCAGATCAGTTAAGCTCGGTCTTCGCTCGGCTAAGCTCCGGGGATCGGATTAACCGAGCGAGCGATGACGCCGGTGGGCTCGCTATCTCAGAGTCGCTGAAGCTCAAGTCGAAAGTAGCTGCGGCAGCGATACGCAACACAAACGACGGGCTTTCCGGACTTAACATCGCCGACGCCGCACTTGGCGAGATCTCAAACATCCTCGGTAGAATGAGCGAGCTCGCTGAGCAATCGGCGAATGGCACCCTTTCAAGCTCCCAGCGTTTAATCCTCAATAAGGAATTCCGTGCCCTCGGCGAGGAGATAAGCCGGGTAGCTGAGGCGACCACCTTTAACGGTAGAGAGTTACTGATTCAGCGACCGAGCGGCGGAACCCCTCCTGTCGTCGAACTCGATGGAGATGCGATAGGCTTCGACATTAACCACGTAGCGAGTCAAACTTTGTATAGCACCTTCTCAAGCAACTCGATCACCCTTCAGGTTGGGTTCACCTCAGCCGCGCAGTCCCAGATTACAACGACCTCGATAAACGCCTCACTTACCGGACTCGGACTCGGTAACTATTACGTAGTCCAACCCCCAACGGGATCGGAGCTGCCCGAGCGCGAATACCTCGATCAAAATATCCGCAATGTAAACGAGGCCCGCACCTCGCTCACCCTCCTCTCAACCGCTATCACACAGGTATCGACCTATCGGGGGCAGATCGGCGCAACGCAGGCCCGGCTCGATGTCGCGGTCGGGAGCCTCGGGGTCGCCTACGAAAACTTCGTCGCGGCAAACTCCCGCATCCGCTCCGCCGACTACGCCACCGAGGCGGCGCAGCTTACCCGGCTTTCGATAGCACAGAACGCGGGCACCGCAGTGCTCGCTCAGGCGAATCAACAGCCGGCGCTCGCTCTTACATTATTGAGAAGCTAGTCCTTCGACAAATAAGTTTTTTCACTCCCGCGGAGTGAAAAACTAACTCAGGACTAGTGGTGAGCATAAATTCTAGTACCTTGCAGGTGAAAGAATTTATTGGTCGAACCACGAGCTCCACTACAGCTTGGGCTCGAGCTTTAATATTTTTTCTACGAAAATTGAACGGGCGATATCAAGGTAGAAGGGATCGTCGGTTGCAGAGGGGAGATCGCTCATGAGATCGGACCAATAGAGCGAGAAGGCCCGGTATTCCTCTCGAGTGATATCGGGTGCGGCATGCGAATAATAAGTTCCGTAGTCGCTATTAAAAGGACTCAGGAAGAAGAAGGAATTCAAGTTTGAATTCTCGTTACTCGTGCAATCCGGCTCAAGATCAAGCGCCGCGCAAAAATTTCCATACGTCGCGGAATCGGTATAGGTCGCGGGCATGAAAATCACTATCACCGGACGGCCCTGCTGATTTATCTCTTGAACCAAAGAGCGAATAGGAGGAACGCGCTCAGCGAGAAGTCCCTTATGGGTAAAAACGACAACGACGGAGCGGGCCAATTGATATCCCGACCCCGTGGTAAGCTTCTGAGGTTGGCTTAAATTCGGTTGCTCTCCCTCTGCCGGATCGAGAATATCGCCATCTTCATCAATCGGTGGAGAAAGCCCGGGCGAGGGGTACGCTCTGTTCCCCCCTCGGGCCTGATATTCGAGGTAGGCTGGAAGATCGGGAACCAGGTCATCAAAGGTGGAAAGTCCGGCCTTAGAGCACCCGAGAGATTGCCAATGCTCAATCCTCACGGATTCATCGATCGGGCAAGCCTGGGACGACCCCAGGGAGTAAAGGAGCTCCGGAGCTGTCAGTAGCCGCCCATTTCCCGTCGCTATCTGACCGGGCCACGGTGCCGTGAAATCCCAACTCGCCGGGACGCCAACGGAGTGTAGACTTGTCTCAGTCAACTTAAGAAGCGACGGAGTCAGTGCCGAAGGGCTAACGCTGAGCGGGGTACCGATACGAGGGATATTAGACGCAATATCATTGTCGACATAAAGGTGGTAGCAAGCTCTGAGCTGTTGAGCCACAAGGGTGTGGTGAAGGATCTTGTCATTATCGGAACCTCCATATCCCTTCCAGGGTAAGATAAATCCATCTTTTGCGAGGCTGTGCCCGGAACCGGAATCGTAGGTAACGAAGGGGTGCTGGTAGCGCGCACTTAAAAGATCCGCACCGAACGGCACCATGATTACCGGACGGTTGCCCGGAGGAGCGCCACCTCCCACAGTGCGCTGGTGATGCGGGTTGATGTGAGCTATCTCGGTCATGTTCCTGGTCTGACCACTTCTCGCCGCGAGTTCAACCAGCGCCGCAAGAAGCATATTGCGGGTAAATGTCAGCGGATTGAAGCATGCGGCCAAAATCTCCTCTTGGGGCCCTGTTAGGGAAGATGATTCTCCACTAAGCTTTTCGAGCCCCGGCACCGAATACTGGTCGCTAAAACGTCGCTCCCCACCGCTGAAATCAAAACGGTGTCGCTGGTAAAGGGGCGCGAGTTGTGGTGCGCGCGGATCCATCTCCACCAGCCACTGGTGATACCATGAAGGCACAACAGAGAAACGAGCATCTCCGATCTGTCCACCCGGTACTCCGCCGGCCCATGTCGTCAATTGAGTTGAAATTCCCAACGATAAACCGGAAAAATCCCCCACGTGCGGTGTGCCGCTTCCCCCCTCGGCAAGGTAGGGAGCGACCGGAACCAGCGGGATCCACCACGCCGCTTTTGCCGATATCTCTCGAGACGGAAGAAAAGAGAGGATCGGATCGAGCTCGGCATCGATCTCACAGCCCACGGTATTCCCCGCGTTCAAAATATCCGACCACAGGGTTCGGGGATACCGAGGGTCAGGCTGCCCCTCTGAACAGACACTCGACGCCAGCATGCAATCGATAGAATCATCGGCAAAATGAGCCCCATTCTGACACCGATAGCTGAGCTCCCCACCGGTCGCTGGAATAGAGGCGAAGGGTATCGCCCCAAGAACGTTCGGCACCGGAGAGTGCGGCGGGATACCTGCGTTTGACGCCTGACAGGTTTCGCGCGCCCCGGTGTCGAATAGCAAACCGTCGACCGTATCACCTAACGGCAACGGCATGACGAGCCGCACCCCAGTTATCTTCGTCCCCGGCTCGAGTCGAAGCTGGGAGATACTGGCGCTAAATATCTTTAGGGCATCAGACGCGACTAAAGAGCTACGGGCGGTAGAGCGACACACCGCCTCCAGACGGCGCTTAAGGAGAACAGCGGCGCTCTTTACCCGTGTGGTCTCAACTCCAAGCACAACGAGAGTGACAATCAAGGGAACCGCGAGAACTGCGATCATCGGAATAAAAACTCCGCGCTCCCCGAACTCCTTTTCAATCCCACGCCCTTCCATTAAAGCCCCACATCGCTCGCTTCAAAGAGTCGCTCTCGCCGCAACGTGAAAATTCCTCCGGCATAATCGCCGAGACCGACTGCTCTTAGTAAACTCAGGATCGGATCGATAAAAATATTTGAGGGACTATACTCACACCGTAATCCGATCGAGCGACCACTCGGAGTGCTCACCGCGTTGTCGAGATCGTCGCTTGCTCCATCAAAAAGATAACACGCGACGCAACCTTGGCGGGGAGAGAACCCCTGACACCGAGAGGGTGGCGCTCCTCCGGGGGGTAAACATGGAAACCTAACCGAGGAACCGATACTCTGAGCTAATGCTTGGTTGAGATAAACTAAAGTATAGAGATGCTCAGTGGGGAGATCGCTCAACGCTCGATTGTACACAGCGCCGAAACAGGTGTTCAGGAAATCGACCCCCTCCCCCTGTTCTCCGACAGGAAGAGAGGTCAGGAGGGTGCGCGCCTCTGCAGAAATGAGCCCCTGCCGGATCTCATGAATCATCGGGAGGATCTGAGCTCCCACCCGACTGGGATCGGCGCGAGTATGCGCCAAGCGAAGCGCATCGGTCATCCCGGAGGAAAGTGCGCTTCGAGCGTTTAGAACCACAGCGATCCCGATAACTAAAAAGATCGAGATGAAGACAAGCGGCAGAAACACCGCCGTCTCAACGAGGCTCACACCGCGCTCTCTGAGCACCTTGTGCGCCACATGTTCGGTAGATTTCCGGTTTTGAGCGTTCACAAACAGCAAAATTCTTCGGGCCCCAGAGGTAATGCTACACCAATCGGCCCGAGCGGACGAGTCGAATACTGATCCCGAGCTCAGCACCTGTTTAGGGGGTTGGCGGATTGACGTTTATGGTAAGTCCGCCGCTTCCGGCGCTCGAGCCTCCCGGGGGTGGAGACCATTGCACAGAGGCGGTTGGGCTGCCACGCGGAGAGCTGTCCACCCGCATCACCTGCACATATTTTTCATTATCCAGCTTGGTCACCACCGCATAGAAACGGTCCCACCGTGAGCCGCTGGCGCTATCCCCGCTGACCTGAGAGAGAATCGCACCGAGCGTCGTTCCGCTCTCGGGCAAATCACATTCTGAGCCATCATAACGCCACCCCTTACCCCTATTGTTCGAAGTCCGTCTATAAACTGCTTTGGGGCACACGTACGGTCCCGAGCCGTCAAACTGTCCCGTCGTGCAATCCGCACCGTTACCGGTATCGAAGACACCTACGCAAAAGCTCTTGTCGGCGACCTCGGTACTGACATTTTTTTTATATAGTCGAAGATAGTTCACCAGCTCCTCCTGAGTCTCATCTTCGGCGAGCAAGGATAGACGCCCGGAAGAATCGGTTACTCCAACCCGGACCGCGCGGGGAATAGCTAGGGAAAAAGCTTGGTTGATCTCGGTTCGTCGCTCCACCTCGAGAGCGAGCGGGACGACGTGGGCGCCGGTAAATATGACGGCGCTAAACAAAGCGAAGACCGCGGCGAGAGAGCTCGCTGCTCCTCGCTCCCCGTGTGCACGGGAGATGGCAAAAACCGGCATTTAAACAACCCCTCGGGTCGCACCGATTTCCCCCTCCTCGGCCGATCCATACCCCCTTGTTACCTTCTGTTATGGACAAATGAGGCACGATGTCGCCTCAAAATAAAAATTATTTCCTCAATAAATTCAACCAACTTCGCTGGTGCGCCCCAACCTCTTCACTGGTGCGCCCCATCTTTTAGCCCCCGCCCCAACCGCCCTCGATGAGTTCCACTCCGCTGGTGCGCCCCAACTTTTAGCCCCCGCCCCGACCACCCTCGGGAAGTTCTAAGCTCCCTTCCTGACCCGTCGAGCCGAGAAAGCCCCCCGCCTCCGTCCCGCCCGGAGCCGGCCTGGGGCTCGAACTGCCCCAGAGCGCCCCTTCACCAGGGGAGCCTTATTACTCGGGATGCCGATCTCGCCGAACCTTGCTATCATTCCTGGACAGAGGCGCGTGGTTTTCGAGTCTTAACATCATGAAAGCGTTCATCTTTGACCCAATCTGGAATGAGCTCATAACTCCGGAGCTCTCCCTGAAGCTTAGCAGCGTAGGGATCGAGCCGGTGGTCGAAGCCGAGATCCGTCCCTTAAGCGGGTGTGCGGAGCTTTTTCAGGGTGATACCCCCCGCCTCTTAGCGGTCAACCCCGATTACGTTGGATGGAAACTCCGGGGGGACGACTACAAAGATGTCCCGAGCCTCAAGGGTATCTTCGGGGCAGCCACCTCCTACTCCTGGATCGATACAAGCGTTGCCACTCAACGAGATATCCCGGTTTGTAACATTCGGAACTTTTCGACCGAGGCGGTGGCGGAATGGGCGATTATGATGATGCTTAATCTCGCACGGCAAACACCGCGCCTCATTCGAGACGGGTTCCCACTCGATTTTGATCGAGACTTTATGAGTTACCGCGGAATCGAGGTACGCGGAAAGACCGCTGCGATTTTAGGCCTCGGGAACATCGGCAACGCTATCGCCGAGCGTTGCCACGGGCTCGGAATGAACGTGATATACTGGTCGCGCTCCTCAAAGATATCTAGTTTTTCGAAGGTCGAACTTCCTCAACTCTTTCAGAGCGCGGATGTCCTCTTTCCGACTTTCAGCGATAATCCTGATTCGAGGGGTATAATCTCCGAGGAGCTCGTGATGAGCCTTAAGCCCTCGTCGATGATCGTAAGCGTTGTTCACGGACTGATAAACGAGCCGCTGGTCCTCGACATGGTCAAACGAGGTACACTTTTTGGGTACGGCTTCGAAGCCAAGCCAGCTACATTTGATGCCTACCAAGGAAACGTCTGGGCAGCTCCTGCGTACGCCTGGGCGACCGATGGCTCGATGCGCAACACAGTAGCGAGTTTAGTTGAAAATATGGTGTACGCCGCGCAAGGACTTTTCCCCCATCGAGTGAACTAAGGTATCCGCGCCCCCTTGAACCGACCGCGGGACCTTCGAGACCTACTCTTTTATCGACGAAGATTCGGTGCGTTCACCTGATACAAAGGGTCCTCACTAGCTCCGAGGAGCCACGGGCATGTGAGCTCTGAATAACCCCACCCGCCTCACCCGCTCGCCGAAACGATATAACCGTTTCAAGCCGTTAAGCTCCGGAAACTAACTGCTCTGTTTAAGCACCCG
>JBJOHD010000245.1:0-5687 GCA_046047875.1 Pseudomonadota bacterium | reverse complement strand
ACTCTTTGGGGGGGGGGGGCTATTCCTCGTAAGGATTAATATGCGCATCCCGCATTCGGTGTCACACCTTAATAATTCAGAGAGGACAGGGGGGTTAGCGCCCATACTCTTTCAATATTGTCTTGACTGAGACCGCATAATTAAAGAGCGAGCCGGTGCGGTCGGCTGTTTCTTCGTCGGTTCCCACCAGGCCAAACTCGAGGTTTCCCCCGATCTCACGGGTGCAATTAAAGTCTTCGAGCTCTGAGAAAACGCCGCTCGAATCGGGAATACGGCTTAGGCGTACATTGAGGGGCGTCTGTGGGAGCGGAATAGTAACGATTATTCGGTAGCGAGCGAGCGAGCTCAGAGTACATCTGGTCGTGTTGGGTACGAGCTCAAACACAAACGACAGAGGGGGTGAGGGCTGAGGCTCAGCGGTCTGGAGCAAGACAGCTACCTTATTTCTATCCTTCGAGAGGTGCGCCTCGGCGGTAGTAACGATGAAGGTCCTCCCTCCGAAAACGACGTAGCCCCGCACCTCGGGTGGCTCCGCCGTGAGGAATCGGCTGTCCTCTCCACTTTGGGAGGTGGGGGACTCTACGTCATCGGACGATTTGGGTGGAGAGGGGGAGAGCGCAGCCGGCTCTTCAACCTCAGACGCGGCAGAGGGGGCGCCCGCTAGCCACTCCGACCAGGTAAGACTGATGAACGCTACAGAGAGAACGACGAAGCCAAGGACAGCAGCTATAACGATGCGGGAATCGATCCCGCTTCTGAGCTTACCGCTTGGATCCTCTGGAGCCCATTTGGGAAGGGTCACGGCGCTGGTGTTCTGAGATTAAAAATTACAACTTGTTAAAGCACCGCTTTCAAACCCCCGCCTGAAAGCTGCCACCCGTTGTTCAGAGGTGCCGTGTGAAAAGCTCTCGGGAGAGACCGCTCGACCAGCTGAGCGCTGAATGTGATCATCCCCAACCGCTGCAGCTGTACGAAGTCCCTCCTCAATGTCACCCTGCTCTAAGAAGTCGCGCTCCTGGTTGGCAAAGTGAGCCCAAATGCCGGCGAAGCAATCGGCTTGAAGCTCAGTGGCGATCGACTCACGCTGGCCTTGGCGGCGACCCATCTTTCCGGGGTAAAGAAGGTTCTGCACATGGTGACCAACTTCGTGAGCCACCACGTACGCGAGCGCAAAGTCGCCTTTGCCGCCGAGGCGGTTAAGATCATCCATAAAGCTCAGATCGAGGTACACCTTTTTATCTGCAGGGCAGTAGAACGGCCCGGTCGCGGTCTGTCCCATGCCGCATGCGGTTTGAGTGCCGCCTCGGAAGAGAACAAGGGGGGTCGGAACGTAGCGCCGTCCGTCCTGGGCGAAGATCTTAGTCCAGCGGTCCTCCAAGTCAGCGAGCGTTACGGAGACGAGGCCCATTGAATCATCGGAGTCGTAAGCGGAGCGAGGTGCGGTCGACTGTTTCGGGGCCACCGCAGCGTTCATAATCTCCCCCCCGAGCATGGAAACGATCATTTGCGGGTCACCCCCCATCGCGTACATCGCGAGCCCCATAATCAAAAGTGTGCCGATACTCTTTTTCCCCGCCCGTGGGCGAAAAGAAGAATTGCGCTGATCGATGATGTTGTCACTTTGACGTCTTCCGGCCCAACGCATCGCAGAACTCCTAGTTAAAAGACGGGCGAAGTGTAACTTTGAAAACGCCTGACGTCCATCGGTTCCTCATCGTGAGCCGTGGTAACGGGTTGGAACGACAGAGTCTTAACTTGTTTTGATTAGCTGCGGGTGCTCAGTTACCGTAAGCCGGTGAGCGCGCGGGATTTGATAGCAGGGGGCTCTTCCGAGGCCCGGTCGGCGAGGGACCAAGCCCCTTGAGCGGCGGCTGTTTCAGCCCACCCGAACCAGGTATTCGCGGGGATTAAATTGCCGCCGCGTGACGCCGGGGGCGAGTTCCTCCATACGAGTCCGGTTGTATCCCAAAAGACCCTCGAGCTTATCGGGGATAATCCCTCACTTTACACCTGCCGGGTGCTACGAGCCGGGGTTGAGGGGCGGGGGCGGGTGCTTTTGCTCTTGGGGGAGTCCCATCTCAAAAGCGAAGCGGCGGGGACGATCGGTGAGGCCGTAATCGCTGAATTCGCCGATATCGGGGTGGAAGGGGCGGTGTCCGGGACGGTACCGCGCTGCCTGCACAAGATCGGTGATGCCCTCACCAACGTTGCGCTCGCGATTTGGCCCCGCCGGTCGAGCTTTGTACGGGTGAGCTCTATAGACGATGCTGAGACGATGGCGCATCTCGGTCGCGAGAGGATTAACTTCGCGACCGAAATCGTACTTGAGGCTCAGCGGCGCGGCCTCGAGCTGCAGAGGATGTAGACATTTCCGGATGACTTTGTTCTTTCGGTCAAAGCGGAATCGGTGCCGGTGCGGGATCTCCCCGGGCGCTCCTTTAAGTACGGGAATCTTGAACTTTGCGGAGATGACATCGCTGCGCTTGCTCGTTCGATGGGGGAGCGGCTCGGAAATGAGGTTATCGACTCGATATATGAGATAGAGCGCCGAGGCACTCAACGCACCTATCATCTCGAAGCTGGATTTCAATCGGGACTCATCGAGGCGCTTCCGGATCTGTACGCGGCGAGTTGGTTGGCTGCGATGAGTTGGGGGGTGTTCAACGTCGCGGCGTTCGGTTCGGGGGGAGCTCCACTCATCATATGTGCGGCTGAGGGTGGATATTCGGAGCCCCGACGGGCGGTGTCGCAGAGCTATCCGCGAGGTGGCAACCGATGAAAAGGGGGGCGCCTCGGTAACGCTGCGAGCTCCTTCCCGCGGCTTTTCGCGGCGGGTGCGCTTCGCCGTGACGCGGCAAACCACCACGCTCGCTCGGAGCCGCACGGTTACCCTGGGGAGAGGTAAAGCCGGCAGAGCGGCCGAGAAGGGGTGCGCAGGGATAAAAGTCCGCCCGGTCTAGGCGTTAACGCCGCACGGCGGCCCGATTAAAGGCGGCGTGTTCGAGACCAACGATATCTCGATTAAAGTAGATACTCCCCCGAACCGTATGGGGGGTGTGCTCGCGGGGCGGCCGCGAAGGAAGGATACCTCGCTCGATGATCGCCCGAGCGATAGCACCCCGGTTGTTATCAACTTGAAGGGCGGATGAGAGCGATTTGCTTTTCGGGGGAAGTGAATCGAGGTTGCCACCGTAGCGATCCATAAGGAGAGTGCGCACATTCGCGTCGATCTGGGCGCGGTTCATAATAGTCGGATTAAGATAGAGACTTCCTCCCGCTCGACTAACTTCATGGCCGTGGGGAAGTCGCCAGTCGACGAGCTGAAAATGCACGACGTACTGGGCGAGCGCATGGCGACGCCGCTCGACGTTCAGCGTATTGCAGAGCGCGTCGATCATCGGGAGATCATCGAGCGTCGGCGCCTCCCGCGCGAGAAAGACTTCGACGTTCTTCCTAACCTGTGAATATCCGACGACCGCAGGGTCGAAATATCGACTTCGCACGTGGCCGATCGTAAAAGGATGATAGGGCGGGAGTTTCGTTGGTAGGATATTCCGTTCCGCGAGAGCGGCTGCGATAGCGGTCGCGTTTTTGGGGCATCCAAGCGCCGACGCCAGCGCCTCATTCTGTGAGATGTCGTCCAGGGTTGAGACCCGGCCGCGTAATGAGCGGCGGATGTTGAGGTTTACCCGGCGAATATCCTCCATGACCGCTTCATCGACGTAAAAGCTGCCGCCGGGTATCCCAAACAGGGAGGAATCCTTCGGGATAAGCCACGACATAAGCCCATGCTTTATTACGGTTTGAGCGATGTCCCGCGCGGTATCGGAGCACCCTAACGCTTCGGCGAGAAATCGATCGCGCTGAAGTTCGTCAAGTGAGCGGTAGCTCGCTGCGAGATATGCACGCATATTCGACCGCCATCGTTCGGGGGGGGTAATCGTTCTATTAAACGCCGGATGGAGTGCTCGATTGAATGAGAGCGACTGGGGAACCACATTTTCGTGGGGTTGAATAGCAGCACGATAGAGCCCCGAGGTAATCCCGGATGGTGACGGCTCACACCGAAGAAGGAGGGAGAGCTTGGGGATGCGTGTGAGATCCTCGAGTGAGAGCTGTTGGGCCTCAACAATCAAATGGAGGTCTTCGAGAGCGAGATGTCGGCGACGAATGCGGGGATCGAGGTGAAAGCTTAGCTCTCCGTCGGAACGGAGTATCGGGGTGGTCGGCTCCGCGCGACCGTCCACGAGTCCCAAAGTGAGACACCGCCGAGCCACACCGCGTTCGCTTGGCGGGACCCCGAGAACTCGGGCGGCCTCTTCGAGGTCGAGGATCAGATCAAGCTTTGGGACGAGCGGACCAAGTGCAGCCCGAGTTGATCCAAGCGCTCGCTCGGTGCCGACTACAGCGGGATAAAAATACCGTGAGCGCGCCCCGTTTTCGCGGTACCAGGGATGCCCTGGGGGGAGCTCTCCTGGGATGAGCCCCTTCTCGATAGCGGCTTGTGCAATTCCCCGGAGGGTATTGCTCGAACCGAGCGCCTGAGAAAGCGCATACTGACCTGTGGGGAGATCATCCACCGTCTGAAAGGAGGCCCGAAAGAGCAGCTCGAAGTTCGCTCGAGCTGCCGCGCCGACGAAGCGCGGATCGGTATATCGCGAGAGGCTCCCATCCGGTCGAATGAGGGCCGACCCGATCGGTGGAGTCCTACCGAGGAGATGTTCGGCGGCGAGCGCATGTCCGATGGCGACAGCGCTATCGGGACACCCCAGAATTTTACTGAGGCCCGGAGAGCGAGTTACCTCGTTGAGAGAACGATATCGTCGTCGGACGGCGTTCTGGAGGTTCGCTCCGGCGAGCTCTTCTCCTACAACCGATGACTTAAAATAAAGCGACCGGAGCTCCCAAGGATCATGTGCTGGGGATTCGGCATCGCGCTGAGTGAAATGGGGCAAAACTCCGGAGAGAATTCCCCGTACGATACAGGCCCGGCCAACGGTGTCTGGGCGCGGATCGGCAGCGAGGAGGTTCGCTGCATAGAGAACGAGCTGCTTGTCACGCAGAAAAGAGAGATCAGGGATCAAGACTTTTAAGTGAGCGTTGATATTTGACGTCGCTCGCTCGTGCCCAACGACATTTGGATCGAAGTAGAGCGAGCGACGGTTCTGAAAACGAGCTCCTGAATGCCAGCGCGGGTCTCCCGGGGGAGTAAGGGTGCACGCACCACGTTGGTAGAGCCCGATCAAGAGCGCTGGAAGATTCTTTTTGACCCCAACGAGGCGCGTTATCGGTCCAAGCTCCTGGCTGGGAACCATATCGATCCCACCGTAGGTTTGCTCCAGATAACGGGCAAGGTGGGTCGACGCGGCACCCAGCACGTCGATCCCCTTGGTATAACTGGCAGCCACAGTTCGTTTAAACGCGAAGACGGTGCGCATGGCGGGAAGGTAGCTCGCAAAGAATTCCGGGCCGGTCACAAAGTCCGCGAGGACCACCGGCTGCTCACCTTTATCAGAGTCAACTAAGCGAGAAACGAACCGTTCGAAATCACTGCGAACGAGGGTTTGTTTGTCAGCACGCCGCAGCGTCGTTCGAATCTCACGTAGTTCCTGGAAGATCTTTGTTTCAGACACACCGAGTCGTGTCGCGATATCGGTGAAGTCGCACCCTCTGAGGCGCGAGTGAAC
>JBJOHD010000244.1:0-15103 GCA_046047875.1 Pseudomonadota bacterium | reverse complement strand
CGTCGAAGATAACCGGATAACCCGCCTCCCCCATGATAACGAGGCCGCGCATATCGACCACGAGATCGCGGTAGCCAAAACACGCCCCCCGTTCGCACAGCATCAGGTTGTGATTTCCGGTCGATGCTATCTTTGCAGCGACGTGCGCCATATCGTGCGGGTCGAGGAACTGCCCCTTCTTGACGTTCACCGCCTTCCCGGTCTGCCCGACCGCGAGGAGGAGGTCGGTTTGGCGGCAGAGAAACGCCGGGGTCTGAAGCACATCGACGACCTCAGCCGCAATAGCAGCCTGCTCCGGGGAATGGATATCGGTAAGAACGGGTAGACCGGTGCGCTTCTTGACCTCACCCAATATTTCGAGCCCCGCCTCGATACCGAGGCCCCGTTTACCGGAGAGGCTGGTGCGGTTCGCCTTATCAAACGACGACTTGAAGACGAGATTGACTGGGAGACCGCGCACATACTTTTGCAGGGTCTCTGCGATCATGAGGCAGTGCTCAAGGGACTCGATCTGGCATGGCCCCGCGATAAGAAGGAGGTCGTGACCACGGCCTGCCGAGATCTCGGGAGTGATCGAAACGGAGCGCGATTGAACAGGTTGAGCGGTTGAATTCATACCGCCCCTACGCTACAGGAAGGGCTCGGCATTGACAAGAAACAGGGGAATTTACTGGGTTTTTTAGATTTTTTTTGGGGCAGCGGGGGTTGAAAGGACCCCACCTGCGGTCGATCTAGCGCCGACTCTGTGGCACAATCAATCCGGTGAACGCTCAAGCGAAAAGGCGAAACTCAACTCCGCAGCGAAGCGACCCCCGTACCCGAGCGGTCGGGATCCTCACCCGTATCGAGGTAGACGGAGCGTTTCTCTCTCAAGAGCTCGCCGCGGAGATGGGCGATCCCACTCTCACCGACCATGATAGGAGTCTCCTCCAAAAGCTCGTGAAGGGAGTGCTTGAGAACCGTTCGTACATCGATGTGGTTCTTGCACCGTGCCTGGCGAAAGGCGTTGACTCATTACCACCCACGGTGCGGGGAGCGCTGAGATTGGGGGCGTATCAGATCCTTTTTCTTGATAGGGTGCATGCGGGAACCGCAGTCAATGCCTCGGTGGAGATGGCGAAGCGGTTCGGCGGAGCGAAGTTTGGAAACCTCGTCAATGCGGTGCTTCGGAGAGTTTTACGGGAGGGTGCCTCGGCGGCTCCGGGCGGCACCGCTATTCAGCGGATAGCGATCGAGCACAGTCATCCCGAGTGGCTCGTTGCTCATTGGGTGAACGAAGTCGGCGAAGCTGAGGCGGAGGAGTTATGTCGATTTAACAACACTCCGTGGCCTCTTTTTGCCAGGGTCAATACTCTGAAAGCTGCCGTGGCGGATTGCCGTCGTGCGCTTGAAAATGAGGGGGTGAGTATCCGCCCGGGGCGGTGGTGCGAGGATGTGTGTATCATCGAGAGTTTGCCGCCAGGGCGGAAGCTCGATGAGTTAGAGAGCTTTCGAGCTGGGCTCTTTGTCATCCACGACGAAAGCTCAACGATGGCAGCTCGGCTCGTTGAGCCCCGACCGGGGGAGACGGTGATCGATGTATGCAGCGCCCCCGGGGGGAAGACCGTTCACCTGGCAGCCCTAATGGGGAACCACGGACGGCTCCTCGCGTACGATCCATCCCCGGTCAGGGTGAAGCTTGTTGAAGAGGCGTGTACTCGGCTCGGTGTGTCGATAGTCGAAACGAAAGTTGGTGGAGGCGAGCGGCTTACCGAGGAGTTGGCCGCGGATCGGGTTCTTGTCGATGCTCCGTGTTCGGGACTCGGTGTCGTCGGTCGGCGCCCCGATATCCGGTGGCATCGGAGACCGGAGAAATTTGAGGAGTTTCAGTCGCTGCAGTGTGGGATCCTCCGTGGAGCGGCTCGGGCGGTACGGGTGGGGGGACGCTTGGTCTATAGCACCTGTACCACCTCTCGGGTTGAGAACGAAGGCACCGTCGAACGGTTTCTCGTAGAGCACCCACACTTTGATCTTGTTCCTGTGTCGTCCGTTGTTCCGCCTGAGGCACGAACGCCCGAGGGATTCTTTCGCTCGTGGCCCCAGCGACATAGGATGGGGGGAGCGTTCGGTGCTATCTTGGAGAGACGGAGATGAGTCCTCAATCGGATTTTATCGCCCGAGTCGTTGGAGCGTTTCAGGTCGGAGAGCTTGTGAGGATGTCGCTCGCCGGCTTTGATGGGGCGGGGGACCTAAAGCGGGTACACGCCCGAGCGGCGATTATTCGGGGCACACCCCATCTCGCTGTGACCTATTCGTATAAGACGAAAGACACCCACAAGAACCTTGAGTGGGAGGAGATCGGGGCTGAGATCGAACGGCTCTTTTCCCTGGGTGCGTCTGCCGGGGAGCTTATCGCAGCATCTGGGAACCTTATCTTTGAGCGGCACCGCTCCGGAACTGAGCGATTAAAGGAACAGCCGCCGACGGAGAGCGCTGCTCCGATCGGGGGCCACGACCGGAAGAAGGAGTACTTAGTCGATTCAACGGCACGCTACCTCCAGCTGCTTGAGATCACCGATCGTCACGGCAAAGTTCGCCGTGAAAAGAACGATAAGTTTCGTCAGGTGTGTAAGTTTATCGAGGTCATTAAGTCGCTCCTCGACGAGCTGCCGACGGAAGAGATGATTCGCTCGGTGATCGATATAGGTTCGGGAAAGAGCTACCTAACGTTTGCGCTCTACGACTATCTGACGGCGCGCTCTGCGAGAGCTGTTTTGGTGCGTGGGGTTGAGGTGCGCCAAGAGCTCGTCGACGCCTCCAACGCCATCGCGCGAGAGTGTGGGTTTCAGGGGCTTACCTTCGAGCACGGTGCTGGGCGGGAGATCGAGGCGGTACCGGTCGATATGGTAGTGGCCCTCCACGCCTGCGATACCGCAACCGACGATGCGATCCTCTACGCGCTTCAAGGTAAGGCGCGTATTCTTGTGGCGGCACCGTGCTGTCATAAATATGTGCGGCGCTCCCTTGTTATGCCGAGAAATCTGAGCCCTGTCCTTGGACACGGCATCCTTGAAGGGCGTCTTGCTGACTCTCTCACCGATGGGCTTCGGGCGTTGTTTCTTAAGGCCTACGGTTACCGCGTAAAAGTCTTCGAGTTCATCTCTCCCGAGCATACCGCTAAGAATACGATGATTACCGCGGTGAAGCGGGGAAAGAGCGGGGTGGTGGAACCGGAGGCTTTGCGCGAGATCGCTGTGGTAAAGAGCGAGTTTGGCCTAAGCGATTTCTATCTCGATAGCGAGGCCTCCCGACTACGGTAGGCTGCGGCTCGTCGAGAGGCATCTGAGAGGGTACGGATATCGAGCGCTCATAGAGATGTTTGAGCCTCTCATAACGCCTATCATTTTTGAGGCATGCTCCGTTCGGAGCGGGCGATCCGCAGCTTCTTCTACTTTGCTATAGTGCGCCTCTTTTCCCCTTACGGAGCGTGTCGTGGATCGAGAGAAGATCAAGGAGCGGCTGACTCACGTCGTTGACGATGTGCTCGATCGCTCCACGTCGCTCGCCGATCCCGCGGTTGTGCAGCTTTCAAAAGAGCTTGGCGTGGAGCTCGAGACCCTTAGTATTCGGTCGGCTGAGCGCGTATTTCGAGGCGCTCTCGAAGAGCTCTATCGGAGAATCGACGCGAGTCTCGGCTGTCGATCCAGTCGACGCGCCGCTCGAGAGGCGCGGGGGATGGCCGATCGTCTCGAAATTGCGGGCTTCACCCCAGAGGAGAAGCAGAGATTCTTTGTCGAGCGGCATGATATCGTCGTGGGAGTTCATAAAGTGCGAGTGTCCCTCGGGGATACCACTCCGCTCGAGTTTCTCGGACGAGCCAACGAAATAGCCGTGGAGCGGTTCGGAAGCCCGGCGGTGAATCCGCACCTTTTGGGGTACTGGGAGAGGTGGTGGCCCCCTGTCGTCGAGGGATCTCAAAGCTCGGGGGTGAGCCTTGCAGTGAACGGGGCACCTTCCCAGACCAGCTTACGTTTGGGGGAGGACGAGCGAAACGGGGGTAGCGCTCCGCTCTCTGTTCGTGAGCTTGCAGTCGCATTTGCGGCGTTTAAGGCAGCGACCGGCGATGATATCTTTAACGGGGCAGCGATTCGCGCCACAGATGGAAGCTTAGTCTATGCTGGACCGAACGGACTTGAAAATAGGGGCGATCTTCAGAGCGGAGCCCGCCTGGGAGATGCCCCGGCACGCGAGTGTCAGGTCACTCGGCCGATCGGCAGGGCTCTCCGGTTGCAACAGCTGGTCGTTCGACCGGAGCCTCTCCCCGATACGTCGGCTAGCGAACCTCAATCGTTTCGTTAATCGAAGCTTCGCTCGCAAGCTCCGGGAGGGTTCGGCTGCCGGCGGTCGAGGTCATCGTTACCTCAAGTCCGCTTCTCCCTCGAGAAAGTCTGGCGTTGCGGTGCTGCAGGGCCGCCGAGATGAAGCTCCGAAAGAGCGGATGCGGAGTTCGTGGAGCCGACTTAAACTCAGGGTGGAATTGGACCCCAATAAACCACGGATGATCTTTAAGTTCGATAATCTCCACGAGCTCGTTGTCGGGGGAGGTTCCTGATAAGGTCAGACCCGCTCCCTCTAGCGTCGCACGATAGGTGTTGTTGACCTCGAACCGATGCCGGTGACGCTCGGAGATCTCCTTCTTCCCATATATTTTTTGCGTGAGCGTCCCCTCTTTCGTTACACACGGGTACGCCCCCAACCGCATTGAGCCGCCTTTCCGTTCCACCTTTTTTTGATGTTCCATCAGGTGAATCACAGCTTCAGCTGAATCGGGTTTAAATTCAGCGCTCGTTGCGTTTGCAACTCCGGCTTTGTGGCGCGCGTATTCGATCGTCGCCATCTGTAAACCGAGGCAGATACCGAAAAACGGGATCTTCATCTCGCGAGCGTACTGAACCGCCGCGATCTTTCCCTCACTTCCGCGGACGCCGAATCCCCCCGGAATAAGGATCGCATCGACGCCGTTGCCGTTCGTCGCCGTATCGATAACTTTTTCGACCCCATCGCGTTCGATCTGCTCGCTGTCGATATACGCAATCTGAACCTTACAGTCGTTGGCAAATCCCCCGTGATACAACGCCTCTGTGAGGCTCTTATAGCTCTCGGTAAGCTCGACATATTTGCCGACCATAGCGATCGTCGCTTGCCCGTTCCGTGGCGCTTTGATCGTTTCAACGATCTTCTGCCACGGCGCGAGATTCGGTGCCCCGGTCCAAATGTTGAGCTCTTCGACGATCCGTTGATCGAGCCCCTCCTGGTGAAGCATCAAGGGAAGCTCGTAGATCGTGCTCACATCCGGGGCGTTCACGACGCAGTCATCTGCCACGTTGCAAAAGAGGCTGATCTTCTTTTTGAGCTTGGGATCGAGCGGTTTCTCTGAGCGGAGCACGATGATACTCGGCACAATCCCGAATCCGGTGAGCTCTTTGACGGAATGCTGGGTCGGTTTTGTTTTATACTCGTCAGCTGGGGAGATAGAGGGGACAAGGCAGACATGAATGTAGAGCACGTTGTCCGAGCCGAGATCCGCCTTCATCTGCCGGATCGCCTCGAGGAATGGCAGGCTCTCGATGTCGCCTACCGTTCCACCGATCTCAACGATGCAGATATCGAATCCTTGAGCGCCGAGAAAAACTCGGCGCTTAATTTCATCGGTTATGTGCGGAATAACCTGAACGGTCCCACCAAGGTAGTCCCCCCGGCGTTCGTTCGCAATAACGGTTTCGTAGACCTGGCCGGTGGTGAAGTTGTTAAGCCGCGACATCTTCGACTCGATAAACCGCTCATAGTGACCGAGGTCGAGGTCGGTCTCCGCGCCATCGTCAGTAACGAAAACCTCCCCGTGCTGAGTCGGGCTCATAGTTCCCGGATCGACGTTGATGTAGGGGTCGAGCTTCATCGCGGTCACCTTCAAGCCGCGCGACTCGAGCAAGGCTCCAATACAAGCGCAGGTAAGCCCCTTACCGATGGATGAGACAACGCCACCGGTAACAAAGATGAATTTCGTCGGTCTTGATTGCATAAGTTCGATACTCAGAGTGAAGCACGATCGATTTACTGCGCGACAGCTTATGCTACCCGATTTCGATAGCTGGTGCATTATCTCGTTCGCCCGGCGTCCCCGATTTTTATGGGAGTGCTGAGCCGCGGCGGTGGAGCGCTGATCGGCGCTGCTGAGAGGTTCAAATGATGCCGTGACGAGGGATCAATATCTTATCCCGACTCTCCACAGGGGAGGCGGGGCTACGTGCGCGCTAACCGTTTGAAGAGGTGTATTCGGAACAACATATACCAGTTGGCGAGGACTACCGTGAGCGCGAGGATGAGCGCTGAGGCGTGTATGCCGAGTGCTGCCAGCAGAGCGGCTATCGGTAAAGGAACGATCAAGGCGGGCGAGAGCGGGTCGGTGCTGGCGAGGGTTACGAGGACGAGCTCGTAGCTTTGCAGCGCCGCAGGCAGCAGGAGAGCAAGCAGGGGAAGAAACCAGGCGAGGGCGTGCTCGCGGGTAAACTCAGCCGCCCGTCCGAGCGCTGGTACGCTCTCGATCCGCTCAACGATAATAACCTCCGGAATGGCGTTAAAAATGACGATGAGTCCGAGTCCCAGGAAGAGCAAGATCGTTTTGTCGAGTCCCTGCAAGAGCGAGCTCGCTGCGAATTGGATCAGAAAGAATATGAAAGCAACGCTGATGACGGTAAAGAACATCGCGTAGTCGAAGTCGAGGAGGGCGCGAAACGAGAGTTTCTCCTTCTCCACCGTTGATTGAAGCCACGAGTAGTGAAGTGACAGAACCGCCACTTGGGCCATCCCGACGAGCATACCCCCCGCTACTCCGAGAGATCCAAACATCCCTCGAATCGCCACAATAAGGAGCGCTAGACCCACAGAGCCGAGGAGGATCGGCCAGTTGCGCTTGAGTCCCCGGGTCGCTTCCTGGGCGCACTCGACGTAGAGAGTCTTGAGCGAGAGCTTATTCATGGCTTATCTGTCGCCGGCGCCTGCGGCGGCGCTGCTTCTGATCGAGGTGTTCTCCCGCCGCCGGATTCTCACCGATGTCGTCGGTGTCTGGGGAGCTTTCAGCGTTCGCCGCTGTTCTTCCCCGTCCCCGTCCCCCCCGGCGTCCGCGGCGGCGTCCCCGACGGGGTCTCTCCCCGAAGCCATCGTCTTCCTCCTCGATCTCTGGTCGAGCCCGTCGAGCGGCTTCCACGAGCTCGGCTGAGAGTGGGGGATAGCCGAGCATAAGGAGGAGCGGCTGCAGATCCTCCGCCCCCTCCCGCCGAAGAGCGCGACCGAGTCGCTCCGGGGGGTACGGAGGCTTTCCGAGGTCGAACCAGATATTTAAAAGATGCTCGACTCGCTCGCGCTCTTTGCGAGGAACAGCGAGTTTCGCGAAGCACCCCTTGAGGAACTCCGTTGGGGCATTTTCAGGATTATCAAGTGCGTACGGATCGGGGCGAGCGATAGCTCCCGATGAAAAGAGCGCCAAGAGTGCAAGAACAGCGGTCGGGGATGGCGCAGTTCCGGCGTGCGACAGTTCATCTGCCCGTTGGAGAGACTCGGTGAAACGACTCCCGTACTTCAAGAGCTCGCCGCCCCCCGCTTCGAGTTCGGGAAGGAGGTGCTGCAAGAGCTGGTGCGCGTGCAAGAGCTGGAGAATAGAGCAGAAATGCCCGCATGTGAGGTCTTTTTTGACCTCCTCGTATACACGCATGGTCGAGCTCGATGTGATGAGGTGGTGATTCCGCAAGATCGATTCCCGGCATACGGTGTCGATCTGAAATCCGCTCCGGGCCGCATGTCGCACCACTCGCACCAGCCGCACCGGATCTTCGGCGAAGCGCACATCGGGATCGCCGATGACCCGGACTATCCCTGCGTTGAGGTCTTGAACGCCCCCAACATAGTCGATAATTGAAAAAGTCGAGAGATCGTAAAACAGTCCGTTAATCGTGAGATCTCTCCGCAGCGCATCGGTCGCTTCAGTTCCGTAACGATTATCGCCAAGCGAGCGCCGATCATCCCCGGATTCGCCCTCGGAGCCGTCCTCATCGCTCGCATCGCGGAACGTTGCGACTTCGATAATCTTGCTGCCGCGAAAGAAAACGTGCACGAGCTTGAAACGTCGGCCGATAATCCTGCTGTTGCTGAAGATCGCCTTCACCCTGCGCGGGGTAGCGTCGGTGGCGATGTCGAAATCCTTCGGTTTTTTGTTGAGCAAGAGATCGCGCACACCGCCACCCACCAGGAACGCTTTGAATCCGTAGTGGATGAGGCGATACATGATCTTGAGCGCATCAGGATCGATCATCGAGCGCGATATCGAATGCTGATTTCGGGAGTAAACAATCGGAGTGAGAGACTCTGGGGAAGACTTTTCGGTAACCATTGCTCTTTCAGGGGCGCCAGCTGCTCTCTATTAAGCGCTGTATCGGGGGGTAGCCCAACGCCATTGTTTGTGTACCACAGTAGTCGCAATCAAAGGAGTCTGTGGCGGCAAAAAGAGCGATTTAATCGACTGTGGCGTATTATTTCTTCGCATTATCAATAGGTTATTGCGGATGATTTTATTGCGATGGGTGCGGTGGGGGCAATTCAGGGCTCAAGCCCGCAGGCTGGATGGTCGATTCACTTCTCTAGAGACGTATGTGTGGTTTTTGGCTGCGGCGAAGTGTGGCGCTGCATCCCGGTGGTTCCCCGCGGAGGGGGGCAATCGAAACAGATGAGCCTTTTCTGAGTGAGTCGTAGACGAAGAGGCCCAGGCTAATTCTTCTGCGAACTCATGGAGGAGTTTTTTATGGGACGACCTCTCTACCCCTATGAATTAGGGGATCCCGATTTTTCATGGCTGCTCTCCAGCTTCCAAGAGAACAACCCAGGCTGGGTTATGATTGAGTCGACGAACCTCCCGGTTGTATTGCTGGAGTCCGCGACCGGTGCCCTGGCGCTGCCCGCGGTTGTTCCGCCGGGTAAGCTTGACGAGGCGAGCGAAGAGCCGCTCGATAAGTCGGAGCGATAGCCGGGCGACGTCGATTGATCTCTCGATGATTTTGGGGCATTTGCAGCCGTCCCGGCTGCAAATGCGGCTTTTTAACCGAGCATCGTCTTGATCGACTCGATCTCCCCAGTTACAAGCTTCTGATACTCGGCGAGTCGAGCCGCGGAATCTGCCTCGAATCTCAGAACGAGCACCGGTTGCGTGTTCGAAGCGCGGATCAGTCCCCAGCCGTGTTCAAACGTAATCCGGACGCCATCGATGGTGTTCACTTCGTAGTTCTTGAACCGCTCCTTCGCCTTTTCCGGAATCTTGAACTTTAGGTTTTCCGGGCAATCGACCCGAATCTCCGGAGTCGAAACCGCTGCGGGGAGATCCGCCAGGAGCTGCGAGGCCGGTTTGTCGGTGCTGCTCACGATCTCAACGAGACGGCTGCTGGAGTAGATCGCGTCATCAAAGCCGAAAAAACGGTGCTTAAAGAAGATGTGACCGCTCATCTCTCCGCCCAGCTCGCCCTTAATCTCGCGGAGCTTATTCTTGATGAGTGAGTGGCCCGTCTTCCACATTAACGCCTTGCCGCCCCGGGCGGTAAGGTCGGAGAAGAGCCTGCCTGAGCATTTAACGTCGCCGATGATCGTCGCTCCCGGCACTTTCTCAAGGATAGAGCGGCCATAGATGAGGAGGAGCATATCCCCAAAGATAACGTTCCCCTGCTCGTCGACCGCACCGATGCGGTCAGCATCACCATCCCAGCCGATACCGAGATCCGCACCTGTTCTCTTTACCGTGGCGATGAGCTCCTCGATATTCTCTAGGACTGTCGGATCAGGATGATGGTTGGGGAATCGACCGTCCGGTTCGCAATAGAGCTCTATAACCTCGACGCCGAGTCCTCGGAGAACCTTCGGGCCGACCATCCCGCCGACGCCGTTTCCTGCGTCGACCACGACCTTGAGTTTTCGTTTGCCCATATGGGGCTTAGAGTTCTCGATGAGGGCGTTGATGTACTCCTCTTGAATCGCGAACGGCGTGATGCTTCCCGGGGCTGCCGTAGGCTTTGTCCCATTGAGCTTTACCATCCGTGCGTAAAGATCCTGAATGCCGTCACCTGAGAGGGTGAGCTCCCCAAGGCACAGCTTGAATCCATTCATATCCGGGGGGTTGTGGCTGCCGGTCACTTGGATTCCACCACCTAGTTTATGCGCAAAAATGGTGTAGTAGAGCTGCGGGGTAGGTCCCATCCCGGTGTGCAGCACGTCCAAGCCTTCCTCGGTGATTCCTTTAGCGAGGGCCGCTGCGTACCCGGGTGAGCTCAGCCGACAGTCGTGCCCGACTGCGATCGTTTTTCGTCCATTTTCGCGGGCTAACGTCCCATATGCTCGCCCGAGGAGATAAGCAAAGTCCTCGCTGAGATCGGATCCGACGATCCCGCGGATATCGTACTCGCGAAAAATATGTGGCTCGATATTCATACAGAACTCCGGGTAGAAGTATTAAATTTTTCGGTCAACCGAGTGGGCTTTATACAACTCGGTTGTAAAGTAGCTCTCAACTTTGAGTCGGGTTTTTTGCTCTTGAATAGTCTTGCGAACGTCGTCGAGGAGACGGGAGTTCTCCTCCGAATCGGCCTCGTTAAACCGCTCGTCGACCCAGAAAAGGTGGAACCCTTGGGCGGTGCGAGTGATCGCCGAAACCTCGCCACCCTTGAGGGAAAAGACCGCGTCGAATATCTCCGGACTCAAATCCTTTTCAGCGACCACGCCGATAAGACCACCGTCGATTCTTTCAGGACCTTCGGAGATCGCTGCGGCCACCCCGCGGAAATCCTCCCCAGAATCGATCCGAGCTTTTGCCTCATTGAGGATTCGGATCGCCTCGTCCTCGCTGTGTCGAGCAGGGGAGATGACGATCTGACGAAGCTTGAGCTTCGCTCCGGCGCGGGCGAATTCGGGGTGCTCGGCCAGGTATTGCTCAACCTCGCTCTCGGTAACCGCTACGCCGGCTTGCATCAGAGAGCCGGTAAGCCGGGAGCGTAAAATATCGGTTTGGATTTGTCGGCGATAGTCTTCGAAGCTGCGCCGCTCCTCCGCGAGTGCAGATTTAAATGCGTCGATCGAGAGCCCGTTTCGCTTCGCGATCTCGCCGACGTATCGATCCACTTCGGCGTCGCTTACCGTCATCTTTCGTGTGGCGGCTTCAGCCTCGATTAACCGCTCGAAAATGAGAGCGTCGATAACCTGCCGCGCTGCGGAATCGCTCGCCGCCTCTTGGGGGGAGAGCGGTTTCGGCCGGCCCAATCGACGGGTGACATCGCTGAGCGTTATCGGTTGATCGTTAACACTGGCAACGACCGAATCGAGGACCACTTCGGACGGTGCGCCCCAGGCGGGCCCAGCGAGCAGGGCGATCTGCAGAACGGCGACGCCGATAGCGGCGGATAGAGAGTAAGGTCGGGACGTTAGCATGGCGTTATCTTAGTTGCTTCGCTGGGGGATAGCAAGAAAAGTGCGGGGGAGGGATGGGGGCGCAGCCGGCGGTGCAGCGGCAATTCGCAGCGGGTGGAAGTCCTCTGAAAAGCTTGTAATTCGGCGCTTCACCGCTCGCGCTGCTCAGGCGGCGGCGGCGCCGCCGAACCCGTCGCTCGGGCGACGATCAGTTCCAGCACATCCTCGGTCAACGCATGAACCTGACTTGGTTGGTCGAGGTGCCCCAGGTCGAGTGCGATTGTAAAGGTGAGGTTCTTTGAAAACTTGTAGCGCTCCGGCTTACGACGGACGAGGTCAAGTATCTTCACCGCATCGAGCGGGGCCCGAGGCGAAAAGACGAGTCGTAGATTCCCCTGCGCGAATTCCGCCGAGACGATACCGAAGCTTCGCAGGAGCGCTCGAAAGGCCATCAGCTCGATGAGGTTCTGCGTCTCGCGTCCCATCGGCCCGAATCGATCCTCGATCTCATCGCCGAGATCGAGAGCTTCCTCGCGCGAGAGAACGGCGGCAAGCCGCTGGTAGAGGACGAGTCGCTCTGAGATGTCAGGAACGTAAAAGTCCGGAATAAACGCGGGTAGTCCAAGTTTAACCTCGGGGTCGATCACCTCTTCGATCGAGAGCTCCTCGCCCTTTAAGTTGAGCACCGCCTCTTTCAATATTTTGCTGTACAGATCAAAGCCCACGGCGAGGACGCTGCCGCTTTGCTCTTTGCCGAGAAGATTCCCCGCGCCCCGAATTTCGAGATCACGAATCGCGAGATTGAATCCGATGCCGAGGTCGTCCAGAGATTGGAGAACCTTGAGCCGCTTCTGGGCATCGGCTCCGAGGCTGCGCGAGCTCGGCACCAAAAAGTAAGCGTAGGCCTGCCGGGTGCTCCGACCAACCCGCCCCCGGAGCTGATAGAGCTGGGCTAGACCGAACATATCAGCGCGATCGATAATAATCGTATTCACATTCGGCAGATCGAGCCCCGACTCGATAATCGTCGTCGTTACCAAGACGTCGAATTCACGCTGCATAAAACGGTGCATGATCGTCTCGAGTTTGCCCTCGGCCATCTGTCCGTGAGCGAATTCAAAACGCGCCTCAGGTATAAGCTCGGCGAGTCGAGCGGTCACTACCGGAAGACTATCGATGCGGTTATGTACAAAGAAAATCTGCCCGTCGCGCTGGAGCTCCCGGAGGATAGCATCGCGGACGATCGACTCGTTGTAGGCGGCGGTGTAGGTGCGTACGACCTTCCGATCGTGGGGAGGGGTGGCGATCACGCTGATATCGCGGATGCCGAGAAGCGACATATGCAGGGTGCGTGGGATGGGGGTTGCCGTGAGGCTCAAAACATCGACCTGTTTCTTGATCTGTTTCAGCCGCTCTTTTTGCTTCACGCCGAAGCGGTGTTCCTCGTCGATAATAACGAGTCCGAGATCTTTAAAGACGACATCACGCTGCAGGAGGCGATGGGTCCCGACGATGATATCGACCTCGCCGTTAGCAAGTTGAGCGAGGGTCGCTTTATTGTCAGCAGCCGAATAGAATCGGCTGACCGCTCCCACCCGAGCGTCATAGCCCATAAAACGTTCGGCGAACCCACGCCGGTGCTGCTCCACGAGGATCGTTGTTGGCACAAGCACCGCGACCTGCCGAGCATGCTGCACCGCTTTAAACGCGGCGCGGAGTGCCACCTCTGTTTTCCCAAACCCGACGTCTCCGCAGACGAGTCGATCCATCGGCTTTTCACTCGCGAGGTCGCGTACGGTATCCTGAATCGCTGACTCTTGATCGGGAGTCTCCTCAAACGCAAATCCGTCCGCAAAGCGCTCATCTTCAGCGCCGAACGGTTCGTAGCGCCAGCCTTTGGCGATGCTTCGCTGGGCATAAAGTTTAATGAGGTCGCCTGCGAGAGCAACTACCGAGTCACGCACCTTCTGACGGGTTTTGACCCAGCGGGTTGAGCCGAGTTTGTCAAGGATCGGCCGCTGTCCCTCCGCGGCGACGAATTTTTGTATCTTGCCGATATTTTGAACGGGCAGGTACAGCCGGCTATCGGCGTATTCGATATGCAGGAAGTCGCTCGCTGACCCCTCGACCTCAAGATGCTTCAGTCCGTGGTAGAGTCCGATCCCGTAGTCGGTATGCACGACGAAATCACCCTCCTGCAGCTGGGCGAGCGAGCCCATGATCTTCTTGAGACTGAGGCTCCGAGAGCGTGCGCGGCGATGAGATCGCTCGGTGAATACTTCGCTCTCGGCGACAAATACGAGCTGCTCCCGGGGAAGCTGAAAACCGGCGGAGAGATGGCCCTCAAGAATTGCGACGCGGGATCGATGGAGCGAGTCGATCCACGCGCTGCCGGGGAGCGTGGTTCGATCGGCGTCGATGCCGATGTCGAGGAGGAGTTTTTGGAGTCGTTCCGCCCGGTGGGGCGAGCCAACGACAAAGCCGATAGAGAATCCGGAATCGAGCCAACTCACGAGCCGCTCTCGCAGTGGTTGGAGTGCGTGCCCTGAGCCAACTTTCGATTTAAGGCGGGTCGAGAGCTCGAGATTCGAGAATGATTTAATCGAGATCGGCTGGCCGCCGGCAGCCGCCTGGCCTTCGGTGTCGAGTAACTCAAGTTGGTCGACGATGGCGAAGGCTCGGGTAGCAAGATGGGCGCGAACCTCGTCCGGCGTGAGATAGAGGTCCCGTACCGCAGGGATGAGGTAATGCTCAGCTGCCATGCGCTGCGCCCGCTCCTCGGCGATTTCGTGAAACTCGTCGAGCGTCTGCCGAATACCTAACTCATCGCAGAGCACGAGCGCCGCGTTGTCGGGGAGATAGTCGAAAAACGAGGCATATCCGGGATGAGCGATCGCCTCGATGAGCTCGAGCGCGGGGTAATCGGAGCCAGAGCGGAGCGCTGCCATCGCACGGGCGATCTCTCGGGGGGGGGTCTCGAGCCTTTTTCCACGAGCCTTGAGGCGGTCGGTGGCGGCGTGGAGCGCTGCGCCGGTCTGCCGCGGTGGAATCTCGCGAACCGGGAGGACACGCACGTGTGTGATCGAGTCGCTGGAGCGCTGCGATTCAGGATCGAAAAGCTTCAGCCCCTTGATCTCCCCCGCGACGACCTCGATTCGCACCGGGAAGGGGGAATTCGCCGGGAAGAAGTCGATTACCTGTCCGCGAACAGCGAGATCGCCGACATCTTCAACAAGGGAGACATCGAGGTAGCCGGCGCGGCGGAAGCGCGGGGCGAGTTCGTCGATCTCCGCTGATTCGCCGACCGATAGATCAAATGAAAGCTGAGTAAGAGCTGCGCACGGGACGATCCGTTGGGCGAGCGCCTCAGCGGGAACAACGAGGACCCGGCTGCCGGGGGCTGGGAGCGAGAGGAGTGTGTCGATTCGCTGAGCGGATACCGCAGTCTGGGGTGATACAGACTCAAACGGCAGGGTATCCCAGGGGGGAAAGGATTTGATCTCAACGCCACCGAGGAAGAAGCGGAGATCGTTTACCAGATCCTCTCCGCTCGCGCGGTCTTTACATACGATGACAACGAGATTCCGCTCCCGGGTGAGACGGGCAAGGAGCCACGCTTTGGCGGCGCCGA
>JBJOHD010000243.1:0-12141 GCA_046047875.1 Pseudomonadota bacterium | reverse complement strand
CGATCTCGCCCCCAAACTCCACGGACATCTCTCCTAAAAGAGCGGTGTTGAGCTTCACGCCGGCGAGCTCCATCCGACTTAACACCGGCACAAGCGGCATCTCGATCGTGCGGAAGATCTCGGTGAGCTCTTTCTCCTCAAGATGCTTTTCCAAGTGGGCTTTTAAGAGCCACACCACGTGTGCATCTTGTCCCCCGTACCGGGTCGCAGCAACCGGATCGACGTACGAGAAGTCGGGGTGCTCCCCCACCACATCCTCGTACTCGATGAGGGGGCGCTTTAAGAACTCTAAGCACAAAGCGGTGAGGTTATGGGTGTTGCGATCGGGGTTCAAAACGTACGAGGCGATCATCGTATCGAACGCGATGCCATCGACCACGAGCCCACACCGGGCGAGTACGCTCGCGTCGTACTTTATATTTTGTCCGAATTTTTTGACGTGCGGGTCTCCAAGATGAGCCCCGCACCCCGCTTTAAACTCCTCCCACGTTACCTGCTCGTGGGTCGACTCGCGGTGGGCGAGCGGGATATAAAAAGCTTCATCCTCGGACCAACAAAACGAGATTCCAACGACCGTCGCCTCTTGGACGTTGAGCGAGGTCGATTCGATATCGAGCGCAAACGCCTGCTCGCTCTTCAAGCGTTTTAACCACTCCGGAAAATCGGCGCGCCACACGGTGTGATAGCGGTGCGCGGGGGCTTCCACGATCTCCCGCTCTGAGCGAGGGGTAAAGTGGAACTCCTTTACGAGCGAACTAAACTCGAACTCCTCCACGAGCTCTGCGAGCTTCCCCTCATCGGGCGCACGACGCTCCATGACATGGAGGATGTCTGAATCGGACAGCGATGCTACGGCCACTTCGTTCTCACCGCTCGGGAGCTTCACCGGACAATTAAGGTCGATCTCCACGAGCCTACGGCTTAGACGGAGGAGCTCGGCATCCGATTCAATCGTCGCGGCGATTTTTGTGCGGTTACGGATCTCCTTGTCCTCTTTGATCTTTTCAGCCGCAGCGATCACCCCTTCGACCGTGTCGTACTTTAAAATAAGCTGGGTCGCGGTCTTTGGTCCCACCCCGCTGAGCCCCGGAATGTTGTCGGAGGTGTCGCCCATGAGTGCGAGCACCTCGCACACCTTTTCGGGGCCCACCCCGAATTTCTCTACCACCTCGGCGTGGTGGAACCGTCGGTCGCGCATCGTATCCCACATCGACACGTGACCATCGATAAGCTGCATCAGATCTTTATCGGCGCCGACGATAACGACGTCGTGCCCCGCATCGGAGAGCCGATTTGCGAGGGTTCCGATGATATCGTCCGCTTCGAACCCAGGAAGCTCTAAGGTCGGGAGCCCGAGTGCTCGGGTTAACTCGCGGAAGTACGGCATCTGTTTCCGCAGATCGTCGGGACACTCCTCCCGGTTCGCTTTGTACTCCGGGTAGATCTCGGTTCGAAAGGTCGCCCGCCCCGCATCGAACACCGCGACCACATGATCGGAGTTCGCCTCGCTCAACAGCTTTAAAAGCATCCGGGTGAACCCGTAGAGCGCGTTCGTGGGGAAACCCGCGCGGTTCGTGAGCCGGGTAATCGCAAAGAAAGCCCGAAAGATGTACCCCGAGCCGTCGACAAGGTAGACCGTGCTGCCGTTCATAGAGGAGAGACGCTACCACGGCCCGGCGTAACCACCAAAAATCTTCGCCCGCCCGACCGGGGTGAGCGGTGGGCGGGCGTTTCCGAATCCGGATATCAAACTCGGCCGAGGCGGGTTCTACCGCACCATCGAGAGGTTAATGCCGAGCTTTTCGTTGAGGGCCGAGCGGAGCCGGTTCTGCACCGCGGATGGGATCGGCTTCTCCTCGTTTTTAAGCTCTTGGGCGAGCTCGATCGTCAGTTCGTAACCCCGTTTAATCTCACCGCAGTAGTTACAGTCCTCGATATGGGTCTCAAGGCGAGCCGCCAAGGTTGGGGTCAGATCCCCTTCAACGAGGTCACCCAAAAGCTCAACAACGTCGACGCAATCGATCGTGTGTTTCTCAAGAACCATAAGTTGAAATTCGTTCAGAGCGGGGGTCTTCTGCGGGGTCATCGGGGTGTCTCTTTTTAAAATCTTTCGTTTCTAACGGTTAAGTCTAACTGCCTGTGACGATTAAGAAAAACCGCGATTCGAACGAGCCACCTACCACCAAAACCGTTCGTCACCTGCTTCTATTGGATTCAGGTGTCAAAAAATCGATGCAAATTTGTTACAACTTTTTTACGTTTTCCGGACAAATCATCTAACTACCTGATTCTAAATGAATTATATCTCTCCTACGGGACCCAAATCCGTCCGAGAAGCCACGCTGTCCCCGCCTCTCGATTAAAAGGCTGAGCCCGATCATAGAAGCCCCCGGCCCCCCGGCCCCCGGCTGGGACGTCCCAACTTCGCGACCGATCCCCCCACCCTCGCGGGGCTCGACGCAACCCATAAGGAAAACTTGCTACCCCCCAAATGGTACGCCCCAACTCTGCCGTCGCTCGCCTCATCGTCGAGCAGCTCGATGCAACCTCTTGGGAAAACTTGCTATTCAAACGACCGTTAGTTTAATGCGGTTGAAGTAAGAGCCCACTATCGGTGCTCGACTTACCCACCACGCTGATGCAACCCAGTCAAAAAAGTTGGGGCGCACCAGCAACCCAACCAACCCAGCAACCCAACCAACCCAGCAACCCAACGTCTCTAAGGCTGACACCCCGGAGCGTACTGATAGCAATCGCATATCCTTGAACATACTCGGATCGCGTTACTTGTCGCCGTAATGGTGGGGTTGCTTACAAGCCGCGCCTCAAAATAAAACCGGGCCGGG
Source organism: Pseudomonadota bacterium (assembly GCA_046047875.1). Lineage (GTDB taxonomy): Bacteria > Bdellovibrionota_C > UBA2361 > UBA2361 > UBA2361 > JBILDU01. The sequence goes on along the minus strand of JBJOHD010000243.1, from coordinate 9,295 downwards.
TCTCCTCCCACCGCACCCGCAAGGGTCGTCATCCATCGACCAACTGCGACATTCGGATCATCGAAACGAATCCTAATCGTCTCGACGAATCGATCCGCTTCCGAGTCACCGGGGATACCCTCATAGATATCGAGATCAACGAATTCGTGAAGACAATTGAGTCCGAGCACAAGGAGCTTGACGTGTTCGTCTTGCATTTTACTGCCCTCCCACCCGTCGTCATCGATGCGCGTACCCGGCCGAAACGAACAACCCACTCGGGGAGTCGCATCCTCGGTTGAGACAGAGCAGTTCGAATCACAACCAAGAGTGCCGCCGACAAAATCGCGCGAGGCCGCGGAGCCGGTAGTCCCCGCTGGGAAATACGCAGAACGGAAATCGCTCCCATCGCATTCCTCCCCCGGTTCAACGATCCCATTTCCACATGTCGCTGCACCGGGATCGTGAGTAACCGTATAGAGGTCGATCATCTCTCGGACAGCATGATACTTTGGGGCATCGAGGATCGGCTGATCCCACGTCTCTTTAAGTCCCCAGCTACCCCACTTCGAGTAAGCATTGGTGGTGTTGAAAACCGCAAAAAGCTCTCCCCCCTCTTGCCCCCAGATCGACAGCATATCGCGGTAGATCTGCCGCATCCGTGGATGGCGATTCGCCTCATAGATGAGCTCCACAAGCGCACTGTTGTTCTCCTCTCCGGCGAGGGGCGCGAGGTGATGCCCCCCCTCGTATGCGATGAGCCTTACCCCGTGGGCCTGAGCTACGGCGCGATTCGAAGTGACGAAATCGAGGTATTCGGTCGAAAGAAGTCGCTCAAGGCGATCCAGAAGGTGTTCGGTAGTAAAACTTACCTCAGCGTCGCTATTCGCAAGCTCATTTGGCAGCGCCCCTCCGACGTACGGCGCTATGGCGAGAGCGTCGACCGTCATGCCATGCGGATTTATTGAGCTATCTTGAGTAAGCTCCAGAAGCTCGGCGTTGTAAGCCGCGCCTCCCGCGTGACCAGGCATGACCTTCACAAGCCGTGAATCGTCGGAAAAAACTTCGGTAAAGATTCTGAACATATTGAAACTTCGCTCAGCCACATACCGCGCTCGACCCTCAGGGCGAGCGTAGGAGTACTGCCCCTGCCCAAAAGCTCCGTTCCAAAGCTCGTTAGAAAATTCGATGAAGAGTTTCCGTCCGGGTGCGAGATATTGCTCGAAAAACTCTGCGTAGCTCTGAATCAATTCGTCGGGCGCACCGTGAGGGATACAGATCCATGGATCCGCCTCCATAACGTTCGAAAGCATCACGACGTATTCCATCGCTATACCCGACCGTCCGGTCTGGGTAAACGACTCCCGCGTTGTTCGAGATCCCCAGGTGTACTGCGGCAGCTCTGGATTCGGCTGACTGTTCGTGTGCATCCAGTCCATAAAACGGAACACCGAGGCTCCCCGAATCGACTCGAGGAACGCGGGCAGGAACGGCTCCGCATCGATCTCTTCGTTCGTCCATGTATTAAAGTCCGGATCGATTAAGCGAATATCTCGCACCGGGTCCGCCGCATCGGAAGAAAGAACCTGCAGGAAGATAGCCTGCTCTGTGCCACTATATGTCACTGGACACACTGGGCTTCGCAGATCCCCACCCCCTTGCACACACCCCGGCTCGCCCGGGAGACTCGAGAATACCTGACTAAAATCCCCTGGATTACCCACGACATGAACGTGGATCGATCCCTGTCCGGTGAATCGAAGCGAGTAGTTTCCAAGTTTTCGAGCGGTGTTGGGAGTTGTGACCAACGTATGGACGACCTGTGGTCCATAGCCGGGGGGTGTAAACGGTATGAACTCCGGATACCCATCAGCACGCAGTGGGATCGCGCTTTGAAGCCCGTTATCCCACTCATAACTCCCGACCGTCCGAGTGAGCCACTGCCGCGCCTGGGTCATCATGTCCTTAAACACATGCTGCGTCGCCCAATCGTTCAGATCCGCGATATTTAATCCGATCGGAACGGGAACCCGCGGTTGCTCCGCCACACCGGTCGTAAAGAGCACCTGCACAGTATCAACGAGTGAATCGTCGAAAAAAATATACCGGTAGAGCAGCCCTCGCGCGGGGAGAGCACAACTCGGGACGCTCGAAAGGGCGCCTCCATTCTCAATCTTACACCACGTAGCACCCGCATCGGTGCTCACGTACATGAGCCCGATCGCCCCCGGAGGAACACTCCACTGAATAGTAGCATCGCTATAGTGAGTTCCAGGATCGATTCGTCCCGACTGTACTCGCGACTCCTCGCGCGGTATGATCGGCTGATTCGACTCTGCCAGCGCTAGGATCTCGCTCGCGGTGAGCGTTCGCCCCCAGACACCGAATTCATCGATGTCACCGTCAAACGGTGGGTCGGTTGAGCCGCGAATCTCACCCGGTCTACTTGCTACAGCGGCCTCGTTGGACCATGTCGTATTGAACGAACCGAACGAGACGGTCGCCCGACCTTCGGTTGCTGGGACACCGTCGACATAGATGGTTAGTTCCCCTGTCGATGGATCGTAGTTACACAGAACGTGCACCCAATTGCCAGCCAGGTTTGAATCGATGAGCCCGGCAGCTTGGACGCTCCCCATACCTTGCGGCTGCACCCGACACGTTAAAAGGTTCGCTGCACCAAACGGCGCGAAACCGAAAACAAGGTCGTCGTACTGCCGCTCAAAGAGCAAGCCACTAAATCGGTCACTCCCATTCAACTCCGGTCTTATCCAACCACCAACCGCGAAACCGATGGAAGGCTGCGTCGCTATAATCGGACTCGTATTCGGGTCAAGCCCACCCCCAGCGCTAAAACGAATAGCGTTACCGAAACGACCCGAAACGAGTTCTCCGTTCGTTACAAGGCCGCTATATCCCCTTCCCGTCCCATCCGGAACACGATTTTGAGTAATCTCATCCATCCCCCAGAAGGCAAGGAGCCCCATCTCGTAGGTTCGGGCGATTGAGAAATCGTAATTCGCAGCGATAGAGCTCGTCGGCACGTGCCCGACCATCTGGGAGAAAAACTTATCGACGTTGAAGTCGGTCGAGGTCTCCTCATCGAAATGATGGACAACGGTAAAGGTACCGGGTGTCGGCGTACTGGTCGGAGGCGGCGTGTTCGATGGAATCGGGGTAGGTGTAGAGGTTGGGGTACTTGTCGGTGTCGGGGTCGGAGTAGCCGTCGCTGTTGGAGTGACCGTTGGCGTAAGTGTCGGCGTCGGGGTCGGAGTAGCCGTCGCTGTTGGAGTGACCGTTGGCGTAAGTGTCGGCGTCAGGGTCGGAGTAGCCGTCGCTGTTGGAGTGACCGTTGGCGTAAGTGTTGGTGTCGAGCTCGGCGTGCTTGTCGGCGTTCGAGTCGGAGTTGCTGTTGGGGATGAGGTTGGCGTGACACTCGGTCTCACAGTTGGCGTGGGACGAGGGGGGTTAGCCTTTCGGGCTGCGTCTCGACACCACCTCGCAGCATTTGATTGAATCGACTGGGCTGAATTCTTGGTGAAGTTCCTTAACTCAACTGTGAGATTCCCATGCCTCCACGAGCCATCTCTTCGCTGAACCGCGTGGGTAAGATTTCGGTTTGATAAACGACAGAATACCCACACATGCCGGGGACGCTGATTACTTCTTTGCTTACCAACGAATCTCTTTCGCGCGAATCGCTCGCCCTCGCTTTTCGCGGAGACGGTCTCTATGGAGGAAAAAGTCCATAGAAATACCACCGCGAAAAGAAATCGTGTCACCCACCGGAACGCGAAGATTGCTCTGGGTCTTGCGGTATTCACACTAGGCTACGGCGAGGATTAAACGCACCGGTATAAGGTCGGCATTTTCGAGAAATGCCTATAGCGCATAATCAATTGATTTAACTGCTTTTTTTTCGGTAGCTTGGGAAGGATTCTTAAACCTATGCCGCTACGATGCAAGCGCCCGGCCCCTGCGTAGCGCTCTTCGATACCCGTCGGCTCAATTCCCAAGCCCACCCCGGATGGTACGCCCCAACAACCAACCAACCCGAACCACGTGCGGGACTATTGAGGCACGCGAGCACGGCACCTGCCTCTCTCTGAGCCCCCATATCATTTGGGACTTCTTGGGTCGAGGAGATCTGAGGTTCTTGCAGGCGCACCCATCTCTGCAGTTTTAAGAGGTTCTTGTTTTATGATTCATTTGCTACGCCCAGCGGCCATCGCCTGTCTCACGTTGCTGCTCCCCACCCTCGCTTTGGCCCAGAACTGTGCGCCTCCGCTCGCGGGGAATTCGACGATCTCTCCTAACGGTTACGCCATTCAGGGGCGAAACGAATGTTTCTTCGCTGCTGACGTCAACGGTGCTCGCCACGCCGGATTCGTGTCCAACCCGAACGGCTCCTTCGATGCGTGTTACGGAGTTTCAAATGCTCACGAGGAGATGCAAGCGGTGCGTATTGCCTCGAGGAAGCGGGTTTCGCCAGCGATATGGGCACCGCAGACGGCAAAAAGGGATTTACCGAGGCCTTGTGTAGATGCAACGAGGAGGTGTTTAAACGGGACTTTGTTTGCGATCAGATCTCCCGCAAAGAATTCAATCTCGGAGACCTCGCACTCCTTAAGGAGATCGCAGACGAGTGCATCATCATCATGACTCTAGAGCTCCTTATACCTCTCGATCCTCAAACATCCTATATCGGTTACCTTACTAATCATGCCGTTACAGTAACGGGGGCGAGCCTCAACCCGCCCTCGATAACGTTGAGTGACCCAAACGATCCCGATGAGACTTTGACGTTCCCGGTCAAGCCTGATGGGACTATCTCTGAATTTAGCGAACTCCCCCATACGAAACATCGCCTTAAGGGAGGGGCTGCGCCGCATTGGATCGAGCGTATCACGATAAAGTGTGAATCATCGGAGAGCGCGGAGGCGGCCGCTTTGTCTCAAATCGAGTAACACGACGCCGCATCTCTTGTTGGATACGCCCCCACACCGCGCGCGCTCGACACCTCACCAAACGGCACGAAGCACGTTTCGGATAGAGAGCGCCGATTGAGCCGCTCTACCGTTAGGCCACCTGAGGTGCGATCAGATCATGGAGCTATCAGACACCGCCTCAGCTGCTCCTCCCCCGCCCCACCCCACGGGAAGCGCCCGAAGTCACCGCGATAGGTACGGTAGACCCCGTCCCGTTCATCCGTCAAAAACAGCACCCACTCGGAGAAGGGGCGGGGCATCCGCGCCTCTGAAAAACGCCATCCCTCACGGGGAAGACACACCGAGCCGTCGTGAAAGTCGAAACGGACCTCAATTTCGGTGGGCAGCGGCTCCCCACGAAGGACACGCACGAGCTGGAATCGTGCTACGGGCGGGGTGAGGTACCCGATCGCTCCTTCAGTGATAGGACTCGGGTGATACGAAACAAACCGCGCGTGAACGACCGACCGGGCACCGCAAAGCTCCACCTCACGAGGAGCCTCCTCCATAGGCTTCGCCTCCGCAAATGCACTCCCGAGCGCGCAGGTGCCGATGAGGGCGAGACACCGCACAAAGCTGCGCGTAAAAATCCGCCGCCGCGACGCGGTACTGTCGTACATCGGCCTACCCCCGAACACCGAGCGCCTCAGCGCATAAAAAAGCGAGGAGACCAAGCGATCCGATCAACTCAAAGGAGACGATACTAAAAAAGATCCACGGCCTCTCATCGCGCCGTATCCGCACGTAATCGAGACGCCGGGCATTACAGAGCCGGATCGACCGGCGACTCCCGGTGAATCCCATGAGCGCATGAACCGCTCCGAAACTAAAGAGAAGGAACCCCACGACCCGCACACCGATCTCCTCGGCCCACCCGATACCGAAATACGTCAAGACCCCGAGAGATACACAGGCGGCCGCGAAAAGCGCCGCCAGGACATCGCTAAAATGCGGCAACCCAACCTCACTTTTACACGGCGCTACGAGCCAAAGCGTGATCGGAAACACCGCAACTCCCGCCCCGCAGGCAAGGAGAATTTCAAAAGGCATCGCGTTGATAAGCATACGACGAGAACCTCGCGGGAGAGAGAACCCCTCCCCGCAGATCGGGCGGGAGCTCACGGATACTTCACGGAACCGCGCCTCATAAAAGCAGGTGCCCGCTCTTTACCGACTCCCCGCCCTGCGCGGCGCCGAAGAGGATAGAGATGGACAGGATCCCCCCGCTATATTTCGCCGCGAGCGATGCGTACCTTATAATCCAGCCTAAGCGAAGCGATAATCAAGCGCTAAGCGGAGCGATAATCAAGCGCGGCGCGGAGCGATAATCCAGCAGTGAGCGGAGCGATAATCAAGCGCTAAGCGGAGCGCGCCGCATGAGCGACAAACGCTAACGCTCCTCCAGCGGATTCTCGCACTTTATCCCGTTAAATCGGGCGAAATCCCCGTCGTTAGAATGAATCGTGCCGCCGTGTTCGATCGCCAGCGCCGCGATATGCGCTTCGGTCGTGAGAGCTGACGATACACCACTTCCTTCGACCAACCGACCCAGGATCCCAAAATGCTTTCCGCCGGGCGAAAGCACCGCAGCTTGGGGTGTTTTCAGCCACTCCTCAACTATCGAGCACGCTTCGGTCATCGAGAGCGGCTCTCTAAAGATCTTCGGATTTGTCGTCAGCCGAATAAATCCGAGGATCGAAACGAGGGGAAACCCGACCTCTCGGCGACCGTCGAGAAGAGTGGAGAGCCACCGCTTCGCCCCAGCATGAAACGGGGAGGATTCATCGTAGGCGTAAACGAGAAGATTGATATCAGGCAGGATCATTTCGTTTTGCCCGAAACGAACCGCTCAGTTTCAAGCTCATCGAACAGCACGTTAAGGCTCCGCGGATCGTAGCCGGTCTTAAGCCCGAGGTTCCGGCTTTTTACCACGAAGCCGCGGGGCGCCTCCCCCAGCTCCGCTCCGATCGCCGCACGGATAAGGTCATTGAGCACCTTCCTGAGGGGCGCCTTCTTTCGCTTTACCAAAGCCTTGAGCTTCGGCACGAGATCGGGGTCGAGTCCAAACGTGGTACGCATGATATGACAGTACATCATTATTTATTTGATGTCAACGCATCACCACTTAATGTGCAGTGATTACAATATGTTAGTAAAGTCCGACAGCTTAGGGCACGGATCGTTTCCCGCTCACTAACAAGCGGGGAACGGTCTCCCGAGCTTCTGGTCCCCCTAGCTTCCAATAGCTAAGGCCGCCCGCCGAGCCCTCCGCAGAGGCCCCTCAGTTTTCGGTAAACGCGACCGTCTTTTGCCAAAAGGAGCGCCGTTAAAAAGGGGGCGCCTAAAAAAAAGGGGAGCTTTCACTCCCCTCTCCTCTTTTGAGGCTGCGCGGCTAACCCACTCTATAAAGTGAGCGCCCGAGCTATGTCCCGAATCCGCGCCGCTTTCGTACCCCGGTCGAAATCGGCGGGGACGATGATTATCCCCGCATCCGCCTCAAGCCCGCTCTCCCCCGGCTTCGGACACGGCTGCAAGACAGGAAGCCCCGTAATCTGAGAGAAGGTCACCGCCGCAGCTTCGACCCCAGCATTAAGGCACGATTTTTTACGGAAATCATCGAGCACGATCACCGCACCCTCACTCGCGGCGAGCTCGAGCGCGTTCGCTAGATCCATCAGCGCTACCGGCATGGCGTGGTTTCCGTCAACTACGATGAGCCCCATCGTCCCCGCGAGATTCCCCGGTTGAAACGCAAACGAATCGCCGAGGATCTGGTGCACACGGGGAGCAAGCTCCGGATCCCCACGGAAGATGTCACCGATCTTAGCATCGGCATCGATCCCGATCTTGGTACGGTAGCGCATATTATTTTTGTCCGGGGAGCCGGGGCATGCGCCGACTAGCTCGCTCGGAAGGTCGATCGTCACGACCTCGGTGGCGGGGCTGCTCTCAGCGATGACCTGCTCAAGCCGCCCCCGCCCGGTTCCAAAGACAAACGCCGCCTTCGGAGAGATCGCACGGGAGAGCTCGGTCAGGAGCGCCGCCGCCGGCCCCGGCGCGGTTCCGTAGTTCTCCGGTCGCGCCGAATACTCGTGGCAGCGGGCCAGAGTCTCCGCAGAGGGCTCTTGATACCCCGGAATGTGATTCGCCAGCACAACTTTATCCGCCGGCAGCACCTGCCCCGCCGCGCGGTCACAGAACGGTAGAATCTTTTCGGCAACCACCTCCCGAATCGGGGAGCGACCCTCAAGAGCTGACGTATGTAAGTGATGGGCGATAATGCCAGCGATCGATTCGACCTGCGCCGCGGTCGATTGCTGATGCTGGGCGACTAGATTGCGCGAATGCGAAGCATCCATGTTTTCCTCCCCGACTTTTCTTATCTTCAGGGGATCGCGCACCGACCCCCTTCTCAAGTTATACCGTGGAGGGAAACGCTAATCAAAAGAACTTCGGGATGGATCGCGGGGGCTCCCCGCAAGCGCTGCAGCGCGCCCAGGAGATCGGGCGAGACCCTCCGGGAAAAAACACCTCCGGCACGCTCAGCGCACGAGCGATTCGACGACGGGCTTTTTATTCGCTTTCTTAGTTCGCCACGAACTTATATCCCACACCGTGAACGGTGAGGATGTGCTTCGGCTCCTCGACGTTGTCCTCGATCTTCTGCCGGAGCCGGGCGATGTGGTTATCCACCGTGCGGGTCGAGGGATATGAGTTGTAACCCCACACCTCATCGAGAAGCTCATCGCGGGTAACGACCGATCCCCGCTTCGCCACCAGATACCGGAGCAACCGGTACTCCCGCGCCGAAAGCTCGAGAGGCTGATCGGCGCGCGCCGCGCGGTACGCTTTGAAATCGATCACAACATCGTCGAACTTAACCTCATCGACCTCTTTCGTCGTCTGGGTACGCCGCAGCAACGCCTTCACCCGAGCGATAAGCTCGAGCATCCCAAAGGGCTTGGCGAGATAATCGTCAGCGCCGAGATCGAGTCCGAGAACCTTATCCACCTCCGCACTTCGGGCGGTGAGGAGGATCAGCGGGGTCGATATCCCCGCTCCCCGGATCTCTTTACACGCCTGAAGACCGTCCTTTTTCGGCATCATGACGTCGAGTAAGATCAGATCGGGATGAGCTTCGTTGATAAGGAGAATCCCCTCTTCGCCATCGCCGGCGGTCACCACTTTGAACCCCTCAAGCTCGAGGTTCAGGGTCAAACTCCGCCGCACGCTCTCGTCGTCTTCGATGATTGCTATGGTGAAATTCGAGTTCGGGGAGGAGTTTCCGGGATTGGTCATACGGCAAACACTTCTTGAAACAAGTTTAC
>JBJOHD010000242.1:0-6014 GCA_046047875.1 Pseudomonadota bacterium | reverse complement strand
GATTACCGCCGCAGGGTTATCCTTCCCCGTAGACTCGATCAAATTGACCTCACCGGAGCAGGCTCTGGTTCGACTCGGTGGAAAAGAGACCCTCATCGATTCTAAGGATCTGAAAACGTTTGTTGTAGAGCAGACTCTGAGCGATCCGAAATTAGCGGAGCGATTTGATGTCTCGGCTTTGCTGCGCTTCGCCGAGCAGTCGATGAGGATCGAGGAGCCGGCTTGGGCAGGTCTCGCCTTTCGAACTCTGCGTTGGCGAGCCAATCTTATTGAGGATGATCTTTTAGAGAGTATCGACGTCATCAGCGAAGGGAGCTCCCTGCGTCCAGGGATGGCGACTCTCGGTCAGGTCTCCCTGATTCCGGTCTTCGAGCCGGAGCGTTTCCCGCGCCTCACCGCATGGTTAGTGCTTGCAGCTGCTGGGGGAGATCCGGCGTGGATTCGCGAGCACGGGATCGCCTATGCGTACGGTGCCGAGCGGGCGATCAAGGAGCGGATCCAGCGGGAATTCTCCGAGCGGCTCCAGCAGCGCGATATCAGTGGTGTGGAGCCGTATATCGCCTTCGCCCGTGAGGTGTACGGCAAAGATGATCCGGTTGCTCAAGCGCTCGCGCTTCGCTTTGAACGTTATAAAGATGTGCTCAAGGCGGTTGATGATGGAGATATTGAGGCCTTGGGAAGCTCGCTCGCTGTGGAGACCCCCGATCGAGAGTTGAGCGCCCTTATCGGACCGCTCGCGATGGAGGGGCTTCATGCCGCCGCCTCACGGGCGATTGAAGGGGGGGACTCGTCGCGGGCCCTCGAGATCCTCGCCCGGGTCGATACCTTGAGGCGTACCCAGGTGACCGTTGATCTGACCCTCCAGGCACTTGCCGGTTTGGCGCCCCGTGAGGTTTCGATACTCCAGCGTGCCGAGGTTTTAAACTATCTCGATTTTATGGCGCGATACGACGGCGCGCTCGCTGAGTCGTATCAGCTGAAGCTTTTGGAGCAGATCTCGTTTCTACTCGAAAAGAGCCGCGTAAGAGAAAGCGAAGCTCTCCTTGAGAGAGCGCGGAATCTTGGGGGAGGGGCTCAGGAGATCTTCGCTTCGATACCTCTGCGACAAGCGCAGCAATATTTCCGTCAGGGGCTTCACGGTCTTGCTGAGAAGAAGTTAAGAGAGAGTGGTGCTCAAGGCTTCGGTGCGCAGGTGCTCCGTTTCCGACTCGCAATCGCTGAGAGCTCTCTCGGCGTCGTTATCGGTTTCTTAACGGCAGCCCTTCTCCTCATCGCCCTCATCGTTGTGTCGATCCAGAATAGTCGCCGACGGGGGAGCGTTACAGCCGGTGCAGGTGCACCGCTCCGCGGAAAATCGACCGGGGGGGGGGGTCCACAGGAGGAAGCCGCTCGGTCTGTGGAGGATACGGAAGAGGATGCTCCCCGTGGATTTGTGGTGAACGAACTTCGCAGGCTTAGTCCGAGCACCCGCGAGTATCACCGCTGCCTTGATGCACTGGGATTAACTCCAGAGGCCGACCTCCGGTCGATCAAGAACGCGTATCGAAAAGCGGTAAAAAGCGTTCATCCCGATCGGAATAAATCGCAAGACGAGGCCGCATCGAGCCGTTTTATCGAGCTTACGCGGGTTTACGACCGGATTTTAGAGCTCCGAAGGGAGTTCGGATACGAGGATTGAAAAGCTTGGAATTCCACGGCTTTTGGTGGATTTGAGCCGTTATTAATCGAGCCGCATATGATTGCCTCGCAGGTCCCTCCCCCCCTTTTCTTGATTAGCGCCGGTTAAATAGCTAAAGTGCTGGCTCTTTCAAGGTGAGATCCGCTGCTGTTGTCGGGGGAAGCTTCGTAGTCGGTTCGCGCCAGAAAGTCGCTGTTCGCTTGTAAATTTTGAAGCTTATTGAATCGTGTCGCCGTGCGGCGGATCTCAATAGGGCGCTCGAGAGGCATTAGGTCATGACCCCCCCAGCACCGTCGATAGCCGCCACCTCAGGCCAAGTTACTCGTAGTACCCAATTCGTGGCTGCGGCTCCTCGACTCAAGCGAGCTCTTTCCCCCGACCGCCTCCGTTGCCTTTCAGCGTTTCTCGCTAGCATTGTGTATCTGGGCTTGTTTCTCGGTCCCACTCTGTCGATCGCCCGTGCGGATTCGGAAGGGTCGTGTCTCCCGCTCATACAGACAACTTTCGGCGCCACCGGTCGCGCCGTTACAACGGTTTCGAGTCTCCAGTTGTCTAATGTGATTTTGAAGTTTTGCGACGGGAGCCCGGATTACCGTTTTGATAATTTGAGTGGATACTCCGGTACCTTTCTCTACGGCAACAAGGAACTCGCAGGTGCCTGGGTAAGGAGTGGGTGCAATGAGAGTGGTGCTGGTCCGGGGTACGGCCAGTTCTTTGGGCGCAGCTGTGGGCCGACCCCAACTCCGACCGCTACGCGCACTCCGACCCCGGTTTGCACGCTCTCTCCGACGCCGACCCGGACTGCGACTCCGACCAGAACGCCGACGCGTACCGCTACTCCGACCCCAACGCGGACACCGACTGCGACGAGAACGCCGACGCCGTTCTGTACCTTCACCCCGACGCCGACACGGACCGCCACTCCGACTCCAACGCGGACACCGACTCCGTTCTGCACGTTTACGCCTACGCCGACCAGAACCGCGACACCGACTGCGACCCGAACGCCGACGCCGTTCTGTACCTTCACCCCGACGCCGACACGGACCGCCACCCCGACTCCAACGCGGACACCGACGCCGTTCTGTACGTTTACACCTACGCCGACCAGAACAGCGACACCGACGGCGACACCGACGAGCTCAGCTACTCCCACCGCCACAGCTACAGCTACCCCGACAGCAACGGCTACCGCCACGGCGACGAGTACAGCGACTGTGACGCCAACCCCCACCGCGACCCATACACCAACCCCGGAGCCGACACCTACTCCTACTCCGACGCTGACTCCGACTGAGACTCCAGAACCGACGGTAACCCCAACTCCGATGCCGACCGTGACCCCGACTCCGACGCCGACGGGTACGGTGGGAACCTTGTGTATACCTGCCCAGTGCACTCAGGTTGCCCTGACGCCCTTTGTAAAGGTCCTGCGTGAAAAGCTTATTTTGCAAGAGAAGTTTCTACTTCAGCTTTCGCGAGATCTAACTAAGCGGCAGCGAGGAAGGCTTAGTCGTCAAACGCGTGCGGTGGTGTCGTCGCTGAAGCGACGGGCTGCCCTGATTCGCCGAGAGGTGCGCGAGGTTATTACGAATCTGCCGACCGTCGTTCTTACCGGGTGCCCATCGTGTGACGGCTCTTTTAGAACGAGTTTCGACCTCGAAGAGATTTCGACGCTCACGCGCAATTCGAGCGAGTTCTTAAAGGTAGCGAAGCGGGCGATCAACGAACGGCTGAAAGTCAATGGCCCGAATAGGCCGTGTGACTCAGCGTGTATCGCTCGGGTGCGAGCTCGAAGATTAGCTGCTTCCAGAGCGCTCAAACTCGCCCGTGAACTTGCCCAGGTAACCGAGCGGATTATTAAGGGCACCCCCCGAATCGATACGTTCTAAGAATTAACGTCCGAGCAAAGAAACCGGCTGGGGGGCATCCCCCGGCCTTTTTATTTGAGTTTCCGAGCTTCTTAAGGATACACTCCTCGCCGTTTTCCGGAGCGTCTCCCTATGGCTAAGCTTTATTTTCGTCACGGCACGGTGAGTAGCGCCAAAACGATGAATCTCCTCGTCGTGGCGCATAATTATCGGCAGCAGGGAAAGAAAGTGCTGGTCTTAAAGCCGGCGCTCGATACCCGCTTTGGTGAGGAGAGTATCCGCTCGCGGGCGGGGCTTGAGCAGAAAGCCGATATTCTCCTGCATGAGTCGTCGCGAATCCCCGCCGACGCTTTGGAAGGGGTAAGCTGCGTTCTCGTTGATGAGGCGCAGTTCGTGAGCGCTCGAGTCATCAATCAGCTGCGCGAGATCGCGGTGTTTCATAATATTCCGGTCATCTGCTACGGACTGCGTACAGATTTTAGAAGCCAACTTTTTGAGGGCGCGAAGCGGCTCATGGAGCTTGCAGACGCGATTGAAGAGGTGAAAACCACCTGTGCGTTCTGTAATCGAAAGGCGATTATGAATCTCAAGCACTCAAATGGACGGGCTACAATCGAGGGTCCGAGCGTCGATCTGGGAGCTGAAGAGAAGTATTTCCCCGCGTGCTACTCGTGTTACTGCGATCAGCTCAAAGCCGCCGACTGCGCGGTGTTTCCGACCTCGGAGCAGTTTAAGCTTTTTGATTAAAGCTGCGAGAATCTTACTCGTGGCTTTCCTCTGATTGAAAGCCGGCCGCTGGCGCTCTTGAGGGGACTCGGCTGTTTGTCTCTCCAAATGAAGCCCGGGAAGCGGGGCTGGGGAGAGTACTCCTTTCTTGCGGGAATTCCCTCCTAAGGCGAGAGGTATTATGGACGGTTCCATCGTGCGAGATGCGGCTCTCGGACCGAATCTTTTAGTTGCGTCCAGTATCGATGGAGCTCGGCGGTTTTATCTCCCCGGCAGTTTTCAATTCAAGGAAGTTTCCGGAGCCAACAACAACCGCGAGCTCTCCGCGGGCTAGACCGGAGGCTCGGAGGAGATCGGGACCTAATAAGATACGGTGATGGCTATCAGGCTCGATACGCTCAGAACGGTTCATCAGTAGGGTGACCGTTTCGAGGGGATTCCCGTGGTTAATCGGGCGTCGCGCGTTTTCAAGAGCTGAAGCGATGAGCCCCTTAAACTCTCTCTCCGAGAAGATCCATACTCCCCGGTGATCCACGGGAACAAAAGCATGGACCGGTTCTCCGCCGCCGAGTGAGTCACGAAAGGAGGCAGGTATAAAAAAACGACCCTTCTGGTCAATTCGAACTTCTTTGAACCCGGTCATCAGTTTATCGAGCTGTGGGCCAGTTCCCCCCGTTGGCGGAAAGCGGAGCTGTTCGACCGCGAGGGCGCGAATCGCCTCGGTCCCCGGGGATTCTGAGGTGGTTTTAGCCATACAAATAGTGTGGCGGCGGGTGGGAGATTAGTCAAATGAGGTGGGGACAGCATACGCATCCTCGCCCCGTAAGCTGCTTATTCGACTGTCATCCTGGATTAGAGAGACCGTTCTCAGCGCTGCTCTTGCTCTGCGCCTTGATCAATCGGTATGCCTCTTCTCGGCCAGGGGCAAGTCGAAAAAATATCGGTGAAAGCTCGATCCCCATAGCGTGAAGGAGGAGGATTGCGTCCGTTTCTGGGGTGACTGAGCCCGCCTGGGGATGGTTATCAACATGTGGGCTGAGCGCAGCACCGACTTTAAGACGGATCTCTTTAGCGCACAGGACTGCAAGAGCAAGGGTGGCTTCCCGCTCGACCCGACGTTCAAGAGCCTTTAACGGAGAGGATGCGGCGTCCTCATCCGGGGTAACCAGAAATGGGGCTACGATGAGGTCCCCCTTTTTCTGGGTTTTTTCGATGAGCCCCTTCAGATCGAAAGTCGCCCGTTGATACGAGTACACCATGAAGACGAAGTCGTCCCGATTCACATCGAAATCGAGTTTTCCGAACGCATCGGTAAGTTTGCTTTGAGCCTCTCCGTACCTATGCTTTCGTATGAGTTCGGCAGCTTCAAGAAAACGACGGCACGCACCACCGATTGCTGATTCCCGCTTCTCAACTCCCGCGATAGTAGTGATCGGGGGGCTATGCGAGGAGTGAGCTCTATTGGGTACGTAGCTCGCACCAGGGAGGTGAACCCGCATCGGCGAGATAACTACCTCGCTGTAAGCTGAGACCGCTGAAACCGACCCTCCCGGACCGACCGTCTGAACGCCCTCCTGAGAGCCGGGGTGCCAGCTTGGGGGAAGAATCTCTATCGGATTTGCTGTATTGTTTGTGACGGTCCATTTGGTGTGGCTCTCCCGAGTGAGTACCGCTCCTTCGGAGCGCCCCTTTTTCACCTCGCCACTCGGTGCCACAGTCATCGATTGGCCTATCGGTGC
>JBJOHD010000241.1:0-6080 GCA_046047875.1 Pseudomonadota bacterium | reverse complement strand
AGTCCCGGGGCGGACGCATCATCGCCATCACCGATGCGGTGGGTCATCCCGAACTCGCCGCAGTTGCGGAGGGTGTTATCGAGGTGCCGCACATCTCGGAGTACCTGAGCCCGGTCGTTCTAACGATCCCGCTCCAATTTCTCGCCTACAACGTGGCGGTGTTAAACGGCACCGACGTTGATCTACCCCGTAATCTCGCGAAGAGCGTAACCGTCGAGTAGGGGATCGTTCGCTCGAGGTGTTTTTGGTTCCGATTGATCATTCGGCGTTTCGGCGAGCTCTCCAAACCGGCGAACACATCGGACTTATTGCACATTTCTAGCAGCATTGCTTTAAGTCATTTAAAATAAGCAGCAATTTCGCCAAGTTGCGTCTTTTTTTCGATTGACCCTTCGGTGGATATACCCCATAGTGGGAAGTCTGGGGGTAAAATGGCAAAAAATGGCATAAAGCCCCCCAAATGCAATCTGTAAGATGTTGATTTTACATGGTTGAAGAGAAGCTTATCCACGCACATGGGGTGATATCCCCGAAAAAGACACCGACCGCGGCGTATCGGGGGAGCTTCACCCATTCGGTGGATGAAAAGGGACGAGTGTCGCTCCCGGCTGAGTTTCGGCGGGTTCTCCAGGAGCAGGGGGAGCCACGGGTCGTTATCACCAACTACATCTCTGAGGGGGCGCGGTGTCTCGAGGGCTTCGGTATCGCCGCGTGGGAGCGATTCGAGGAGAAGCTTCGTGAAAAGAGCCGATTTAGCGCGAAGCTGCAGCGGCTCGAGAACTTTTATCTGAGCCGTGCAGCTGAGTGCCCGATCGATGGCAGTGGGCGGATTTTGCTCCCCTCGAATCTCCGTACCTACGCGGGGATCGAGCGGGAGCTTACCTTTACCTCCTCGATTCATGGATTTCGACTGTGGGACAAACGGGTGTGGGACGTCATCTTCGCGGCGGCTGAGCAGGCCCTGATGCAGTCCCCCGATATTTTTTCGGATCTCGATATCTAATGAAGCGGAGCGAAACTCAACACGTCGCGGTGCTGAAGGGGGAGGTGGTCGACCTCCTCGAAGCCTCACGTGGAGGGGAGTTTCTTGATTGTACCCTGGGGGGTGCAGGGCACACTCGGGCGATCCTTGAAGCTTCGACGGACAACCGTGTCTCCGCGGTCGATCGAGACGCCCGTGCGATCGCCCGGGCGCGTGAGTCGTTGGCCCAATTTGGTGACCGGGCGAGCCTTAGCCACGGCGCTTTCTCTGCGGTGGGAGATCTCTTTAAGGGGAGGCGCTTCGATGGAATCCTCGCCGACCTTGGGCTATCGACCGATCAGTTGAAAGAGGGGCGGGGATTTGCGTTCAGCGAGGATGCCCCGCTCGATATGCGAATGAACGAGGACGATCCGCTGACCGCGTACGAGTTAGTCAACGCTGCTTCGGAGCACGATCTTTTTGTGCTGCTGCGCAAGGGGGGGGTGGGACCTGAAGCGAAAGCGATCGCGCGGGCGGTCGTTAAAGCGCGGCCGGTTGAGACTACGAAAGCGCTCGCTGAGATCGTGGTGAAAGCCGCTCCGCCAGGGCGTGGACGGGGGGGCGAGAAGCGGAGTCACCCCGCGACTGTAACCTTTCAAGCGCTCCGCATCGCAGTCAACGATGAGTTCGGTGAGATCGAGCGGCTTCTCGCGGCGGTTCCAACCTTGATGCGGTCAGGGGGGCGCACCGCGATCATCACTTTTCACTCCCTTGAGGACAAAATCGTCACCGAAACGATGCGGCGGTGGGAGGGGGGCGGTGAATTTTCTGCGCAGTGGCCGGGGGCATTCCGGCACGAACCGCTCGGGCGGCTCGTGACCCGGAAGCCGGTGGTGCCATCGGAGGAGGAGGTTTCGCGTAATCCGAGTTCGCGGAGCGCGCGATTAAGGGTGTTTCGATTTAATTAAAGAGGTTCGGTATGGCGGTTTGTCTCGATTATCAACACGTTTATGCGCGACGGAGCGCGGTGGTTATCTCGGGTCGGATGCAAGCGGCAACGGTGCTGCTCCTCCTGTGCGCGTTCGCGGGGAAGATCTGGCTTTCGAATCGGAGCACCGATCTCGGGTATCAGCTCGCCCGGGAGCAGAGCCGCACGGTGGCGCTCGATATGCAGCGGCGTGAACTTGAGCTCGAGCTTTCGGTATTGATGCGTCCCGATACCCTCACGAAAGCGGCGCGAAAAAATCTCGGTCTTTTGCCGCTAAATCCCGCGCAGGCTCGTCGGATGGATTATTAAGGTTTAGCTATGACGTCGTCTCAACCCCGCCGCACATTAATGAGAGATTTCGCTGGATGCGGTGCCGCGCTGCGCGGCCCAGTGTTTAGTCCGTTGAGTCGGCGGTCGCGCCTCGGGCTTATCGCTGGGGTGACCCTTGTGTGGGTGAGCGCCGTGATCGCGCGGCTCGTGTCGCTGCAGATCACCGCCAGCAATCGGTGGCAGGATTGGGCGGTGCGGCAGCACCTTTCTGAGGTGATGGTCGCCTCGGAGCGGGGGCCGATCTACGATCGCAACGATAAATTACTGGCGGTATCGGTACCGGCGGGATCGATCTATGTCCGGCCGAAGCAGATCAAAGACAAAGATCAGGTGGCGCAGACCCTCGCGACGACCTTGAAGCTGCCGGTGAAGACGGTGCGGGCGAAGCTCGATTCGACCAAACCGTTCGTGTGGATAGAGCGACAGCTTCCCCGGCCGCTGGCGGACAAGGTGGACGGGATGAAACTTACCGGGGTAGGACTTGTCGTTGAGTCGAAGCGGTTCTATCCGTACAACCACGCGGCGAGCACGTTGATCGGTCGGGTGGGGGTTGACGGTTTCGGTCTCTCCGGAATCGAGGGGGCGTTCGATAAGAAGCTTCAGGGTGAGCACCGCCGGCTCGAACTCCGCCGAGATGCGTACGGCAACTTCATCGATCTGAGTCCCGAGGGGGGCGCGATCGAGCTTCCCCGAGGGGAGCCGCTCCGCCTTACAATCGACGCGGCGCTGCAAACAATCGTCGATGAGGAGTTGATGGAGGGCCGGGAAAAAGCGAACGCGAAGCACGCCATGGCGGTGATGCTCGACGCTGAGACCGGTGAAATTTTGGCGATGAGCCAGGCACCCGGGGTGAACTTCAACTCGAAGCTGCAGGGAAGCGGCGGTGACCTCAAGAATCTCATCTTGGAAACGGTCTTTGAACCGGGCTCGATTATGAAGCCGATCGTCGCAGCGGCGGCGATCGATGCCGGTGTGGCCCGCGCAACTGAACTCGTTGACTGCGAGAACGGGCGACTCCGGTTCGGCCCCCACACGATCAAAGACGTGCATCCGTCTGGAGTGATCTCGATCCACGATGTCGTGGTACGCTCCTCGAATATCGGGATGACGAAGATCGGGGTGAAGCTTGGTGAGGAGCGGCTCTATCGGGCGCTTCGAAACTTCGGCTTCGGGGAGCTCTCCGGGCTCGGATTGAGCGGTGAATCAGCGGGGATTCTCCGACCGATCTCGGCGTGGGCAAAAGTTGATGTGGCGACCCATTCCTTTGGACAGGGTATCGCGGTGACGCCGCTCCAGATGGTACGCGCGGTATCGGCGATCGCCAATGGAGGCAGGCTCCCAAGCTTGCACCTTATCGCTGATAATTCAGAGGTGACCCTTCGGCGAGTTCTCTCCGAGAGCGCGGCGCGTGAGGGGCGCGACATGATGTACGGAGTGGTCGAGGATGAACATGGCACCGGCTCGAACGCGGTAATCCGCGGTGTTCGGGTTGGAGGGAAAACCGGCACCGCACAAAAGGCGCGAGCGAACGGGCGGGGGTACGAGCCCGGGTCGTACATCGCCTCCTTCGTGGGATTCGCCGACGGTGGGGCGATCGGGGTGAATCGTGTCTTGAGTCTCATCGTTGCGGTCGATGAGCCGCGGACGACCTCGATCTACGGAGGAACTCTGGCTGCGCCGGTGTTTCAACGGATTATGCAGCGAAGTCTCCATGTCCTCTCGACTCGGCAGGATATTAAGCCGCGGGAGGGGGGACCGTTCAGGGGGGGAGCGCGGCTTTCACACGCCTCCTGGGAGCCGCGGTAACGGGTTTTTGAGTCCGGGCCGAGATCTGGTACGATCCCGACAGATATGGGCGGTAATTCTTTCGGCGAGATCTTTCGGATTACGACCTTCGGGGAATCTCACGGAGCGGGGATCGGTGTTGTGATCGATGGCTGCCCCGCGGGACTCGAGATCTCAGCTGAGGATATTCAGCCGGAGCTCGATCGTCGTCGCCCCGGTCAAAGTGGGATTACCACCCCCCGTGTGGAGAGCGATGTCGTTGAGATCCTCTCGGGCGTCTTTGAAGGGCGCTCGACCGGCGCACCGCTCGCGCTCTTTATCCGCAACCACGACGCAGTCCCGGCCGATTACACCCATTTGAAGGATCTTTTTCGTCCCTCGCATGCCGACTTCACCTACGCCGCGAAATACGGGGTTAGAGATTGGCGGGGGAGTGGTCGCGCATCGGCCCGCGAGACTGCAGCTCGGGTGGCCGCGGGAGCGGTAGCGAAGAAAGCGCTGCAGGTCGCGGCTGGTGTGGAGATCGTGGGATACGTCGCTCGGGTGGAGGACATCGTTGGAACGATCGATCCCGACGTCGTGACCTCGGCTGAGGTCGAGAGCTCCGCCGTGCGGTGTCCCGATCGGGGGGCCTCGGCGCGGATGATCGAACGAATTGAGGCGGTGCGGGATGAGGGTGACTCGGTCGGTGGGGTCGTCGGGTGTGTGGCGCGGAACGTGCCGGTGGGTTTAGGTGAGCCGGTTTTTGATAAGCTTCACGCCGACCTCGGCAAAGCGATGCTCAGTATCAACGCGGCCAAGGGGTTCGAGATAGGGGAGGGTTTTGCCGCGTCTGCGATGCGGGGGAGCTCACACAACGATCGCTTTCGCTCAGTCGAGAGTGGGGTGCAGCTTGAGAGTAACTTTGCAGGGGGAGTGCTGGGTGGAATCTCCACCGGTGCGCCGATATTTTTCCGGGTCGCCTTTAAGCCGGTAGCCACGATAAAGAAGACGCAGCAAACGGTAACCACAGACGGGGCTCCGACTATGCTCACCGCCGCGGGGCGTCACGATCCGTGTGTGGTGCCCCGTGCGGTGCCGATAGTCGAGGCGATGGCGGCGCTCGTTATCTTCGATCATCTCCTGAGAGCACGGGCGACCGGAGGGCTATTTTCTCCTGGTGCGTGAGGCGATTTTTCGTTATGACCGGGGGGTGGTTTTTTAAAAAAAGGACCCCTCATGCGATATCTTATCATCGGATTGTGTCTAATTTTTGGAGCGGTAAGAAACGTGACTGCAGCAGACAAAGTAACTACACCGTCGGGGCTCGCCTACATCGATAACCAGGTCGGAACGGGGGCCATTGCTTCAAAGGGAAAGACCGTCTCGGTGCACTACACCGGATGGCTCGACAATAACGGTAATCCCGGGAATAAATTCGATAGTTCGGTTGACCGGGGCGAGCCGTTCAATTTCCCACTCGGTGCTGGGATGGTGATCAAAGGATGGGACGAAGGAGTGGACGGCATGAAGGTCGGCGGGAAGCGGCGGCTCATGATTCCGGCTGAGCTCGGCTACGGTGCGCGGGGTGCGGGCGGAGTGATTCCGCCGAACGCGAAGCTTATCTTCGATGTTGAGTTGCTTGGCGTAAACTAAGCGCTCGTATCGGGATTGAAATCTCGCCCCGCTGTGATCGGTCGATTACAGCGGGGCGAGTCGTTTCTAGGTGGGGCGCTGGGCGGCGTTTCGTTTTGAGCGATGTGAGCGAATGCTTCGGAAGTTTAGCTCTCGCCCCCTCGATGCACGGGATGGTCACACTACTCGGCACGCCAAAGTCCTCAGCGCCTAAGCATCAACATCGATCGACTTCGCGCTCATTTTTAAAATGCAACAGAAAAGCTCCCCGAATTCCGCTCCCGCCCCCTCACGTAGCTCCACCGGCGAAGGTGACTTTGTGGCGAGTCCGCTCTGAAGACCGCGAAGAAGGGGCATGAGGATATCAGCGAGGGAGCGGTGGTGATTTGGGGAGACGTTGGG
>JBJOHD010000240.1:0-17183 GCA_046047875.1 Pseudomonadota bacterium | reverse complement strand
CAGTAGGGGTCTCCGATGGTCTCGGACTCGGCGACTCCGCGCGGGCAGGGCTCATCACCCGGGGGCTCGCGGAGATGATGCGGCTGGCGGAAGCGATGGGGGCTGACCGTCAAACTCTCGCGGGACTCTCGGGGCTCGGCGACCTGGCGATGACCGCCTCCTGCGACACGAGCCGGAATCGCACGGTAGGACTCCGCCTCGGTCGGGGGGAGAAGCTCGCCGAGATCGTGGCATCTCTGGGCTCGGTAGCTGAAGGGGTAAGCTCAACCCCGCTGGTAATGAAGCTTGCTGAGCGCCACGGTGTTGAGATGCCGATAACCCTCCATGTCTCGAAGCTTCTCCACGGGGAGATGACCCCACTCGAACTCGTAAAATCGCTGGTGACGCGCCCTGTGCGCCGTGAGTTTTAAAAGACAGCTACAGATTGCGGGTGGCGAGCATCTCCCAAGCAGGAGATCTATCTCCGGTGCATGAGATCATGCGGGGCGCAGCGATCCGCGTAATCTGAAAACCAGCGCGGCGATACAGTTTCAGAATACGGGGAGTAGCCTGATTCGAGACCACGGTAGGGCCATCAAAACGTGCCAGCCACTCAACGAGCCGCTCTTGATCCTCCCACGAAAACCCACCGGAGGAGTACGTCGTAAACTCCACGTCGTACGGGGGATCGACGTAAAGAAAGTCACCTGAGCGAAGCTTCATCGCTGCAAAATCACCACACCGAAACGTCCACTTGCGAAAGAGGCGACTGTACGGGGTGAAGTCACGTACATAATTTATTTTGGCGTAACGACCGAACGGGACGTTGAATTCCCCCCGCCGATTAAACCGGCATAATCCATTAAAGCCGGTGCGGTTAAGGTAATAAAACATCGCAGCGGCTTCGGCGCTCTCGCACTCCCCACGAGTGACAAGATCGTTAAATCGCTCCCGCCGACGCAGAAAAAAGTCACGATCGTTTTTTAACACGCTCCGCACCCGGAGCCCCGACCGAAGATGGGAGTAAAAGTTGATGAGATGAGGATTCACATCGTTAAGTAACGCTCTCTCCGGCGCGAGTCCAAGCGCCACGGCAAGCCCGCCAGCGAACGGCTCAACGAGACGCCGGTGTCGATGCGGTCGATACATCGGCAGCAGCCGCGGAAGGAGCCACCGCTTACCTCCGGCCCATTTCAACGGGGGCGGAAGTCGATCCCCGAGCTTGTTATCGACCGCGCTGGACTGCGGATCTAGAACCATACCGCTTTAATTGGAAAAACCACCCTATTAATGCGGAAAAACACCGATCTGTCACGGGATTTTAGCGCGACACCAGGGAGCACCTCCAGCGTCGGGAGCTCTCAGTCGATTACTCGCCGTCGGCGAGCGCGATATCACCGAGACCGTACTCTTTCAACTTGTACAGGAGTGCACGGTGGCTTATCTCGAGAACCTTAGCCGCATGAGTTCGGTTCCCTCGAGTCTTTTTCAGCGCCCGGGTTATAAGGTCGATCTCAAGAGCACGGGTACGCTGCTTTATCGAGAGGTTGCCTTCATCGACTCGGGGAGCTGCCGCCTCAGCGGCTGGAGCACTCGACTCCCGGACGTTCGGAGAGAGCGCTGTGAGATCTATACCGTCGGTATCGGTCAGTACGAGGGCCCGTTCAATGCAATTCTCAAGCTCGCGGACGTTCCCCCGCCAGGGGGCGCTGACGAGGCACCGAAGCGCATCGGGATATACCTTAGTTATCTTTAATCCGAGCCGCTTGTTGTGCTTGGCCATGAAGTGCTCAACCAGGATCGGGATATCCTCGGGACGTTCCCGGAGAGGCGGAATATGAATCGAGACAACGTTCAAGCGATAGAAAAGATCATCCCGAAATCTACCCCCATCGACATCCTCCTCAAGATTGCGCAACGTAGCTGCGATCACTCGTACATCGATCGGCACCGCTTGCTCATCTCCCACCCGACGAATCTCCTGCTCCTGGAGGGTGCGAAGCAGCTTTACCTGAAGATGCGTTGGAAGCTCCCCAATCTCATCGAGAAATATAGTGCCGCCGTCAGCTTCCTCGAAAAGGCCCTTCTTATCTCGCGTTGCGTCGGTAAAGGAGCCCTTTTTATGACCAAAAAGCTCCGACTCAATAAGGTTCTCCGGTATCGCACCGCAATTTATCGCCACAAAAGGTTTACCCCGGCGAGGTGAATTGTGGTGAATCGCCTTCGCCAGAAGCTCTTTACCCGTTCCCGACTCGCCGGTGATTAAGACGGTCGTTGAAAAATTAGCGAGCCGCTTTACCGTCTCAAATATTCCCTTCATCGAATCGCTCTCGGCGATGATATTCGAGAAGTTATAGCGCTGCGTAATCGCCGACTTGAGCTCCGCGTTCTCCGCTCGGAGCTTCTCCCGCTCCTCGATCTTCCGCAGCGTTAAGATCAACTCCTCCGGCTCGAACGGCTTCGACATATAGTCGTATGCTCCGGCCCGGAGAGCCTCCACAGCGAGCTCAGTGTTGCCGAAACCGGTCATTATGACGACAGCGGTATCAGGCGATATCTCTTTACAGCGGCGGGTGAACTCAAGGCCATCGATCTTTGGCATCCGCAGATCGCACAATACGATGGTGTATGGATTCTCTTTTAAAATTTCGAGCGCGGTGAGCCCATCAGCCATCGGCCGCACTGAATATCCAGCGAGCTCGAGATTGATGACGATCGAATCGCGCAAGCTCTCGTCATCGTCGATGACGAGAACTGAGAGCCCCGCTTGTTCCTCAATAGCTGCCGGAGTCGCGGCCATCACACCTCCCTTACATCGCTGGAGCCATGTACGGCCCCCCAGCTAAAAAGCCGATAATCTCCTCGCCAAGGAAGATATACAGATACGCAGCTAGGGCAAGGGACGGGCCGAACGGTAGGGGATGGGAGAATCCCCGCCCGCGGCAGACGACGAAGATGGTACCGACCACCGCGCCGATAAGCGAGCCGATGAAGATTGTGCTTAAAGCTCCCGCTACCCCGAAAAACACCCCGATCATCGCCAGCAGTTTTACATCGCCCATGCCGAGCCCCTCTTTCTTACGGAAGCGCATATATCCTTCAGACACAATGAATAAAAAACCAGCGCCAGCGAGAAATCCCCACGCCGACTCGACGATGTTTGAGACAACCGGATACGTAAAGATATGGAGATACTGATTGCTTAGTCCCACCGCTGCACCAAGAGCGGTACCGGGGAGAGAGATAACGTTCGGAATAATGTAAAAATCGTAATCGATAAAACTAATCACGATCAGGGCACAGCAAAATATAAAGACCAGAACCGCCGTCGGGCTTACCCCGAAGTTCACGACGGAGAGATACGCGGTCAGTCCTCCAAGAAATTCCACGAGCGGATAACGCCCCGAAATAGGCGCCCGACAAAATCCACATCGCCCCCGGAGGAGAAACCAGCTTACGAGGGGGATGTTATGCCACCACCGTAAGGATTGCTCACATTTCGGACAAAACGATCGGGGGGGATTGTGAATATGGATCGTCTTATGGGGGGTCGCCGCCAACGGCTCAGAAGGTTCGGAACCATCCAACGGGAGGAGCAGCTCCGGAAAATCCTCGCGGGAGCGAGGGATCCGGTAGATGCAGACCGAGAGAAAACTTCCGGTCGCAAGGCCGAACAACGCGGCGAATAAGGCACTGAACATGAGCTCGGCGTCTCCCTTTTTATCCCCAACACGGGGCCTCTATTTGATTCGCTCTCGTCGCGGAGAGGTTGATACTTTCTGCATAGCAAGAAAAGCATGTCGTATCAACATATTACGCATATCCCGACGTTTGAAGTGCCCGCTTTTCGCAAAGAATCGAGCGCCCTCATTTGAGCGCACCGATATCC
This sequence comes from Pseudomonadota bacterium, assembly GCA_046047875.1. Taxonomy (GTDB): domain Bacteria; phylum Bdellovibrionota_C; class UBA2361; order UBA2361; family UBA2361; genus JBILDU01. Next base: position 13,315 of record JBJOHD010000240.1, on the reverse strand, counting down.
GGTGTCTCCTCATCTTAGCGGTGGGTTTTCGGTCCGCGAACGGCGCGGACCAGGACAACCACCTCGGCTGTCGGTTTCGCGGAGAACAGCTGGGTGGTTGTCCCGGTTTCACTCCTCGTAAAAGCCCCTATTCGGTTCTGTCGTTCCCGGTTTTTCCCCGTAAATCTCGTCATCATTGGAGTAATTTCTTGCTTCGATGGTGTTTTTAGTGGTGAACTGGCCCCAAGGGGTCGGGCCGCGGTCAGCGGCTCTCGGGAGAACTCATGACGAACGCTCCGTCGCAGCACGATGACGACCGGCTCCCCTCCGGATCAAACCTCGCCTCCTCGGCGTATATCCTCAATCAATCGTTCTCCGAACCGCTGGCTGAGATAAAGCACGACTTTAAACGCAAGGTGTCGCGCGACGAGGAAGCCAGCCTATCCCGCTCATCGAGCGCACCGGGACGATTTCTTGATCGGGAGACCGGAATCCGCTTTCACTCCCGCTCGGAAGCTGCCTGCGCAGCTTTAATGGCGAGATTCATTTCGGATTACCGCCCCGTCGAAGGCATTACCTACGAGATCCCGGTTGGCCCCAATAAGTACGGGCATATGCGCACGATCGATTTTCTCGTCAAGGACACCCTTGTTGAGTTTCATCCGGTGCGTATCTGGCGGAGTGGTCGTCATTTCGGAGATTTCAAAAGCCGCGATGAATGGCGGGATTTTTTAAACGAATACCGCCGCTGCCCCCGCCGGGAGCGCGCCGAGTTTAAAGCTGAGACGATGCGACAGCTCGAGGAATGCTATACCGAGAAGCGTCGGCGAGCGATCTACGAGAACCCAGAGTTCCATGGAAAAGAGCTCATCGTTGCGACATCACCGGAGGACTTTTACAACAAGGTAATGCGCCGTTTTGCCCCGGATGTCCCACCACTTGACGAGTTCCTAGAGCTCTTTCACGAGGCGAAAGGCGATGTTGTAGACTTGCAGCGCCGCAACGGCAAGCGTCCCTCCAAAAACCGGGCAAGCTCACGCCGCCGCTAACTTGCAGCGCTCATTAAAAGGAGCGCTCATTAAAAAAGCAGTACTGATTAAAAGCAGAGCTGATTAAAAAGGGAGCGACGAGCGCCCCCTCTCTTCGATGCCATACCTGCATCCTCCGTTCCGCGCACACCTCACGGCAGGTATCTTAATCAAATCTACGCTGCGCTCTTTTCCCTGAGACGCTGCATCAGCCCCTCAAACTTCTCTTTGCGAATGATCCCGGCGAACTCATTTCGATAGTTTGCAACGAGGCCGATATTCTCGATAACAACGTCGTATACCCGCCATATACCCTCCTCATTGAGGAGCTTATATTCGATCGGGAACTGATCCCCCTTGTGGTTGACCGTTGTCCGGACAACCGCCTTAATCCCATCGAGCTTCTCGCTATCGATCGTCACCATGCCCGGTTTCACCGTCTCGATCCTCGAGAGGTAGGTCCTCGACAGAAGACCTGAGAATACATCAACGAAATCCTTCTGCTGCTCCGGGGTGCAGTTACGCCACTCAGCTCCGAGCGAACGTTTCGCCATCTCCGCGAAGTCGAACCGCGGATTTATCACCTGGCGGAGCTCGGCCCGACGCTTCGTCGTGTTCTCCTCGCCGGGAAGCGCCTGAGCGATCCGAACGACCTGGGCTATCACCGCTTCGACCTCACCCTTCGGCGAGACCACGGCCTGAGCCGCTGCCGGAGGATTCTCAGCAACCCCATGAGTAGGGGCAAACAACGCGATAGCCCCACATACAAACCCTATCAATATCTGTCGCATAGCTCTCACCTTTAAAATGTCTCTCGCCGCACGTGCACAGTGAACCGATTCGTTACTCGCTCTTCTTCTCCTCGTCCTTATCTCCGCCGAGGCTGTGGACGAACTTGCCGATAACATCCTCGATATCAACTACCGACTCGGTCTCGGTCATCGTCCCGCCAACCGGGATGAAGACATCGGAGGCACCCCGACTGATCTTCACATAACGATCCCCGATAATCCCCTTGGTTCGAATCGAGGCGATATCATCATCGCGGATCTGCACCGAGTTGATAACCTCCAAGGTCACAAGCGCCGCCGGATCTTTCAGATCGATCTTCGTAACGGAGCCGATCGGTACCCCAGCGATCTCCACCGAGGCGCCGTGCTGGAGGCCCGAGATATTATCGAACTCAGCGTAAATCGTGTAACGCCCCGAGTCGAAGAGTCTCAGCTCTCCGAGCCCGACGGCGAGATACCCCGCAGCGCCAACCGCGAATAGGGTGAATGCCCCGACAAAGAACTCAATCGAGAAGCTCCGCTTCGGCAGCTGAAGCTCTCCCGTCGCGGCCGCCACCGCACCAACACTACTGGATTTTGATTGGTCCATCGATTCTCCCCTGTAGAAACTGCTGCACCGCCGGGTTCTCGGAGCGCAGAAGCTCCTCCGGAGTCCCCTCGGCGGCAACCTGCGCGTTCAAAAGCATCACCACTCTATCTGATACCTGGAATACCTCCGGAATCTCGTGGCTAATCACCACCCCGGTGAATCCCCACTCCTTTCGGGAAGTCTTGATAAGGTCGTAAACCTCTTGCCCCACGAGGGGATCAAGCCCGGTGTTGGGCTCATCAAAGAGCAGAAACTTCGGCTCCATAATCAAAGAGCGCGCCATTCCTACCCGTTTCCGAATGCCGATCGAGATCTCCTCAGGGTAATCCCAAGCGTACTCGGTAAGACTGAGCGATTCGAGCATCGCCACGACCTTTGCATGGATCGCCTCCCGACTGAGCCGTGTGCGTTCATGGAGGGGAAACGCAACGTTGTCGTACACACTGAGGGAATCGAATAGCGCCGCCGATTGAAAGAGAACTCCCACAGCGGCCCGGATCTCATTTTTTTCCGCCTCGGTTTTCGCCGCGGTGATATTCCGGCCATCGACGAAGATCTCACCCTTCTCCGGGGAGAGGATCCCCATAATCAGCTTCAAAAGAACCGACTTCCCCACACCGCTCGGGCCGACCACGGCGGTCGTCTGCCCCGGCTTTATCTCGAGGCTCACCCCGTCGAGAACCACCTGCGACCCGAATCTCTTTGAGACGTTCTGTACCGAGATCACTTGGGAAGCTCTCAATTCATGAAAAAACGGGTGAGGATGCTGGTGAGGAAGTAATCGACCACCAACACCGCAACCGAGGCGGTAACTACCGATTGGGTCGTCGCCTTATTGACCCCTACCGCTCCGAAGCCGCAGGTGTAACCTTTATAGCAACTGACCCAGCCGAAGATGATTCCGAAGACAAACGCCTTAATGAACCCGGAGTATACGTCCATCGACTCAACAGCAGAGATCATCTGACTCATGAACGTCCCAGCGCTGAGCCCTAAAAGCCCCACACCGACCACGTATCCGCCGAGAATACCGATAACGATGAAAAGTCCGGTCAAAAGGGGCATCGCGAGCACCCCGGCGAGGAAGCGGGGAGCCATAAGATACTTTATCGGATCGACCGCCATCGAGCGGAGCGCGTCGATCTGCTCCGTAATCCGCATGATGCCGATCTCAGCGGTGATAGCCGACCCCGCCCGGCCGATCACCATCAGCGCTGTGAGCACCGGCCCCAACTCACGGATAAGACTCAGCGCGACCGCCGAGCCGGTAAACGCGGTCGCCCCAAACTTCGACAGGGTGTATTCCCCCTGCACTGCGAGTACCGCACCGGTGAAGACCCCGATAAGCCCGATAACGAGCGAGGAGTTCACCCCGATCTGATACATCTGAGAGAGAAAGAGGTAGAAACGGAAGGGTCGTTTGAAAATCGCCTTGACGGTTCGACCGAGAAATATCCACGCGTCGCCCCAGCGCTCGAGAGAATCGATTACCGTTTTGCCGATCCGCTCGGTTGCTGCAATCACGCCCATGAGAGGTTCCTTGCGATATCACCCCGTCCTGGAGCGCTATCTTATCAGCCCTAGCTTTCGAATCTTCGTCTTCGAGTCCTAGCCTTTGAGCCCCAATCCGATAACGTAGAATTCGTTCGACGTTTTCCGGGTTGAATCGAGCTCGACACGGGCCAACTTATTAAACAACGGCCGTGCCGCTTTGACAAATGCATCCGTATCGCCACCCTTGAAAACCTTCGCCACAAAGTTTCCCCCCGGACGCACCACCTGGCCGGCGAGCCATAACGCGAGCTCGGCACACGCCACGGTGCCCGCCTGATCGGCCTCCTTAATCCCGGTAAGCTTCGGGGACATATCCGAGATCACAAGGTCGAATCGCCCCCCGGCCCTCTCGAGTACGGTTCCGATAAAGCTCTCATCGCGAGCGTCACCGGTCAGCAGGAGCACGTTGTCGTACCCGAGCTCCTCGACTTCAACGAGGTCGATCCCCACCACAAGGCCGGACGGCCCCACTCGGGAGGCGGCGACCTGCACCCATCCCCCCGGCCACGAACCGAGGTCGAGTACCTTTAACCCCGGCTTTAAAAGACCGTACTTATCATCGAGCTCGATGAGCTTGTACGCCGCCCGGGAGCGGTATCCAGCGCTCTTCGCCTTATGGTAGAGATGGTCTTTTCTATTGTAACCGCCTGACATTACACGACTTTGCTTGTTTGGCTCACGCTCGTGAGGGAGCATCATGACAAGCCAACCGACAGGGAGCAAGGAGAGCTCTCCTTTTATTGTATTACGAGACTAGAAAAAGACTTGAAACCGCGGTCGTCATACTATATAGAATAATACTAGAAACGAAACCGACCCACCGGAGAAACTTATGAACGACCTGATAGTGAGCCTCGATATCCTCGCCGCCGTTTGCAGTATCGCCTTCCTCGCCCGATGTATTCTCTCCGGGAGACCCCTCGAGGACATCGTCCTCTTCGGCAACTCCGAGAAGCGATCGTTAATGAACCAACATATCCGCCGGAGAGCGGCGTAGTCCGCTCCCTCAACGTAACGATTAAACCGCGCCTAACGGGCTTTTGTTGTCCAAGTAACGGCGAGCTCGTGGTGGCGTTACGCGGCAACCGCCTCGAGGGGTGCGGCAGAAAAACGCAGGTAAAGGTGAAACGGATACCCCTAGAAACCGATACCTAAATAGCGCTCTCCGAGAGGGGAATTCGAACGGTTAGTCCTCGGGGTGTAGACGCTTCCCTTGAGCACTATCGCCGGAAAGAGCGGCACCCAAAGCCCGTCCACCGGTGCCGTCCCGCGGTGAGGCGAAAGGAGGAGAGCTCTAGCAAGTCGGTCATCGAAACCATTTGCCGGAGAGGAGAGTGGGAATGAACCGAAGGAGGGTACCCCCGGAGCACTAAACTTTTGGAAACGCTATCCCAGGGAAAGATCGACTCAGGAAGAACTTAATTCAGGAAGAACTTGATTCAGGGAGAACCTCAGAGAAAACTAAAAACAGGCACCGATTTAATCACCGTAGCCGCGGGGGCTGCGGAGGAATCGGGGGAGGAATCGAGGAGGTGAGCCACGGAAAAAGCAAAGAGAGGGGAAAAAGTGAGAGGAAAAGCGGTCTGAATGAAGACCCCCCAGCGGTTCAGGCTCACTTCACCAGCCATGTTTATCGCTCTCCCGTCTAAAACCCGTTTTTGTAAACTCGCGAGACTCTAACCCGATGCTCTGTACAACCACCGGTAATTTTCGGAATATCTCCTCCGTGAACGAGCAAATCGAAAAACTTCCTGAGACCCTTCAGAACCTAAATCCGGAGCAACGCCGTGCGGTCGAGCACCACACCGGCCCGATCCTGGTTCTTGCAGGGGCTGGAAGCGGCAAGACCCGCGTGCTGACCCGCCGAGTAGCACACCTGGTGCTTCATCATCGGGTTCCCCCCGAACGGATCCTTGCCGTCACCTTCACCAATAAAGCAACTGAAGAGATGCGGGCCCGGCTCCATAAACTTCTTGGGGAATCAGCGCACCGTCTTTGGGTAGCGACTTTCCACTCAGCTGCTCTGCGGATCTTACGGCGCCAAGCCCCCCACCTCGGTTACACCAACGACTTCGTTGTGTACGACGAGCAGGACAGTAAGAGCCTCCTAAAGTCGATAGTCAAAGAGCTCAACATCGACGAGAAACGGTTCCCGGTCTCGATGTTCAGCCGCTCGATCGATCAGGCGAAAAATAAGCTCATTACCCCCGCTGAGATGCTCGAGAAAGGGGACAACTACGAGGGCAGGCTTCAGGGAGAGGTGTACGATCGCTATCAGCGTGAGCTCCTCAAAGCGAACGCGATGGACTTCGGGGATCTTCTCTTTAACGTTGTCGTTCTCTTTCAGCGCTTCCCCGAGATCCTCGCACTCTATCAGAGCGCGTTGCATTTCGTTCTTGTCGATGAGTTCCAAGACACCAATAAGGTGCAATACACCTTTCTTGAAGCGATTACCCGAACCCGACGGAATCTCCTCGTTGTCGGCGATGAGGATCAGTCGATCTATGCCTTCCGAGGAGCAACGATCCGCAACATCCTGGAGTTTGAGCGCGATTTTAAAGACTCCGTTGTCGTAAAGCTCGAACAGAATTACCGATCTACCGCGACAATACTGAACGTCGCTCAAGCGGTGATCGAAAACAATAAAACCCGTAAAGGCAAGAAGCTTTGGACCGCCGGGGAAAAAGGGGAGCCGATCACCGGGTACCTCGGCGACGATGAGGGAGACGAAGCGCAGTTCGTAGCCTTCGAGATATCGAAGCTTCAAAAGAAAGGGGTTAACCTCGAGGATATCGCGATATTCTACCGCACCAACGCCCAATCCCGAGCGCTCGAAGAGGCGCTGATGAACCTTAAGATACCGTACCGGATCTTCGGGGGGCTCAAGTTCTACGAGCGTAAAGAGATTAAAGATATCGTGGGCTACCTCCGGCTCATCGTTAATGAGGCGGATGCTCAGGCGTTTCTCCGGGTGGTCAACACCCCGCCCCGGGGGATCGGAGCGCAAACGATCCAAAACGTCTCGAACCTCGCTCGGGATCGAGGCCTCTCCCTCTTCGGAGCGGCGGAGCTGCTCGCGGATAAAAGTAAAGGTATCGCCCAATTCGTCGAGCTCATCCACACCCTCCGAACGGAGGCGATCACCGCCTCACTCGGCGATCTTATACGCTCGGTGCTTGAGAAGACCGAATACTGGGCACGACTTAAATTGCTGAAAGATCCCTCCACCGAGTCACGGCTTGAAAACCTCCGCGAGCTCGAAGCGATCGGCGCAGCGGAAGCGGGAAAGGGAGAGACCCCTGCGGAGTCGTTACGCCTCTTTTTGGATCGTATTTCGCTCACCTCCGGGGGCGATATACCCGAAGAGGCCGCGCGTGAGGCTGCCGGCGAGGAACCCCACAAGATACCGATGGTTTCGCTGATGACCCTCCACCTCGCCAAAGGTCTCGAATTTCCCTACGTCTTCTTCACCGGACTTGAAGAGGGGCTTCTCCCCCACTACCGCTCGATCGATGTCCCAAGCGAGGTCGAGGAGGAGCGACGCCTCTGTTACGTCGGTATCACCCGTGCGATGAAGAAATTGTATGTGACCCGAGCTGTACAGCGGGGAATGTTCTCGGCCGGAGAGGGCTTCGGCCTCGGAGGGCTTTATCGTCAACCGAGCCGATTTATCAAAGAGATGCCGGAGGAGTTCATCGAGAGCAGGGGACACGGCGACTTCATCGGTGGAGTCTCCGCTCGCGAAGAAGAGGATCTTTTTTTCGACGATTCCGCCGAATACCGGGGAGCAGGTCGGGAGCTCGACTCACGTAAAGGGTCGCGGCTGCGTGGGTCGATCGAGCAGCCCCGGCGCCCACGGAGCAGCGGATTTAACTTCGTAGTCTCCGCGGACTCCCTCGGAACCGCCAAGACCCCTGAAGTCGATCACACTAGAAATTTATCTCCAGCGGCAGCGAACGAATTATCCCCGGGGTTACGAGTCGTGCATCCAAAGTTTGGTCGGGGCGTGATCGAGCATCTCGACGGAGACCTGTCCGGAAATGGGGATAACGTTAAGATCACGGTGCGGTTCGATGACTCCGCCCAAACAAAAAAGCTCCTTTTCCGCCAGGCTCGGCTCGCTCGCGAGAACTGCTAAGGCTCGCCCGGTGAGCAGCAGCGCGACATCTGTCCGGCCTTGGGATACGCCTCCCCAACGAGGGGATCCCGTTTAATTGGCGGCGAGCAAACGTTCATGAGCACGGCTATTTAAGGTGTTGTTTCGACGAGATAGTCGAGCGAGAAACTCTCGGGGGCGTCTCCGCCATAACAATAGATAAGATTATCTATCACTCTACCTCTAACGATGAGTGGCGGCCCTCATAACGATAAAAGACACACTCCACTTCCTCCCGAGGGTGCACCTTCGATAGCGGGGGAGCTTCTTCCCCCAGCCGAGCGTCATCTCGCGCCGTCGAACTCGTTCGAAGCGATGGTCAGCCGAATCAGCGAGATAAAAACTTTATCGATCACCCCGTACGGGGATATCGAGATTCCATTCGGGGGAGTGAAGGCGATATCCATCACAACTCAGCAACGTCACGAGATCGGGGAAGTCGTCGTATCCCTACGCCGTTTCCCCGGGGGCCTCGCCGGACTGGAAAGCGCTATCGCCGTTCGTAGAGACGAGAGCCTCGAGAGAATCCACTCGATTAACTCAAACCGGACCCCGATCGATGACGACCGAGAGTTCGGCCTCGCGATACTCGCTCACACTGAGGGGCTCGTTCTCGGGGCTGCGCTTATGTATGGGGAGATCGGGGAAGCCTCCTTCTCGACCCGTTCGAGCGAACACGCTCACCGAAGAGGGAGCGCTGCTCATTCTGCTCCGCTTCAACACGCGCTTGAGATAGCGCGGGTCCATCTGTGCTCTCCTGATCTCACTCATCCGGGGCACCTCGAAGTTCAAACTATCGAGCCGCACGAGGCTGACTCAACTCACCCCCCCGGAGTCGAATTTAAATTGAGCGTCGGCTCACTCGTTTCGCGGAACCCCCTCCTCTCACTCCACCTCGACAGCTCCTCACCGGTGGTCGAGGTCGAAAGTAAGATTCATGCGGGGATGAACGTTAGTCTCCAGTTTGATACCACCTCCGCCGCGGCATTTTTTATCGTCGGGATCTGCAACGGGGCCCTCGCGGCTGAGTCCGCTCAACGGTACAACTCAACCACTCAACGAATCCTCCGAAAACTCGGCTTCCACTAAGCCTCGAACGTCGACATCAAATAAATTTCGAAAGATCGGGTTAATCTCGCGCCACGGGTTAACGAGACGCTATCGAGCTAATCCTCGGGAAGCGATTCCCATCCCATCTCATCAGCGAGCGCTTCGCGAAACCACGTTTGCTGTGCGGTAATAAGTTTGAAATTGTAATCGAGGTCCTCAACCGTTATCCCCGAAGCACCGAGGGTAGAACTCAACACAAGGTAATGACCCACGAGGCTGACCTTTATACCGACCAGACCATCAGCGATCTCGAGCGCCGCGGCTAACATATCCCCACCGCCCCGCACCGGTACGGTTGCGATGTTGACCCCCATATAGATGGTGGTCTCCGCTGAAACTTTTAAACTCTCCGCGAGTATCTCCAGCTCCTCCTCCTCGCCGAGCTTCACCATCCAGCGGGCGCTATCAGCCGCCTTCTCGCGAGCGCACTCATCGGGATCAAATCCCCGACGTACGATGAACTCCTCAACCAACCGGACAGGATCTTTACCTCCGGTTATCTTCCGGATGCTCATCGCTGCAAACTTCTTAACCCGCCCCATACACTCATTCCTTGATGCACCCACCGACTTAGCGGTGATACGGAACACCCTTAATTATCGTCATCGCTCGATAGATCTGCTCTACCAAGATCAGCCGCGTCATCTGATATGTAAAGGTTAAACTAGAAAGCGACATAACCCGGTGGGCTCGTTTTAATACCGCGGGATCCCAGCCGTGGTACCCCCCGATCGCAAAAACGAACGAAGACCGGCCACGGGTCATCTCATCTTGCATAAACTTGGCGAATTCGGGAGAGGAAAGGGGCTTACCCTTTTCGTCGAGGACGATGAGGAGATCGCTCGACCTAACCTTTGAGAGCACCGCCTCACCCTCCTTTACTTTCGCCTGCGCCTCAGGGAGATCCGCCACGGCCTCGACCTCGATGAGCTCAACCTTCGTATCCCCCTTCAATCGGGGAAGGAACTCCCCCTCACCATCGAGAACAAACCGCTGTTTTACCTTTCCGACCGAGATAACCCGTATCTGCATACCCGAAATTTACCCAGATTTTCTGGTAAGATCAAACACTTACATCGGCTCAAAAAAATGCTTAAGCGTCTAACGGAGTTAACCGACCACCCGAGGGCAGAATGGATTCTCGTCGTTGGCCAAGGAAGGTCGCAGAAAGGAACCGATGGTTTCGTTCGGTGAGCGGAGTAGTAGGTCCGCGACCACGAAATCCTCAGTCAAGGACGAGGTGAAACATGAACGTCGATAAACTAGCCCGCTTGTTCGCGGCGCAGGGTGGCTCTCTGCGCTCGGTCAACGGTGGAAATTCCGAACGGGTCGCAGGTGAACAGAAAGCCGCAGCGGAAGGTGCGGTCAAAGTTGCCAGCGATTTCGGAACGGCGACCAGCCAAGCTGAGATAAGCGCACGCCGGTCACGGGTCGAGGAGCTCAAAAACCAGGTAGCTTCAGGCTCGTACAAGCCGAACACCGAGGATGTTGCGAAAGCGGTGTACCGCGATCTGTTTTTATAAGGTTGTCTGTAGGAGTGGGGTGGCTGAAAAGTTACCCCGCTCTTTTTTTCGCCCTCCGCAAAAAAGCCAAAATCTATCTTTATTTCAACACGTTACGCCCCCTTTCCCCAGCCCCGACCGTTAGCTTAAAAAAGCCCTACTTGGTATACTGAGCGGCTTCTTAGCGCCTAACGACTTAGCCTCATTCGCCCATGAGATTTCGCTCATTCTTCATCGTGCTCGTTGTAGCGCTCATCAACGCGGCGCTGTGGATCGGCGCGAACCGTCCGATCTCCCCCGATGCATCGCGTTACCCGTTCATGGGTCTCTCGTACAACCCTTTTCAACGAGATCAAGATCCGCTCAACGACGCGACCCTTCGGTGGGATGAGATCGAGCGAGACTTCGCGATCCTAAAACACAAAACGAAATCGGTTCGTATCTATAACTCGCTGGGCTTCGAGGAGATGCCTCGGATCGCGCGCGACAACGGACTCACCCTCGTCGGATCCGCTTGGCTCGACTACGACACTGCGAAGAATAAAATCGAAGTGGAGGCCGCAATAAAACTCGCGGGCCGCCATCATGAAATCAAACGGCTCATAATCGGCAACGAAACTCAGCTCAAAAAGATCGTGCCCGAGAAGGAGCTGATCGGCTACCTCGACGAAGCGCGAAAAAGACTGCGCACCCCGGTTTCTACCGCAGAGCCGTGGGACTTTTGGATTATAAATCCCGACTTCGCTGACAAGGTCGACTTCATAGCGATCCACATCTTGCCCTACTGGATGGAGATCCCGATTGAACAGGCGGTAGATTACGTCGTCGGCAAATATATCGCAGTAAAGGAGCGCTTTCCGCATAAGTTCGTGATGATCTCCGAGACCGGGTGGCCGAGCGACGGGCCGCAACGGGGCGCTGCCGAAGCTACCCTCGCAAACCAAGCTCGCTTTGTGCGGGAGTTCATCACCCGCGCCGAAAAAGAGCGGGTACCGTACAACGTGATCGAGGCATTCGATCAACCGTGGAAGAGCTCTTTTGAGGGGCGTGCCGGCGAGCACTTCGGCATCATGGATGCCGACCGCAAAGACAAATTTCCGCTAACCGGCATCGTCCTCGAGGATCCGAACTGGGAGCTGTGGGCGATCTCGTCGCTTATTGTTGGGATGCTCTCAATGGCGCTCTTCCTGATGCGCCGCCCCCAACTGAAGATACGCGGAAAACTTTTCTCGGCGGTGATCATTCAAGCGGTCGTGAGCTCCGCGGTACAGCTCGCCCGAGAAGCCTCCGATCAATACATGTCGGCGGGGGATATCGCATTTTGGACCGTAATGCTTCTCGCTCAATCGCTCCTCGCGGTGATCTTCCTCGCCGACGCCGCGGAGATCGCCGATGTCGTAGGGAAACGCCCCTTGCGGCGGCTCTTCCTCCCGGCGAGCCGGCGCGACGACTCGATGTATCCCTTCGTGTCGGTACACCTCGCCTGCTGCAAAGAACCTCCAGCGATGGTGATTCAAACCATCGAGAGCCTCGCTCGGCTCGACTACCCTCGTTTCGAGGTGATCGTCGTCGACAATAATACCCCCGACGAAAGCTTGTGGCGCCCTGTAGAGAAGCGGTGCGCTGAGCTCGGGGCGCGCTTTCGCTTCTTCTCTCTCGGCAAATGGCCCGGTTTTAAATCGGGGGCGTTAAACTTTGCTCTCAAGAACACCGACCCCCGCGCCGAGGTGATCGGGGTCATCGATGCTGACTATATCGTCGAGCCGAATTGGCTCTCCGGGGCGATTCCTTACTTCGACGATCACACAGTCGCTGTGGTGCAAGCCCCTCAGGAGCACCGCTCATTCGAGCAGAGTCTCTTTCAGATGATGGAGAACGACGAATACAGCGGCTTTTTCCGTATCGGCATGGTGCAGCGGAACGAGGACAACGCGATTATCCAGCACGGCACGATGACCCTCATTCGGCGGGCCGACATCGACGCGCTGAACGGGTGGGCCGAGTGGTGTATCTGCGAAGATGCGGAGCTGGGACTCCGTATGCTGTGCGCCGGGAAAAAAGCGATATATATCGACCACGCGTTCGGACGGGGGCTCGTTCCCGATAGCTACACCGCCTATTCGAAACAGCGCTTTCGTTGGGCATACGGCGGAATGCGTATCATGCGCCGATACTGGCGTGAGCTTTTGGGCGTCCGCTCTGGACTCAACCGAGCACAACGGTATCAGTTTATCAAAGGGTGGCTCCCCTGGATCGGGGACGCGCTCCACATGTTCTTCACCTTCACCGCGCTTATGTGGAGCGTCCACCTGATGATCGATCCACTGAACACAGATTTCCCCGAGCCGATCTTTATATACCCCGCGCTAGCGCTCGTGGCGCTCCGGATCTTTGGAACAGCGTGGACGTATGCCACTCGGGTGCGGATCGGCTCTCACCGCACCTTGCTTGCGATGATCGCGGGGGGCTCTTTGACTCATACGGTGGGTAAAGCGGTTTTCTTGGGACTTTTTACCTCAAGCACCCCGTTTCACCGCACCCCGAAGATGGCGAACGCTCCGCAGCTCATTCAAAGCCTTTTAAGTGTGTATCAGGAAACCGGCCTC
>JBJOHD010000239.1:0-6949 GCA_046047875.1 Pseudomonadota bacterium | reverse complement strand
TGCTCATACGTATTGGCCTTTTCAAAAGTTCCGGTGACCGATTGAGCGGATCACCGCGCTAAAATTTTATCGATCGGCGACGGCTCGCTCCGACCGGCCCCGGTGTGCCCCCTCCGCTTGGTCTCGTGAGACCAAAGAGGGGGAGTGCCTCGTCACCTCATTCCTGATATGCGGCTTAAAATCTAGTGCAATTAGATTGTTAGGTGCAGTTTTCGACGCCAACATCCGGAGAATTGCCGAATCTGGGCGACGTTACCCCCTAAAAACTTTATTGTACTTACCTTTCAACCACCACTAAACACAGGTGAAAAAGCGCGTTGCTTTAACACACCTAAAGTTTTTACTTACTTAAAGTTACCCCGTCAAGTTGGATTTGAGGGCTCCAGCGATAAAAGAGCCACGGGGTGAAATCGGGGCGGATATCGCACTAAATTATATAAAAACAACGGTTTGTAACGGGTCAGGGAGGGCCGCGTATAGGCATCGAATGGCGCGCCAGGTCTCTGAGACCTGGTGGAGCGGCGGTAGGGGAGTGGGCGCTTTTGGGTGTGGGGTTGTTTGACTTTTCGTCGCTGTTTCACTAGTCTACGCCCCCTAACGATAGGAGACGGGAGTCGTATCAAGGGCGCTCGTGTTCGTCAGATACGCACTAACCTGTTAAGTACGGAACGTATGGGTAAAAAGCTTTTTGTCAGCAACCTCGATTTCGAAATTTCCACCGATCAGCTCCGCGACATGTTCGCCGAGATCGGATCGACGATGAGCGTTGTCATCGCGACCGACCGTGAGACACGGCGTTCGAAGGGTTTCGCTTTCATTGAGATGGACGCGGAAGATGACGCTAAGAAGGCGATCGAGCTCTTAAATAACAAGGTTATCAACGGCCGTCCGATGAAGGTCGTTGAGGATCGCGGCAAGACCGGCGGAAGCGGCGGCGGAGAAGGGGAAGAGGGTGGCTTCGGTCGTCGTCCCCGTGAGTTCCTCCCTCCGATTCAGCGGATGCAACTCTTTAAGCGGCGGAAGAAGGTCGATCCGTTCATGGAGGATCCGACCAAGACCGTCGATTACAAGGATGTGGCGATGTTGAGCCGCTTCTTGAGCGAGCGGGGAAAGATATTGTCGCGTCGTCTAACCGGCTTAAGTGCCTACAACCAACGAAAGCTCTCGAAAGCCATCAAGCGGGCGCAAAACCTCGGGCTTCTCCCGTTCTCGGCGGTGTAGGGCCGAGGAAGGGCTGTATTTTCTAGCCCAGCCGAAAAGGCCTCCCTCGGGAGGCCTTTTTTATTTTCTCCGTTGGAGAGATTGCTCGGGCTCGTTTGTCTAACTGACGCGATATGTGAGCTGCTCTGGGCGCTCCCTGCGACGAAGTTGAGTTGCGGGTGGCGGCGCGTCTGTCCGAGGATTAGGATCGATCACAGCGATCCACTCGGGCGGTGCCGCACTATTGCCGCCAGGATCGGGAAGAGATCCTCATCGACGCATAACTGAGAGGCGAGATGTACTCTGACGCCCTTTGCCACAAGGGGGGCGTCGGTTAGCGGGTAGACTTTCGCGGGGCCGCTTTGCGCTTCGGCGTCGATTTAGTTGTTTTCGAGGCCACCTTTTTCAAGGGCTTTGCCGTGGGTAATTTCTCTCCTTTATCCGCGCTCCCGAGGAACTTGAGAACCTCAGCCGCGTGACCTTCAGGCTTCACCTCTTCAAAAACCTTAACTATCTTGCGATCCGGCCCGAGAATAAAGGTTTTGCGAAAGATGCCGTTGTAAACTCGGCCCATAAACTTCTTCTCACCAAACGTTTTGTACGCTTTAGCGGTCTTAAAATCCGGATCACTGAGCAGTAATACATCGAGGGCGTTGCTGCGGCAGAACTTTTGCTTCGATTTCTCGTCGCCTCCCGAGATCCCGATCACCAAACACCCTTGCTTCTTAAATTTGGTGAGCTCCGCGGTAAACTCCTTCGCCTCGAGGGTGCAGCCCGGGGTATTATCTTTCGGATAGAAGAAGAGGCAGATGTGAGAATCGGGCAGCTCGCTGAGGGTGTGGACCACGCCGTCTTTGTCCTTCAGTGAAAAATTAGGGGCCGTCTTTCCGATATCCATGTACTCCTCCGTGCTCTATTTTTTGACTTTTGATCCGCTCTCTGATTTCTCCCACGGGGTGTCGCCGGGGATATGAAAGACTTTGTGATCCGCTTTGGTCACCGGCTCTACCGCGACCGCGGTGCAGAGCTGATCCAGCACATGTTTTATTCTCTTGCCGCTTGCCTCCACGAGGTCGGCGGCCTCTTGCTGCTGGGCGGAGCCTGCCGGGGTATGCCGGAGGAGATATGTGGCTCCAAGAACCGCGCCGAGCGGATTGTTGATCTCGTGCCGTAAGGTCGCTACAAGCGTCTTTACGGTGTCGCTAATGGCAGCGGCGATGCGCGCCTCAGCGAGCTGGCGTTGGATCTGATTGCGGTCGATAATACCTCTGACGAGGGGCTGGAAAAGAGGTTCGGTCACCGAAACCTTTGAGAGGAAGTACGCGGCACCCGCCTGCATCGAGGCGCCGGGAATCGCCGGATCGTCGTCAGAGCTTACCGATAGCACCGCGATGTCCTTAAATCGCCCCTCGTTTAATAACTCCACCCCACGTCCATCTGGTAGGTGTTCATCGAGGATAACTAAGTCGAAGTGGTGTTTCTGCTCATCGAGGAAACGTCGAGCAGGGTTGAGAGCGGGAAAATGGGTCACAGCGAGGTCAGGTATAAACGATTTCAGGCGGAGCTCTAGGAGCCGCTTGAAAGAGAGATCGTCGTCGATGATAAGAACCTGCAACGCCATAATGACCAACACCTAAGCGTTACGATAGCAGAGGACCCCTCAAACTCAAGAGGTAAGTTCTTGCCGTGAAACAAGCTGACTATAGAGACCGGGACCTCGGCTTAAGCTCTCATGCGTACCGGACTGGACTATGCGGCCATGCTCTATCACGAGAAGGCGGTCACAATTTTTAATGGTCGAGAGCCGGTGCGCGATTATGAGCGCGGTACGATTCTCAAGGAGACTCGCGAGCGCTTTCTGAACGAGGTACTCGTTCTCGCTGTCGAGCGCTGAGGTCGCTTCGTCAAGGATAAGAAGGACCGGGTCCTTCAGCATCGCTCGAGCGATGACCAGACGCTGCTTTTGACCGGCGCTCAGCTGAACGCCTCGCTCACCAACTGGGGTATCAAAACCTTCGGGAAGCGACTCGATGAACTCAAGGATATTGGCTTGAGCACACGCCTGAGCGAGTTCGGTATCTGATGCGGTTTCCTTGCCATAGCGAAGATTCTCCGCAATCGTTGTGGCAAAAAGCTGCGGCTCCTGCGGCACAATGGCGATTTGGCGGCGCAATTCATCGAGGGAGAGCGTCGCGAGATCGTGGCCGCCGCAGCGGATCTCCCCCTTGGCTGGGCGATAAAATCCGAGCAAGAGGCTGACGATCGTGCTCTTGCCAGACCCAGAGGGACCAACGAGAGCGGTTGATTCGCCGGGAGCCAGGGTAAAGGCGACTTCGTCGAGTACTGGAACCGTCGGGCGCGTCGGATAGGAGAAGGAAACCGCTGAGAACTCGACATCTCCCCGCCACTCGGTAAGTCGCGCGGGAGCGCCGATTGCGACCCCCAACGACGGGGTGAGGTCAAGGATCTCAAATATCCGCTCCGCCGCCCCGGCGCTTTGCATCATCTCCGACCACGTGCTCGCGATGAAAGCAAACGATACCGCGACGATTACCCCATACAGCAGGAATGCGGTCAGATCGCCGGTGCTGAGCTCCCCTGCACCCACTATCGACAGACCGTACAGCAGGACGAGAACGATGCAGCCGTTCATCAGGAACGACACGAACGAGGAAAAGAATGCACTCACCGCGGTGCGGCGCTCCCCGAGGTCAAGCACTCGTGCGTTCACACGCTCATAGCGCCTCGCCTCGAAGAGCTCGCGGGCGAACGCTTTAACGACCCGAATCGCGGTAAATGCCTCCTCAGCTACAGTCGTTGCTTCACCGAGCTCGCTTTGCTGAGCGCGCGAGAGCCTCCGCAATTTGCGCCCGAGAAATATCGAGAAGAAGACGAGGAGGGGGACCAAAACGATAATCGCGAGGGTCAGCTGCGGGGAGATCCACACCATCAAGCCGATTCCCACGACTACCTGCAAAGCGTAACGCACTAAAATCGAGAGCCTGATGCTCACGGTATCCTGAATGAGCTGGGTATCGGCGTGAAGTCGGGAGATAAGATCGCCGGTGCGCCGCTCATCAAAAAAAGTGACCTCCTGGCCGAGAATCGAGTCGACGAGTTGTTTCCGCAGCGCGGCAACGACGCGCTGGCCGATAACACCGAAAAAATAGGAGCGCAGATAAAAACCCGACGCTTGGAGCGCAAAGATACCGATGAGAGCCGCCCCTACCAAACGTTGATTCTCCCGCAGGAGAGCTGCGTACGGGCCATCGATCAGCTGGCGGATGACCTCCGGCAGGAGCAGATTGACTCCGCTGCCGAGCGCAAGACCACACATCGCAACGAAGAAGATGAGGCGATGGGGGCGCACAAGAGCGAGGAGCCGCCGGAGTGCGAGCGGAGAGGCGCGGCGCCGTTCTGTAGCTGAGGCCTCGGAGGGGGATGTAAGGGGGCGCGGTTGCATGATGAGCGGTAAGCCTGCAGCAGCTCTTAAATCGGAGCGAGATCGTACGAAGTGTGACGACGGTTGAGCGCGATCTCGAGCCTCGCAGGGGTATACCATGAGCTACCCGCCGATACAATAAAACTGAAGCCTAAATCCCTAATCCAAGGAGATATTTTGCTCGTCAACAACCGGTTCATTTGATAGAAAAACGAAGTGTCGGAGTATGTTTTTTGTGCCGAAGTCAGGGGGAGATCGATGAGTCCTTATCGGGTTCGAGGGATATTGTTGGGGGTCCTCGTATTCGCTCACGGGATAGCCTACGGGGCGGCTGGGGGCGGGTCGGAGATGGTTAACGTCAAGGTAAAGACGGTGAAGGTGCGGGGGGAGCCGAAAGCGTGGGCGGCGGCGATCGCGTCGTTGAAATACGGCGACGGGGTTCAAGCGATGAGCGCTACTGACGGCTGGCTCAAGGTGAAGACCGGATCCGGGAAGGTCGGATATCTTCACGAGTCGGCGGTGACGACCAAGAAGATCGTATTGAGCGGCAAGGGAATCGCTGGTGACGGCTCTGCCGATCGCGCGGATGTAGTGCTCGCGGGCAAGGGATTCAATCAGGCGGTCGAAAAGGATTTTGCAGCCAAAGATAGCTCGCTCAATTTTAAAGCGGTGGATGAAATGGAGCGGATACGTGTGAGCGACGGAGAGCTCGGAGCATTTCTAAAAGCTGGGAAGCTTGGATCGAAGGGGTAGGCGCCATGATAATCGGTAACCGAATCAGCGTGGTTTTTGTGGTCGGTGTGCTCGCTCTCTGTGGAGGATGCGCCCCGGGGAGCGGCTTTCAGAAGCTGGGCAGCTCGATTTTAAGCTCAACTGGAATCGTGACTTCGTCCCAGGCCGATGCTCTCTTTTCGGCGGGAGGGAAGCTTGCCAAGGCCGCCTCGCCCATAAGCGATGAAGAGGAGTATTACCTTGGCCGGGGTGTGGCGGCTGTTGTGCTCTCAAAGTATAAGCCGTATCGGCACGCTGGGGTGGTGTCCTACGTAAACAAGGTTGGTGCAGCGGTGGTCGCCCATTCGAGCCGCCCAGAGACGTTCGGGGGCTACCACGTGCAGGTACTTGATACCCCGGAAATTAACGCCATCTCCGCCCCGGGAGGATTCATCTTCATTACGCGGGGATTTTTAGCGATCATGCCCGATGAGGATGCGCTTGCGGCGGTGCTCGCGCATGAGGTGGGGCACATCGCGCTCGGGCATGGGGTGGCAGCGATATCGCAAGCGAACCTCACCGAGGCATTAACCATCCTTGGAAAGGAAGCAGTAGCTTCCTCCACAAGCGGACTGACCGGGCAGCTCACCGTTGCCTTCGGAGATAGTGTGAAGGACATCGCGGATACCTTGCTGACGAAGGGGTACAGCCGTTCGCAGGAGTACGATGCCGACGAGTATGCGGCCGAGGTCTTGCGACGCACCGGGTACGACCCGAAGGGGCTCGCAGCGATGCTTCACGCCCTTGAAAAGCGGAGTGGGGCAGGGGGGAGCGAAGATGGTTGGTATTCGACCCATCCCGCACCTGAGCGACGTTTAAATGAGCTCGATGAATCGGTGGTCGCTGGCGTTACGACGCCACAAGGTGCGGCAGCACGTGTGGCCCGATTTCGAGCAGCGATGAAGCCACTGACGTAGCCGGCAAGCGCCACATGCGCCATGAACGGGAAGTGATGACAGAACGAGCGGGTAATGTCCGAAAGAAATGGCTCGGTCTCGCGGTGATTACCGTGACGTTAACTGTTTTCGTGGCGTTCGGTTTGGCTCGCGGATTTCTCGGCGAATTCGAGGCGCGTACGTGGGACTGGCGGCTGTCAACGGTGGCGCGTTATTCGAAGCCTGATCCTGCGATCAAAATCATCGTCGTCGATCAAAGCTCCCTTGATTACTTCGCCCGTGAGGAAAGCATTTTTTGGCAGTGGCCGCGAGAGATGTATGAGCCGGTTATGCGGTTTCTTGAGCGGGCCGGCGCCCGTGGGGTCGCGTTTGACGTCCTTTACACCGAGCCATCGCCGTATGGGGTGGCCGATGACAAAGCGTTTGCAGCGGCATTGAGGGGTGGAGTCTCCGCTGTGATGGCGGCTGCGGGCAGGCGTGAATTGGCAAACGAATCCTCCGCCGATATCGATCTATTTCGGCAGCGGACTGAGGCGCTTGCTGAAACCCTCAAAGGTGCGACACGAGAGGACATAAGCATACCGCGCTATCGGGGGGTAACGCTGCCGATTCCGGAGATAATGGAGAGTGCCACCGCCCT
>JBJOHD010000238.1:0-19418 GCA_046047875.1 Pseudomonadota bacterium | reverse complement strand
GATTGCATCGTCAACCTCGCCTACACCGTTGTTCCGGTCTTCCCGCGGAGATCCAAGGTCTCAGGTGAGCTCGCTACCGTCTCTTTCCGTGGCGCCACTGTAGGCTCGGTTCGAGCAGGCGAGGTCGCGGTGATTCGCGCTGTGGCGAATCAACGGGGCGATCTCCGGATCGAGCCGCGACACTCCGCGGTCGATGTCGGCGCTGGCCCCGGACTCGCGTGGGAGCGCGAGGTTGAGATCGGTCAGTGCGGGGTAATCCTAGATGGACGCAATCGTCCCCTGGAGAGCAGCGGGGATACCATGGAGCAGAGCCGAACCCAAGAGAGGATCGAGCGGGAGCTGGGGCTGTTAGCGGAGAGGATGCGGTAAATGGGACAGCTTTTCTCTCCTGGGTTGCAGGCGAAGCGGATCACCTCGGTACGGCGGGTTCGCGAACTTTCGATCCCCGGCATCCTGGCGAGGGAGGTGGGGGCGCGGGTTGCGGCGCAGGATGTCGTCGCGTACGCCGACCAGGCCGGAGATGTGGTCATGGTGCGGGTTGCGGAGAAGCTCGGGATTGAGCCGTCGGAGGTTGAGCACGGGCTGCGGGTCGACGTAGGCCAGACGGTGGCGGTTGGAGATGTGCTGTGCGAGCATGCGGGGCTTTTCGGACTTTTCCGTTCGGTGTTTCGCTCGCCTGCCGCAGGGACGATAGATTTCATCACTCCGCGAACGGGGCATATCGGGATACGGCTCCCCGGGAAGCGGCTCGAACTCAACGCCTATATCGATGGGATCGTCGTTGAGGGCGTACAGGGAAAATCGATCACGGTAGAGACCCGGGGGGCGCTTATTCAGGGTATCTTCGGTGTGGGGGGAGAGCGGAGCGGGGTAATTACTCCGCTATCGATCGCTCCAACCGAGGAGATTCACGAGCGGCATCTCGGCGGGAACCTTATGGGCGCGATTCTGGTGGGCGGTACCCGTCCGAGCGGTGCAGCGCTCCGATTTGCTGCCGAGCGAGGCGCGGTCGGAATGGTCATCGGTTCGATCGACGACCAGGCGCTCGCCGAGTATCTTGGATACGATCTGGGGATCGCACTTACCGGGGACGAGGAGGTTTCGATGAGTGTGATCGTTACGGAGGGGTTCGGTGCGATTCCGATGGCGCAGCGCACCCTCGACCTTTTAACTGAGTTCGCCGGACGGCGCGCCTCGATCAACGGAGCTACCCAGGTAAGGGCCGGCGCGATCCGGCCGGAGATAATCATCCCGCACGACCTTGGTGGCTCTGAAGATCCCGATGTTTCGCTGGAGGGGCTCAAGGTGGGGACAGCGATCCGGGTTATCCGGGTGCCGTACTTTGGGTTGCGGGGTACCGTCGTCGAGCTGCCCTCTGAGGCCGCCCGCATCGAAACCGGGGCGTTGGCGCGGGTGCTTATCGCCCGTCTTGAGGATGGGCGTTTAGCGGCGGTTCCGCGGGCCAACGTGGAGATAGCCCCCAGTTGAGGGGGAGCTTCCAGATACGGTTGAAGTTTCCCCCTGTTCTCGCTATCCTGAGCCTTCTGAGCGCTCAAATTAGCGTGTAATTTCAAGCGGTAAACACGCTCTCCGCTGAGTCGTTTGGGGGCAGAGCCACGGTTAGTCGTAGTTTAGGAGCAACGTCCGCAGGTGCTCGTTCGGGAAGCAGATGAAGCAGGAAGCCGATAACCTCTACAAGATCCGTCACTCACTCGCTCACGTGCTCGCCCAAGCGGTACTTGAGCTCAGGCCCGGTGCAAAACTCGCCTTCGGACCCCCGATCGACACCGGATGCTACTACGACTTTTTGTTCGATACGCCCCTTACGAGCGATGATTTCGCCGATATCGAGAAGCGGATGCGCCGGATTATCGGTGAGCGTCAGGAGTTCGTCGCATCGAAACGCTCGGCTGAGGAGGCCCTCGAGTTTCTCAAAAAGACCGATCAGAATTTTAAATACGAGTACTGTTCAGAACTTGTCTCACAAGGGGAAGGAGAGATCGGGTTTTATACCAACGGCTCGTTCGAGGATATGTGCGCGGGGCCCCATCTCGCGCATACCGGTCAGATCCCCCCCGATTGCTTCACTATCGATTCACTCGCCGGTGCGTATTGGCGTGGGAGCGAGAAGAACCCGCAGTTAACCCGGATCTACTGCCTCGCGTTTAATAATAAGTTTGAGCTGAAGGAATTCATTGAGAAGCGTAAGCTTGCTCAGGAGCGTGACCATCGCAAGTTAGGGAAAGAGCTTGAGCTCTTTATGATCTCCGATCAAGTCGGACCGGGGCTCGCCCTTTGGATGCCGAACGGGACGGTGGTGCGGGAGGCGCTCGAAACCTTTGCGAAGGAGACCGAGGCCCGTCACGGCTACGTTCGAGTCGTCACCCCGCACATCGCAAAAGAGGATCTCTACGTGACCTCGGGGCATCTGCCCTACTACAAAGATGGGTTATTCCCGCCGATGCAGATAGAGGGGGAGTCGAACTATTATCTCAAGGCGATGAACTGCCCCCACCACCACATTATCTTCGGCCACCGGCCGCGGAGCTATCGCGAGCTGCCGCTCCGCATGGCGGAGTACGGCACGGTATATAGATTCGAACCTTCCGGAACTCTGGCGGGGCTCCTGCGGGTGCGGTCGATCGCCCAGAACGATGCGCATATTTACTGCACCCTCGATCAGTTGAAGGCCGAGCTCATCGATACCTTCAATATGACCCTCGAGTACTATAAGCGGTTCCGTTTCCAAAACATCAAGGTGCGTTTCTCTACCCACGACCCCAAGAACAAAGAGAAGTTCGTTGATAATCCTGAGTTGTGGGAATTCTCCGAGAAGATCGTTCGGGACGTTATCGAGCAGGTCGGCGTTGAGCATTTCCTGGGAGAGGGGGAGGCGGCTTTTTACGGGCCGAAGATCGATTTCCAGGCAACGACCCTGCTCGGCCGCGAGGAGTCGATCAGCACGACCCAACTCGATTTCGCCCAACCGCTCCGGTTCAATCTCAGCTACATCGGCGAGGACGGTCGAGAGCATCGTCCGTACGTTGTTCACCGCGCACCGCTCGGCTCGCACGAGCGGTTCTTGGCGTTTCTCATCGAGCATTTCGGCGGTGCGTTTCCGACGTGGATGGCGCCCGTTCAGGTTCTAGTCATCCCGGTGGCAGAGAACTTTGAGGGGTATGCAAACGAGATCGCCGCGCTCTTGAGAAACGATCTTTTCCGCGTCGAAGTCGATGCGTCGAGCAACTCGTTTAATAAGCGAATTCGCGAAGGGGTCGTTCGTAAGATCCCGAATATCGTGGTCGTGGGTGGACGTGAAGCCGAGCAGCGTGCGGTGACGCTGCGGCGTTATTGCGTAAAAGAGCAGGAGTCGCTCCCGCTCGAGGCCTTTATCGCTCGCATGAAGCGTCTAGTCGCCGAGCGGGTCATGGATAACTTCCCTGATGTGGCGCTCGGGTAGGGTGTGATCTGAACCGCGCTCGGGTGCTGCGGCGTCTAACGCAGAAGCTTCGCTGTGCGTTGATGACGTGTCGGGTCCGAATTGGTCGCTTGACTTAATCGAGGCTTTGCTCCGCCCGTTCAAGTATCTCTCGAAGCTCCTCAAGCACAAGAAGATGCCCGCTTTCGGGGTATATTTTCTTATCCGCGCCGGGAATGTTCTCGCTTAAATACGCGCCCATCACCGGAGGGACGTATGTATCAGCGAGGCCATGCCAGACAGTCACGGGGATCTTTATATCAGCAACGGAAAATCCCCAGGGGCGGGTGATGACGCTAAAATCCGCAGCCGGTCCGTGTGAGCCCCGCTCGAAAGCGGTGCGGATGTTTTCCAACATAAGAGCCCGAATCGCGGATGAATCGAGGAGGTCTTTGTCTACTCGGGGTACAAAAGTCCGAAACCATGCGAGGCAGAGCTCTGGCGACGCGTGCCACGCCGCACCGAGACCCCGAACGGCGATGCGACCGATATGGGGCGCATGCCCCATAAGATGAAACATGAGGCGATTACCGAACGCCATGCCCGCCATTATCCCCGGTTGTTCGATCGGAGCGAGGCTGCTTACGACCTGAGCGGATGAGAGCAGCTCCGGCAGCGCCCAGGCGCACGCTAAAGCATAGGGGCCTCCCCCCGAGACACCGACGAGAGCAGCGCGATTTATTGCGAGAGCGCGGCAGAGCGCCGCCACATCCTGCGGCCAATCGAGCAGGGAGCGATCAGGGTATGTCTCGCTTGATCCGAATCCGGGGCGATCCGGGGCAAGCACGGTGATCCCGCGCACTCGAGCGAGCTCATCGAACAACGATCCCTCAAGGCGCGAACCGGGGAATCCGTGGAGGTAGATCAGCCAGCGCGTTCGATCGGTCGAGCCGTAAAGAGCGAACGTGAGGCGGCGATTTCCGGGAAGGGTGATAGAGAGCATGGCAGCGAACACCTCAATCGGAGAGCGGCGAGCGTCACGCTATCATAGCGCTCGATGGAAACAAAAGGCGAGTGACTTTTGACTGTGGAGAGGGATTACTCCCCGGTGCGGCTGCGGTTCAGGTCTCTTTCTTTTTCTTCTTCTTTTTCTTGTCTTTTTCCGCTTCTTTTTCTTTCTTCTTCTTTTCCTTCTCGGCGAGCTTCTTCTTCTTCGCCTCTTCTTTTTCCTTCTTCTTCTTGGCCCGTTCTATCTCGATTTGGCGCCGCTTAAGGTTGCGCTCATACTCCTTCCCTGCGCGTGAATCAGGGGAGAGGGTTGGTTTCGCTTCAATAAATTGATTCCGATACTGCATCGGAACCTGATCGATATTGTCGACGAAAAAGATGTTTCCCGCCTCGTCCACATAGTTAAGACCTTGTGCGTGGGCAAGGCTTGGGAGCGACATGAGAAGCGCAAAGGCAAATGAAAGAAGACCGTAGCGCATGGCATTCCTAAAAACGTTAGCGGAGGAGACGTTCCGTCACCTCGATACCGTTGTTATGCCCCGTTTGGCTTCAGATGTGTCGTCGAGAGGGGAGTTCCAGCTGCTTGATTTGCCTCGTCTTTTTCGGCATTTCGGGGGAGGATCGCTGAGATCCACCGCGAGGCGCGAGCCAGGAGAGGGGCGCGTTCGGTGGGAGGGGTGATTCTTAGATAATCCTCCGCGTATCCGCGCAGGATCTCCCCAACACCCCATGCCTGCGCGATACACCCCCGCGGGGTGTGTGGTGCCTCGCCGTCGAAGATCTCCGAAACGGTTCCGATGCCTCCCTCCAGCAGATGGGGCTTAAAAAGCTCGATTATCTGACCGACTCGAATCCTCCCCGCCTCGCCCCGATATCGGACGAGAGCTGTCATATAGGGGCCGAGAAGCCAACTCCACACCGTGCCTTGATGGTATGCGCTGTCCCGGTTGTACGGCGAGCCGATGTAGCGCGGTTGAAAATTCGGATGAGCGGGATCGAGGCTGCGGAGCCCCACCGGAGTGTAGAGGCGCTCCTCGACGATACGCACGACGCTCAACGCGCGCGCCTCATCGAGAAGGGGGTAGGGCAGGGCGAGCGCGATAATCTGATTCGGACGAATCGCCTCGTCGGCGTGGCGTTCGTCGATGTAGTCGTAGAGCGCCCCTACCTGGGAATTCCAGAAACATTTATTAAAGCTCTCCTTTGTCCGCGCCGCTTTTCTTCGAAGCTCGGTCGCCTCACCCAAATCGCCCCACCGCTCAGCGAACTCCGCAGCGATCATCAAGGCGTTATACCACAGCGCGTTTATCTCGACCGCTTTTCCTGCGCGGGGCGTTACCACCCAGTTCCCGATCTTCGCATCCATCCAGGTAAGCTGCACCGACGAGTTGCCCGCGTTGAGAAGACCGTCCTCATCAACTTTGATGTCGAAGCGGGTACCCTCCTCGTGCCGCTGGATAATTTGGCGAAGCGTCGGCCAGATCTCGTCGCGGAGAAATTGTTCATCACTGGTATAGTCGATGTAGCGTCGCGCCGCGACGAAAAACCAGAGCGTGGCATCGGCGGTATTGTATTCAGGCTGTTCTCCGGGATGATCCGGGAAGCGGTTGGGGAGCATTCCCTCGCTGCAGCTTTCGGCGAAGACTCGGAGGATCGATCGCGCTTCGTCGAATCGACGGGTGACGAGGCAGAGGCCGGGCAGGGCGATCATCGTGTCGCGGCCCCAGTCGGTAAACCAGTGGTATCCAGCGAGGATCGAGCGTTGATCAGCTCCCCGTTTGACCACAAACTGATCGGCTGCGCGGGCGAGCGCGCACAGCACAGGGTCCCGGTTTGGCAAGCGGTTCTCCAGCGACTCGCGGCGAATCCGCTCCTGCTCAAGAAGTTCCCAGCCATCGCGGCGCGGTATCCGATCGGTCGAAGCGACGACGGCCCACCGCTCGCCCGGGCGAAGGGTGACGGTCAGTTTACCGAACGAGGCGAGGTCTTCCTGAAAGTCAAAGCCCCGCTGACGCTCGACGGGGTACTCGACGTTGTAGAGCCAGTACGGCTCAGAATGGAACGACCCCTGGGGCGCATCGATACAGAGCGTGATCCCCTCGTACGGCGTCACGGTGAGCCGTTCATCTTCCCAGCGGTGATCCCACCGGAGATATGAATTCGCCCGGTTGAGCGAATGGTAGTTTCGTGCGGCGAGGATCGGACAAAGTTCGAGCGTGATCGCTCCTGACGCCGCGAGCACCTCGTATCCGATAACGACCGTGTTCTCTCCCTGTATCATCCCGATTGTTTTACGGAGGGTCGTCTCTCCTGAGATGAAGGTAAATCGGGGGAACGTTCCCCGTTCGAATAGGTCGAGGAGTTCAAAGCCGCGGGGATGAATCGCCCCAGGATAGAAATTGCATCCGAGCTCCTCTCGTTTTCCCCCGACAATAATCGTCTCGTCGAGTCGTGAGAGAACCACCGCGCGATCGGTGGGTGGGTGAATCGCCGCTACGAGGAGACCGTGATAGCGCCGGGTGTGGGCACCAGCGAGGGAAGAGCTCGAGTAGCCGCCGAGCCCGTTTGTCTCGAGCCACTCCCGCGAGGAGCTCTCATCGAGATTTCCGAGGAGCGGCCGTTCGATCCGTAGTTCCATGAGTTTATCGCTCTACAGCTGCGCTGCGATGTGCCCCGTGCCGATCGTCGCTGCTTCATCATCGGTAATGACGATGAGGGGGATCGAACGCACAAAATCGCTAAGACGCCCCTTGTCGTGATACGCCTGAACCGTCGCTCCGCTCTTTAACTTTTCTAAGATTCGGGGCGGCATTCCTCCTCCGAGATAAACTCCACCCGTCGCGAGATAGGTGAGGGCGATATTACCCGCTTGCGCTCCGATGAGCCGCGCCAGCATATCGAGCGCTTTGACACATAATGGACATTCCCCGGCGAGTCCCACCCGGGTGATCACGACGGGGAGAGGCTCGTTACGCATCAGCTCCGCTACGGCGGGTGATTCAGCGGCGAAACCGGAATGACGGAGAAATCGATAGATATTCTCGAGTCCCATCCCCGAGATAACCCGTTCAGCACTCACGTGCCCAAGCTCTGCCCGGAGAAACTTCATCAGCTCAACCTCTTCATCGTGCCACGGTGCGAACTCAACGTGGCCCCCCTCAGAGGCGATGACGTGGTGCTGCCCAGCATGGGTAAAAAGGCACGCTTGGCCGAGGCCTGTACCCGGAGCAAGCACCGCTCGAACTTGGGCTCCCGGATCGGGGATCCCCTCATGAATAACGGCGAGCTGGTTCGGAGAGAGGTGGGGTACCGCCGCTGTAGTTGCTGCCAAGTCGTTGACCAGCCGCACCTTTGGTATGCACAGCGATGTTGCGAGCTCGGCCTCGCTCATCTTCCAGGGAAGATTGGGTGTCCATACCGCACCGTTCTTGACCGGCCCCGGGATTCCAAAGCAGGCGGCCTCAACCCGCTCGGGATTTTTCGCGAGAAAACGGCGTACGACCTCCGTGAGACTCGGAAAAGCCTTGCTCTCAAACTTCTCAACGACACGCCGTTCAAGTCCGTGAGCGGTACGCTCGAACAGCGCTAACTTCGTTTTGGTTCCACCAACATCGCCACCAAGCAGCATAAGCGGGACGCTCCTTACGTCAGGAATCGCCGGTCAGTGTGTCATACCGCTCTGTTAGGTCAATCAGAATTGACCGAGAGGGGGCGCGGTTCCTACGAATCGACGCTAGCGGTGTTGAATAATCCGGTAGTTCGTGTGGACAATCTGGGGGGTGGTCTGTATAATCCACCGAATTATCGACGTTTTTTTGCGTTTAACGTGTTCTTAACCCCTGTGGATAAGTCGCCCCGATGAAGGTCCTCATGTTGGGGTGGGAGTACCCCCCCCATATCAGCGGCGGCTTAGGCACTGCGTGCGAGGGGCTTACCCGAGCGCTCGCCAAGATAGGGGTTTCGATAGAGTTCGTGGTTCCCCGGCTGCTTGGCGGTGAGGATGCGCCTCACATGGAATTGGTGATGGCGCCCCCAAAGGAGAGGCGGCGGTCCCGGACCGAGGGAACCTCCCGAAGCCCGTCAAGCGTGGTTATCACTCCGATCGATTCCCCCCTGCGTCCGTATCAGAACGAGGTGAGCTACGCCGCGCTGCGTTCCGAGCAGCTGAGCGCCGGTTTCGGCTCGGTTGATCGGGATCTCGTCGCTGAGCTTGCTGCTCTCGGAGCGGAGGGACGGGAGCACTACGGCAAAGACATCGTATCTGAGGTTGCGCGTTATACCCGGCGAGTCGTCGAAAAGGGGCTGCACTCCTCGGCCGACATCATTCACGCGCACGATTGGATGACCTTCCCCGCGGCCGCAGCGATTAAACGATTGACCGGCAAGCCCCTCGTGGTTCATGTCCACAGCCTCGAAGTGGATCGGGCGGGTGGAAAAGGAGATCCCCGCATCGAGGCGATCGAGCGGCGCGGTCTCGAAGAAGCCGATATCGTTATCGCGGTGAGCTTTTATAGCCGTGCAATCATTCATCAGCATTACGGTATCCCCCTCGACAAGATCTTTGTCGTGCACAACGGGGTATACACCCCGGAGATAACCCAGCCGTATCGGCGTGCCCGGGGCTGGCCCACCCGCGTGGTGTTATTTCTCGGGCGAATCACCCAGCAAAAGGGACCCGAGTATTTCGTCGAAGCTGCCGCGAAAGTTATTCCGCAGGTGGCGGATGCCCTGTTTGTGATGGCGGGCACCGGAGATATGCTTCCCCGGATGATCGAACGGGTGAAGCAGCTCGGACTCACTGAAAACTTCTATTTCCCCGGGTTCCTCAGAGGGCAGGAGGTAGAGCAGATATTCTCTCTCGCTGATCTGTATGTGATGCCCTCTGTCTCGGAACCGTTCGGGATCGCCGCACTCGAAGCGCTTAGTTTCGAGACCCCGGTGATTATCTCACGGCAATCAGGTGTTGCTGAGGTCCTAAAGAGCGCTCTGACCGTTGATTTTTGGGATACAAATCGGCTGGCTGATCTTATCGTCGACGCACTTCTCCATGATGACGTGCGGCGGGAGATGGTTGAACGCTCCCGTGAGGAGCTCCGCCGGGTGCGCTGGGATGCGGCCGCGACAAAGACCATCGATCTCTACAGAATGCTCGTATAGTTTCGGGCCCGCTCCGAGTAGGCGCGGGTTTTTGCACACGGAGAAACGGGTTCTCAAACGCTCTGGGTGGAGATACGGTAAGAGATCGGGGAGACGGGGCGCTCCCGATTAAGCGTTGCCGCCGCGGGGAGGAGTCTTCTCACCTCCGACAGTCGCCGAATCTTCAACGGAGAGGAATTCGATAGATATGGTCAAAGATCGGAGCTTCGGAGCTCCTTAGGCAGCGCCAGATCAGGAGTCCTCATCAGCCGCAGCTCGCTCCCGAGGGATAGCGTGTCGGTACGGGCCGGCATAAAGGCGTAGCGCATCGAGCGCACATGGTATCCTGCGAGTATCACAGTGAGTCGGGCTCCGATCGGGAGCTCCTCACGGGTAAATCCGAGCGGCATACCGAGAGTTGACAGCGCCGGAACGTATAGCAACGGCTCTCCCCGTCGATCCTCTTCTACCACGGCCTCAAGGGGGCCACGCTCTGCATTGAGACGCTCCTCAATTCTCTGAAGCATCGCGAGCCGTTGGGTATTCTGCCCAGCGCTCCGCGCTTTCCGGTTGAGGTGCCGAACCTCCCGCTCCATCGCGGTGTGCGACAGAAGGGGTTGTCCGGAGGAAAAAAAGCGATCGGCCTGCCACTGGGTAAGAAGCCCCGCATAGCTGCGTAAACCCTTAATCTCTGTGTATTGCTCGCATTTCGCTCCGATGTGTGGCGCTCGATAACGACTAAATCGCGCCCGTTGGAGATGGGCATCGAGGATCTCGTGAAAGAGGTGACGTCCCCCCGGGTGCTGCTCGACGGAATCTAAGAGATCGGAGAAGCGTTCGGGGTCCCCGAAATCATCGCTCCGTGCCTTGATACCGAGCGCCCGTGCCGTTTTGACAAAGTGATCACGCTGTCGGGAACCCGGGGGGCCGTGTACCCGAAACGGCACGGCGATACCCCGACTCGCAAAAAAATGAGCGATCCGCTCGCGGGCTGCGACCATGCATGCACCGACGATCCGATCGCTTGGTGTCTCCGGCTCAGCTTTCAGCAGTCCTCGAAAACGGAGGCCCCGATGCTCAAGGAGTTTGGCGACCTGTTGAAGCTCTTCAAACATCGGCCGGTCATGGATACCAGCACGCCCTTCCTCGCTTCCCAAGTCGGCATGCGTATAGCCCGCTGCGACCTTGATAAGCGCTCGATAAAAATCGTATCGGCGAATCTTTCCCTGGGAAGAGATCTCCATCTCGACGGTCCACGCGAGTCGTTCCGTGCCGGGAGTGAGTGAGAGACGGTCATAGGTCAGCTCCTCACCGAGCATCGGTACCGCGGTGTTTCCAGCGTAGAGCGAAAACCCGGCGCGGCGGGCGTGGCGGGCGAGCTTCGAGCTCGGTGGAACCTCCCGTGAGACATCCGCGAAGCTCACAAAAAGTTTCGTTCCACCGTCGGGCAGCGCTTCAGCGAAGAGTGCATCCTCGGGCTCCTTTGTCCCAACGCTATCGAATGTAAGGAAACCAAGCCCGCGAAGATCCATCACAGGCCCGAGTCGAGAAACTCCGGGGGCTGCCGGATCGGCAGCGGGGGCACGTCCATTAAGGTTGGTTATAAGATCACGCACCGAGCCCGCCGAGGAGATGACCCCGCGATCATCAGCAAGGTAGCTCAACTGCCTACTTAGCGAAAAGGAGACTCGCTCCGGCTGCAAGACAAGGTGCACTCCAAAGCGCTCTTCAAGCCCGAGACGCCATGCGAGCGCCTCGCTATCGCGACCCGCCGGAATGTGAATCTGTACGACAGCGCAGCGGTATTCGTGGCTTCGCAGGTTAAAATTATAGAATGAGGTACGCCACACCTCGATTCCCTCCGGTACCGTTGAAAGGAGTGCGTCTTGAAGGTTGTCTCGCCGCGTGTGGGGGGTGATCGAGATAGGGAGACTCGTCACATCCTGAGCCTTGATGCGGATGCGCTCCTCCTCCTGACACGAACGCAGCATCCCCGCGTAGACTATCGAGACCCCCGCGGGGGTAACATCGACCGAGGCGCGCCACCCCTCCGGTACGAGCGCTGCAATCTGACGCCGCACCATACGGAGATGGGTTTTCTCGATCGAGGTTTGTATCGCCCGCTCGGATGGGGGAGGAAGGAGAACGATCGGCTTATGGCTTGGGTCGGACAAGACGAGGCATGTGCGGAGTCCGCAGGTGGCTTCGATCGAGGCGCGAAAATCTTCAGAGCGGGGGTAGTGTCCGCTCGGCACTATCACATAGACGAGCGGAGCATGGCTGTCGATTTTTATCCGCAGCTCTGGATTGCGGCCGATAAAGTCTGCGATGAGGGCGTAGATGTGTTGATAGCGAAGCGAGCGTTCAACGGTGATCTCACCCGGAACCGCCCCCTGAATACTCCTCTGGAGCTCCGCAATCTTGCTGGGAGCAGCCGAGCACTCGTCGTCGAGGATCACCGTGAGACGGCCATCGCTCTCCCCTACCTGGGCGCGGCGGGCCCAAATCGGGAGCTCCCGTCGAACCGCCTCAACCCGGTCAGTGGGGGAGATTTCGCGCCGCGTGTCACGCACTCCAGCCTGGGCTGCGGCGATACGGCTACGGTCGGTCTTCGACTCGAACACCCGAATATCCTCGGAAAAGCAGAGGTTTTTCAGCGGCACTCGGCAGAGGTGCTGAACGCCGCGCGTCGAACCTACTACCGATAGTATAGCTGAGGGGGAGCGGGTTTACCATGAGAATAGGTAATTCACCGATCGACTCACGGAAGAATCCGGGTGAGAGCACCCCCCAAAAACACCGCCCCGCAGCCGAGGACTACCTGCAGTAAAACTGAAAGGGCGGCGGTAAAAAACTCCCCGCTTCTGAGGAGGGTGGCTGTTTCCAATCCGAATGCGGAAAAAGTCGTAAATCCCCCGAGGAAGCCGGTGAGGAGAAAGAGCTTCATCTCGAGGGAGACGGCGAAACGGGCGGAGAAGAGCTCAACGAGAAATCCGAGAAGGGCACATCCGATGATATTAACGAACGTCGTACCCCACGGATAGCGGCTTTCCGGGAAAAGCCCGGCAACCATCGCGCTCGCCATGAAGCGCATCGCCGAGCCAGCTGCGCCTCCGCACGCAACGATACCGATATGTGCGAGAGAGGGCAGCGTCATAGTGATCGGCTCAGTTCGACCATACGGAGCACTGAGGTATCGGTGACACTATCGGAGAGCGCATGCAGCGGCCACCAGCGGACGTCGTTCGATTCCGCGCTGCATGTGGGGGGCTCCGTCGGATCTCCCTCGAGAGCGAAGCGGATATCGAGATGATCGTGCGCCGGAAAGTCTGGCCGCGCTGGAATAGTATGGATATCAATATCAAAGATCCCGCTCGGCAGCGGCTGAAGGGAGGTGAGGCCCGACTCTTCGCGCGCTTCCCGGAGCGCCGCCTCAAAGACCGATGCGTCCCCGTCGATATGCCCGCCCGGCTGAAGCCACCGCAGGAGTTTCCGATGATGGACCAGGACCGCCTGATCGCGGTCGGGGGAGATTATCCATGCTGACGCGGTGATATGTCCTCGCGTGTTGTGACGACACCACCACTGCTCCTCTGTCTCGACAAATCGGCGGATAGTGTCCGCGACCGAACGCCGCGGATATTTTAACGTAAAGCCCTCAAGGGCGTCGAGGAGCGCTGCTCTCGCCGCGGAGTTCATTCCGTACGCTCAAAGAGGCGGGTGACAAGGGCGGTCCATCCGGTTTGGTGATTCGCCCCGTAGCCCCGGCCGTTGTCGCCGTGGAAATATTCGTAGAAGAGAACGAGATCCCGCCATGCCGGGTCCTCAGCGAACCGCTTGTCGACGCCGTGGCACGGGCGCGCCCCGTTGTCCTGGGCGACGAAGAGGCGGCACATCCGCGCGCTCAGCTCCTGGCTCACCTCACTGAGATTCTTGAGTCGTCCCGAGCCGGTCGGACACTCAATCTTGAAGCTATCCCCGTAGTAATGGTGGTAGCGCTCCAGCGCCTCGATGAACAGATAGTTAATCGGAAACCATACCGGCCCCCGCCAATTCGAATTTCCCCCGAACAGCACCGTCGTCGATTCACCCGGACTGTAATCGATGCGGTATTCCTCTTTTCCGAGTTTAAGAAGATACGGATACGCCGCGTGGATCTTCGAGAGGGAGCGAAGACCGAAGGGAGAGAGAAACTCATTCTCATCGAGGATATACCGCAGCATCCGCTCGAGCCTCTCCCGCGACGGCACCGCAAGAAGGCTCCGGCCCGAGGTGGCCTCAGGATGATGCTCCAGGTACGAGATATGCCGCGCCAACTCAGGGCGTTCCCGTAAAAACCACTCCATTCGGCGCATGAATCCGGGGAGACGCTCCAGAACCCGATCGTCGATGACCTCAACGGCAAGCAGCGGAATTATCCCTACAAGAGAGCGAATCCGTAACGGAATCGCGGTATCCTTAGAGTGAAGCTGGTCGTAGTAAAAGCCATCGAGCTGATCCCAAAGACCGGTGCCTCCAAACGTGTTTATCGCATCGGTAATCGCGATAAAGTGCTCGAAAAATTTCGAGGCGACATCCTCGTATGCCGGATCCTCATCGGCGAGTTCGAGGGCCATCGCCAGCATCGTCGCACAGAAGAACGCCATCCACGCCGTTGCATCGGCCTGTTCGAGGTGCCCCCCCTCAGGGAGCGGCTGGCCCCGATCAAACACCCCGATATTATCGAGACCGAGAAAGCCCCCTGAGAAAAGGTTCTTCCCCTCGATGTCTTTGCGGTTTACCCACCACGTGAAGTTGAGGAGCAGCTTTTGGAACGTCCGCGCGAGGAAGACACGATCCCGGGTGCCTTTCTTCCCGGTCATCTTATAAACCCGCCAGCACGCCCAGGCGTGTACCGGAGGATTCACATCGGAAAAAGCGAACTCATAGGCCGGCATCTGGCCGTTCGGGTGCATATACCATTCACGCAGCATCAAGATGAGCTGCTGCTTCGCGAAATCAGAATCGACTCGGGCGAATGGAATCGTGTGGAATGCGAGATCCCATGCGGCGTACCACGGGTACTCCCACTTATCGGGCATCGAGATAATATCGCGGTTATAGAGGTGCTTCCAATCGATATTGCGGCCCCTCTTGCGGCTCTCTGCGGGCGCCGGTTGGGTTGGATCGCCTTCGAGCCATTCACGCACCGAGTAGTGATAGAACTGTTTCGACCACAAAAGACCGGCGTACGCTTGTCGATTGATTTTATGCTCGTCAGGAGACAGCTTTGCAGGGATCACGGTCGCGTAGAAGTCGTCGCACTCTTTGCGGCGTTTCTCGAATATCTGCTCGAACGAGCGACCAAACGACTGGGGTGGGACACGATCTGCAGGGGAGAGTCGTAAGCGCAGTTCGATCGATCCTGCCGCCGGAATCTCGACGACGGTATGAAAAGCCGCTTTGCTCCCGCACATCGCTGGATTTACCCGCTCGGTGCGGTTGTGCACGATGTACTCGTGAAAGGAGTCTTTCACATACGGCGTGCTCATCGGGCTCCCAAAGATCCGCTCGATGTTGGTCTCGTTTTCTGTAAAGAGCGGGGTTGGCGGAGTTGAGAGCGAACTCGGATCGATGCTCAGGACGAACGGCTCAAGGGTATCGTGTTTCGTCGTAAAGGAGGTTCCGTCACGGAGGGAGATAGCGGGTCGGGTGGTGTATCCCTCCCCGGTGCGGCCCCATGACCACGAGTTTCGAAACCACAACGTCGGCACAAGGTGAAGCACCGCCTTTTCCGGGCCGCGATTATGCGCCGTGACTTTTATCAGGATATCGTTCGCTGAGCCCTTGGCGTATTCGAGAAAAACGTCGAAGTAACGATTGTCGTCGAAGATGCCGGTGTCGAGAAGTTCGAACTCCGGGGCCTCGCGATTCCGCCGCCGACTTTCATCCACAAGATGGCTGTACGGGAATTCGCTCTGCGGGTACTTATAGAGCCCCTTCATGTAGCTGTGGGTGGGGAGCGATTCGAGGTAGTAATACTGCTCCTTAACGTCTTCGCCGTGATTTCCCTCGCTTCCGGTAAGGCCAAAGAGCCGCTCTTTCAAGATCGGATCTTTGCCGTTCCAGAGCGCTACCGCGAAGCAAAGACGGCACTGGCGATCGGAGATGCCGAGCAGTCCATCTTCACCCCAGCGGTACGCCCTGCTCCGCGCGTGGTCGTGGGTAAAATAGTCCCAACACGACCCGAAGGGTGAGTAGTCTTCACGCACGGTTCCCCACTGGCGTTCCGATAGGTACGGGCCCCATCGTTTCCAGTTCTCTTCCCGGGTTTCGTCTTGTTGGAGGCGGAGTCGCTCTGCGTCGAGGGCCATAGTTCCTTAGAGATCGATCTTCTCAGCGTCCCTAAAAAGGAGCCGACAGCACCATCCTTAGGTCGGAAGACTGTATTGTCAAGGATAGCGTGAGGCGGGGCGGCGGAGATGCTGGAGCCCCCTCTATGCGGAAGCCGACTCATCGTCGGGGAAAGGTCCAACTTCGCCCTTTGCCGCGATGAGTTTCCTCCACAGACTCTCGTCGCTGACCGCATTGCCGCTTTGGACCTTATGGCTCCAATACTCAGCTGCATTTGAAGACTGTGAGTGTTTTGGATGAACCGGAGTCTTGCATAACACATCTCCAGGCTCAGCGATGTATGAGAGCCAGTACTTGGCTTTCTTGAGATCCTCACACCGAAAAACCTCAGTAAGTTTACCCTCGGCGGAGATTCGATAGATGATGAAGGGTGATTTCCAAGCCATAGATGTCTGCGTCCTTTAATGCCAGCGGCGCGGAGCCTCGCCCCGTTTGCGCCGTGCACAGGGGATATCGGCGGAACACGCCCCGAAGTTTAAGGCTAACGAGCTGATCGCGCTCATTTTTATACTGAGTTCTGGCGAGCTGTTACGAGCGGCGTATGCGCTCCGTCAGCCGCTAAGGGGAGGCTGCCTTACGTCGAGTCACGCTCTCCAAATCATCGGCTGAGGGGGCTGCGTGAACGAATCGGTTCGAACGTTCTCCGGTCGTTGTCGGCCACGATCACATCAGGACCCCATGAATGGCCCACGAGGGGCGAATCAAAGGGGAAACGTCCCTCCTCGTTCGGATCGTAAATCTCCGACGTTATGTAGAAAAGGTGGGCTTCCTCGCTTAATACCTTGCATCCATGGAGAACCCCCGGCGGGATATGGACACACATGGGGAAGGTGTCCTCGCCAAAGCGAGTGGGATCGCCCATCCGAAAAACGAGTTTCTTTTTGAAGGTGGGGCTCTCGGTGCGGTTGTCGAATAACACGGTTTCGATCTGCCCGATCGGGACGTACCACCAGTCGGTTTGGACGTGGTGATAGTGCCACGCTTTGACCACGTTCTTGGTCATCCGGCTATGGCTCCATTGCGCGAATCGATCGCGCGTGGAGAAGAACGGATCACTAAAGCGTATGATCTCACGAAAAAAGCCCCGATCGTCTCCGTGCGATCTGAGGAGCTTGCATTCGACCCCGATGATCGAATCTTTGAGGGGTGGGAGCGGTGTTTCCTGCATACTCCCTCTAGATTGGACGATCCGATCGCTCCTGACAAGGGTTCGACGAGCGGCTTTATCGGCCTGAATCGCTCTGAGAAGCCGCGCGGCTGAGGCGATCCATCAGAGCCCGACCTAAGCCTATTCGGGTGCACGGCTCGACGACGATGATGTCGTAGTCACCGTTGTCGAGCTCTCGAAGGGTGGCGAAGAGCGTGCGCGCCGCCTCAGTCAGATCTCCTTGGGGCGAGAGCGAGCGTATCGCCGCAAAATCGGTCTGAGAGGCTGCCGCACGGGGTGCGAAGGTGATCAATGCGGCTCGGCGGGGATATGCTGCGGGATCGCACTCACCCTCAAAGACAAGCGGTGTTCGCGGTGAGTAGTGCTGCCGCAGCAGGCCGGGGGAGGGAAGCGCTTCCGCCCCGTCCGTTGTTACCCCAATTTCATCTACCTCTCCGAGGATCGCGCGGAGATCCTCGAGCGTTATGCTTCCATGGCGCAGCACCGTTGGTTGGGGATGAACGAGCGACACTATCGTTGACTCAATTCCCACCGAGCACCCCCCTCCGTCGATGATGTAATCGATCGTATCGCCGAGCCCCTCCACGACATGGTGGGCGGTCGTTGGGCTGACGTACCGCGAGGGATTAGCGCTCGGTGCGGCGACCGGAACTCCGGCTAGTTTTATGATCTCCCGTGCGATCGGATGACTCGGGATTCGAACTGCAATTGAGGAGAGTCCAGCAGAGACGATCGCGGGAACGACTGGATTTCGAGGGAGA
This sequence comes from Pseudomonadota bacterium, assembly GCA_046047875.1. Taxonomy (GTDB): domain Bacteria; phylum Bdellovibrionota_C; class UBA2361; order UBA2361; family UBA2361; genus JBILDU01. Next base: position 1,534 of record JBJOHD010000238.1, on the reverse strand, counting down.
ACAACGGTCAGCGGTCCCGGCCAGAGCGGAGCGAGCCGCTGAAGCCGGTCTGCAATCGCGGTCTCGGGGGGTACAACAGCAACACGGGAAAGATCCTCCACCGCCGCGATGTGAGCGATAAGCGGATTCTTTGCCGGGCGTCCCTTGGCGCTATAGATCCGCTGAACGGCAGCTTCGTCGAGCGCATTGGCTCCAAGTCCGTACACCGTCTCGGTGGGGAAAGCGACCAGCTGCCCCGCGCGTAACGCCAGAGCGGCCCGCTCAAGGTTGGCGGGTGATGCAGATAAGATTTCTACCACAGATCGACTTCAAGGAATGTTGAGTCCGCGAGCGTGTCCGGCGCGGTGTTTCTACGGCCGGAAGATCTCGTTCGCCGGAGCTTTCGCGCAGCTATCCAGGACTCCATCGAGCTGACGGATTACCTCGCGTGAGAGAGTTCCGCCGATGAGATGTCCCGACCACTGCGAGTCAAAATTAGCAACACATTCGCCGTTGATAAATCGGGGGCCCGTTAACGCGGGCGACGATTCACGGAAGTCGGTTTCGGGCGACATCGTCCAGCGTTTACCGGCGAGCATTCCGAGCTCCGAGTCGACGCAGAACGGATGCTTCGACGACACCTGGAAACAGCTCGACTTCTCGTTCGTATCGTACGCGAAGCATTCTTTAATCAGATCCGCGCACCGCTCGGTCGAGCGGGCCTCGGTGACGGCGAGACCGCGGGAGTCCCCGGACGCATCGACCGCAGAACCGAGTGTTAGGCTAGCGACGAGAAGCGAAACGTAAAGATGTGTGCGCATAGAAAATTCCCCAAGCGGTTCTTGAAGCGGTGCAACAAGGATGAAGTATCAACCGATGGATTCTATCATCCCTTCGGAGGGTAGCCAAACGAGGAAACTAACAACATGATATTGCTGCGATTTTGGCTCTAGCGCGGATGCTCACATAACTCGGTGAGAACCCCCCCCGTCGATTTTGGATGAAGAAACGCGATGCGGGTTCGATGTGCCCCAGGCCGGGGTGATTTATCAACGAGCTCGACGCCGTTTGCGGAGAGCCGGCTGAGTTCGCGCTCGATATCCTCGACGCGATAGCAGAGATGGTGCAGCCCCGGACCTTTCTTTTGAAGGAACTTAGCCAGTGTACTCGTCTCATCGACCGGAGCGAGAAGCTCGATCAAGGTATTCGGAAGCCTGATGAAAGCGACCTCCACCCTTTGGGAGGCTATAATCTCACGCGAATCAAGCGCGAAACCGAAGTTTTTCCGGTATTCAGCGAGGGCATCGTCGATGTTTCGAACGGCGATTCCAACATGATCGAGGGGCCACATAGTCAGCGCTTTCTAAAATTTTACCCCAACGATACCCCCTCTTTGAGGGGGGTGGAAGTGCGAGTCCCTCGCCATTTTCGGTCGAGTATTTTACCCGCGAGGAAGCTCGAATGTAGTGTTTGTGCTACGTTTTCTGTCCGACTGTAGATCCCGCAATGCTCTGTTTGTTGTGTGAAAATAGTGACTTAGCAGGCGGTCGGCGCT
>JBJOHD010000237.1:0-18254 GCA_046047875.1 Pseudomonadota bacterium | reverse complement strand
ATCCGCGATGTCACGCGACCCAACCTGCCGCATAATCATCGAGAAAATCAGCGATTGATAGCGCTCAACAAGCACAGCGAAATCCTCCCTCGCCCCACCAACAATCCTTCTGATCAGCTCTTCGTCCGCCGCATTCCCGCAGTGAGTTGGGGTAGATTCTTCTGTCACGTTCGCTTTTATACTCCCCATCCCCACGCGATGTAACCAGCCAACCTCATCGCCCATCTCCTGCGACCTCATACGGTTAGACCGGGGAAAAATGAAATAGTTCCCGGAGCCACGGTGGGGCACGGCTTTTTGTCGCTAACAGTCAGGAATCTTTAGCGAAGATGCCTTTCAAGGCGGCGCTTCCACGCATATCGATGCGGTTAGAATGGCGCCTAGAAGAGGGCGCTCAGCGCCGAACGGAATCTCCGTTCAGCTGCAGCGATGGTCTCGGCAGCTCCCTCAAGCTCTTGGGAGGTAATCGCCAGCCCCGGATTACCGGGAGCTCCGATCGAGCGCTTCGCTTCGATATACGGCGCGGGCTCAAGAGCTGCTCCCTGAGCTCCCTCCGCTTTCACCGCGCGATATGCATCTCGAAAGCTTATCCCAGCTTTTACCTGCTCGTACGCGATATCGGTCGCAAAGAGCTCCGGGGTGCACGCCGCCCGACACCGCACCGCATCGACCTCGAGCCGCTCGATTAGATGGGTCGTGAGCTTTATCGATTGACGCACTATCTCGAAACCGCGCATCAGCGGCTTTTTAGCGAGCTGAAAATCGCGATTATATCCCGACGGGAGATCACACACGTTCAGTACGACCTGCATCTGGAGCGCCGCGACCTCTTTTGCCTTGGCCCGCATAAGCTCCAAGACATCGGGGTTCTTTTTCTGCGGCATTATCGAGGAGCCGGTACAGAACTCACTCGGAAGCTTCACAAATCCAAGCTCAGGCTGCGCAAAAAATACCAAATCGGTGGCGATTTTATTTAGATCGAGCGCGATATGGGTCAGAAGACCGAGTACGAGCGCCTCGTTTCGTCCGCGCATGTTTTGGCAGTACATCACGTTCCGCTGCACCCGCTCGAAGCCCAAGAGCTTCGCGGTCATCTCCCGATCAAGCGGAAATATCACCCCGTACCCCGCCGCACTCCCGAGCGGTGACGAGTCGATAAGCCCCACTGTATCGACGAGATACTTCAAGGAATCGCACACCCCTTCAGCGAAGCTCCCCGCCCACAGCGCCATCGTGGACGGCATCGCCTTCTGTAGGTGGGTATAGCCCGGCATCGGAACCGGATTCCGTTCGGCAAAGGCCAAAAGCGCCTGACCGAGCGCCGCGAGCTCTCCCGCAAGACCGTAGAGCTCGCCTTTCATAAAAAGCTTTAGCGCGGTTAGCACCTGATCGTTTCTTGAGCGGCCGGTGTGGACCTTCTTCCCGACCTCTCCAACGGTTTTAACGAGAAAATTCTCGATGGCGGTGTGACAATCCTCGTCGCTCCGCTCGATCGGGAAACTCCCCGTCAGGTGCGCTGCAAGGACCGCACGAAGCCCCGTGCGGGTCGCCTCGACCTCAGCGGCGCTCAAAACCCCGATCGCCCCCAGCATCGTTGCGTGGGCCATCGAGCCGTAGCAGTCCCACGGCACAAGCGCCCGGTCGACGATAAAATCATCCCCGACCGTATACTCCTCAACGAGTGCGAGGAGCGCTTTGTCGCTCGAACTATCGGAGCTGACCTCCCAGAGCTTCATCGCGCTCCTCCCCGTGTTACTTGGTCCACTTTCCCTTCATCTGCTGCGCGAGCTTCATCTGGAGGCTATACACCTCAATAAAACCTGGCGAGCAGTTCTGGTTAAACGACATATCTTTGTTAAACGTCGCGAGCTTCGAGTCGTACAGCGCATACTCCGACTGGAGCGCCACCACATCGGCCTTCCCTTTGTGGAGCTTTACCTTGACCGTGCCGGTGACCCGCTCGTTCAACTTATCGCAGAACGCATGGAGATCGTCCATCAGCGGATCAAGCCACATCGCCCCGTAGCAGAGCTCTGCCCATCGCTTATCGATCAGCGGCTTAAACTCGTTCTCCATCCGGGTCGAGACCAACATCTCAAGCTTCTGGTGCGCCTTTATAAGGATCTCCGCCCCCGGATGCTCGTAGACCCCCCGGATCTTGAGTCCCACCACCCGGTCCTCGACCATGTAGTGGACCCCGACCCCGTGTTTCGCCCCGATCTTATTCGCCTCTTGAATCAGGTTCGCAAGCTTCATCTCCTGACCGTTAATCGTCTTCGGGAGCCCCTTTACAAAGCCCACCTCAACGATCTCCGCGGCATCCGGCGCATCCTCGATCGAACTCACCGTAAGAAACTTCTCCGTCTTCGGCACTTCGTGCATGTGCTCGATCTCACCCGACTCCCAGGTGATACCCCACATATTATCGTCGCTTGAGTACGGAAAGTCAGGCCGCTGCACGACCTCGATCCCATGCTCCTTCGCGTACGCAAGCTCCTCCTCACGCCCCATCGCCCATTCGCGGACCGGAGCGATGATCTTAATGTTTGGCCGAAGCGCCAACGCCGTCGCCTCAATTCGCACCTGATCGTTCCCCTTTCCGGTGCACCCGTGCGCAATCGTGTCAGCGCCCTCTTTATCGGCGATCTCGATCGCTTTCTCGGCCATCAGGTATCGCGAGATCGTGCTGATATAGTAATCGTTCTGGTAGGTGCCGTTCGCCTTAATAGCCCGGGCTAGGTACCGCTCGGCGAACTCGGTCTTCAGGTCCAAAACGTAGGCTGCCTTCGCACCGAGCTTCAGCGCCTTCGCCTTAATCTTCTCGAGGTCATCGACCTGCTGCCCAAGGTCCAACGTGAGCGTCACAACCTCGGCGTTGTACTTATCTTGAATCCACTTCAGGATGCAGCTCGTGTCGAGCCCACCTGAATAGAGTAAGACGACTTTTTTAACATCGCCGACTTTGCCCTCGTACGAAGAAACTTTGTGATACGCGTTCATGGAAAGTACTCCCGAAAAGAAAAAATGACGTACTTCTAGACTCCCACCCCTCCCACCCACCGATCAATACGCGCGAACTACATTTTGTCGGGCTTGAAACTTTATTAGACTTTCTTGTCCGTTTTCGGACATAATGTTCTATTAGACGGTTGATCTGTCCAATAGCTATGGCATCGTTGATAAGGAAAGGAGCTGCTCATGTCCAGCGTCATGTCGATCACCCAACGGTTTATCTCGGAGCACCCGAGTATCAAGGACTGCTTGCGCCGTGGGCTCGTCAATTACTCAGCGCTTGCGCGACTAATCTGCGAGGCTCGGAGCGTTGAGAAGTTTGATGCGGTCCTTATAGCCTGCCGACGGCAGCACGCGATGATTAAAGAGCAGCTCCCCCAGGAGAAACGAATTATTTCTCTTCTCAAGCGAGCGAAGATTCGCCTGCGCAACAAGATGATGGTCGCTATCGTTGAGAAACCCTCAGATTTTGAACGGGTATACGACCTACAGAAAACAATTAAGAAGGACCGAGGGGATTTCCACCTTATCGAGGGGGAAGAGGTCATCACGATCATCTCGAACTCCGACTACGTCTCCGACCTTAAAGAAGCGTTTCGGGGAAAGATAAAAAAAATCAACGAGGACCTTGCGCAGCTGACCATGATCTTTGATGAGAAGATCGAAACCACCCCCGGGGTCGTTTCGTTTATTTACGGCCTCCTCGCCGATAACTCGATTAACGTCTGGGAGGAGATGAGCTGCTGGACCGACCTCATGGTGATTATCGAGGAAAAAGACGCGGCGCGCGCGATGCGGGTCTTGAGTCTCGACGGGGACTTGTAACTCTTTTTAAGTTTGTAGCGAAGGACAGCTCACGATGAATAAGATTCAGATCGATAAGATCGCCTCCTCAACCCGAAATGCAAATCTTCAACGGGAAGTGACAGTCACCGATGAGATCATCTCTAAAGAGGGTTACGTTATCGCGGTAAAGGCCCTTGCTGAAAAGAGTGTCTACAATACCGTGGAGCTCATCCCCGGTCGGATGAGCAGAATCTGCAAAGGCGACATTATCGCCGGCGTACTCGGCGCACGGAACGCCCTCAAAGGCTACAGCGGCGTCGTACCCGAATCCCTCAAAGTCGGCGACGTTATCCAAATCCTGAACCTCGGGGCGGTGCTTGGCACCTGCACCAGCGACAACCCGGAGCTCGGCAAACCGATCGACGTTGAGGTTTTAGGAGCGGTGCTCTATTTTCCCTCGTTCCAGCATCGGATCGGAAAGCCAGCGAGTATTCATAACGGTCCGGTGCAGCCGACTGAGAGCCTCACCCACGCTGCCCCCCTCGTTATCGTGTCCGGGACGTGTATGAGTGCGGGTAAGACCCGAGCTGCGTGCGAGATCGTAAAACAGCTCTCTCACTCCGGGAAAAAAGTGGTTGCGGCGAAGCTGTCAGGTATCAGCCTGCGGCGCGACACCCTGGAGATGCTTGATTTCGGCGCGGCTGCTATCCACGACTTCACCGATGCCGGGATCGTCTGCACAACCCCAAACAACGTGGTCCAAGCGGCGAAAGGGATCGTAACAAGCCTTACCGCGATGAACCCGGATTGCATCGTCCTCGAGCTCGGGGACGGTATCATGGGGGAGTACGGCGTGATGAACCTCCTCTCCGACACGCAGCTCATGTCGCATGTGAAGGCCCACGTTCTCTCGGCCAACGACCAGGTAGGAGCGTGGGGCGCCGTTCAGTTTCTCGAGGGGAAATGCCCCCCGATAGACGTTATCTGCGGCCCCGCCACCGACAATCTCGTCGGGAAGAAGTTCATCAACGAGAAGCTTCACCGCTTCGCATTTAACGCGATCAAGGATTCCGAGGCGCTCGGGCAAGCGGTGGCCGCAAAGGTCTTTGGGGGAGAGCAATGAACGTCGGTATCGTTGGTGCATCAGGATATGTAGGCTTGGAGCTTTTACGGCTCCTCGCGCTGCATCCCCAGTTTAAGGTCACCTGGGTTACCTCGCGAGAGCACCAGGGAAAGCCGGTGAGCTCTCTTCACACCGCGCTCCGCGGGGTCTATGATCTTCCCTTCTCGGACCGTGCAGCGGTACCTACCGATCTCGATATCGTCTTTCTCGCCGTCCCCCACGGCGAATCGATGAATATCGTGCCGGAGCTTCGCGCCAAGCGCCCAGGGCTTAAAATTATCGACCTCGGCTCCGATTTTCGGCTTGATAGCGAAACGTACACACAAACCTATAAACATCCCCACGCTACTCCAGAGCTCCTGAAGGATGCGGTTTACGCGACCCCGGAGCTTTGCGCGGAAAGAATAGCGAGCAGCTCCCTCATCGCTAATCCGGGGTGCTTCGCCCACTGTATCATCCTAGGCCTCGCCCCCCTCGCACAAGCGGGGCTTATCGCAGGGCGGGTAAATATCGCTGCCATCACCGGATCGTCAGGGAGCGGCGCTCACGCGAACCAAAAAACTCACCACCCGGAGCGGAACGATTCGCTCAGCGCCTACCAGATCTTAAAACACCGCCACGTTCCTGAGATCGAGGCGACCCTCTCCCAATGGCGAGATCCGGTGGCGATAGACTTCGTTCCGATCTCAGGGCCGCTTTCACGGGGCATCTTCGCCACCTCGTTTGTCGAGCTTAGCGATCCCGATGCCGATATCAACGCTCTCTACGCCGCGTTTGCCGAGAATAATCCCTTCATTCGGATCCGCGAAGAGACTCCCCGTACCCTTGAGGTCAGGGGTTCAAACTTCGTTGATATTTCGGTGCACCGCGCTGGTTCGACCGCGGTCGTGGTGAGCACCCTCGATAACCTCGTAAAAGGCGCGGGGGGTAACGCAATTCAATGCGCGAACCTCATGTGTGGCCTCCCCGCCACCACCGGCCTGCTTACGCCACCTCTCTTCCCGTAATGGAGCCTGAATGGAACTCGAATTCTCACAGATAAAGCACGACGAAGATACGTACCAGTTAAAGACGTACGCTAAATTTCCGATGGCGCTCACGCGGGGCGAAGGAGCCTACGTGTACGACTCCGCCGGTAAACGATACCTCGACTTCTACGGGGGCCACTGTGTTACGGTCACTGGACACTGCCACCCACACGTCGTTGCGGCGATTAAGCACCAAGCTGAACAGCTCATCTTTTATTCGAACATCGTCTATAACGACACCCGTGCCGCTGCGGCGAAAGCACTCATCGAATTCGCCGCCAACGGGATGTCGAAGGTATTTTTCTGCAACTCCGGTGCGGAGGCCAATGAAACCGCGATAAAAGCCGCGCGGAAGCACACCGGGAGGACTAGAGTTATCAGCATGCTCGAGGGCTTTCACGGCCGCACCTACGGCTCGATGAGTATCACCGGGTTCGAGAAATACCGCATTTTCCCCCCGTTCATGCCGGGCACCGCGTACGCCGAATTCGGCTCCATTCCAAGTATCGAACATGAAATCGCGCGGGCGAACGGCGATGTGGCGGCGATAATCCTTGAGCCGGTCCAAAGTATGGCAGGGGTGAAGATGGCGTCCCCCCAATACTACCGTGACCTTCGAGCGCTCTGCGACAAGCACGGCATCGTCCTCGTGTTCGATGAGGTGCAAACAGGCTTCGCCCGAACGGGCGCTCCGTTTTTCGGGGCGACGTTCGGTGTGATCCCCGATCTTATCACCTGTGCCAAAGGGATCGCGAGTGGCGTGCCGATGGGCGCCGTACTTTTCTCCCCAGCGATCGCTGATAAAATCGGGCTCAGCGAGCACGGCGCCACCTTCGGCGGCTCCCCGATAGCGTGTGCTGCGGCCAAGGCGAGTATCGAGGTGATCCTCAAGGAGAACCTCGGCGCCCGTGCCAAAGAGCTCGGTAGCTATCTTGCTGCCTCGATTCAATCGCTCTCGATTCCACACCTCACCGAGGTACGGGGTATCGGGCTTCTTATCGGCCTTGCGTTCGACTGCGAGGCGAAGAAACTAATCCCAGCACTCCTTGAGGAAGGGGTCATCGTTGGCTCATCTGAGGACTCAAAAGTGCTTCGACTTATCCCCCCTCTTACTATCTCCCAGGCCCACTGTGATGAATTTTTAACCGCGCTTTTACGGGCGAGTGCTAAATTTTTTCATTAAGGAACGATATGTTTGAGAGAAGTCTGACCCGGGTCACCGATCTCACCCCGCTCGATATTCAACGGGTGCTGAGCAAGGCGTTTAGCTTTAAGCGTAAGCACGACGAGGGAGTTCGACGCGAGAACCTCCTCGACGGAAAGGTCGTGGCCCTCGTTTTTGAGAAGCCCTCGCTCCGTACAAAAGTGGCTTTCGAGGTGGCCACCCACTACCTCGGGGGACAGCCGGTGTTTCTGTCGAGCTCTCAGATCCTTGCAAGCGGTGGCAACGAACGGGGACGGGAATCGATCCCCGATATTGCCCGAAACCTCGAGCGGTTTTGTGACCTCATCGTCGCCCGGGTGTACCACCACGAGGTGATCGACGAGATCGCCCAGTCGGTGAAGACCCCGGTGATCAACGCTCTCTGCGATAAGCACCACCCGACCCAAGCGCTCGCGGATCTCATGGCGATTCAGACGGTGATAAAGAAAGATCCGAGCGAAACAACCGTCGCCTTCGTGGGCGATGGCAATAACGTCGCTACCTCGCTTATGCAGATCTGTCTTATGAGCGGGATAAACTTCCGCATCGCCACCCCGAAAGGTTACGAGATACCACTCGTCGAGCAAAAGGTCGGCGAATTTCTTGCGAAGGGGAGCGGCGCCAAATTCCTCGCCGGCAGCGACCCTGCTGAGGCGGTGAGGAACGCCGATGTGGTATATACAGATACCTTTACGTCGATGGGCCAAGAGGCTGAGCGTGAGGCGCGGGTGAAGGCGTTCAGCGGATATCAGGTGAACGGTTCGCTTATGGCCGGCGCGGGAAAAGATGCGGTGTTTATGCACTGCCTCCCTGCCCACCGGGGCGAAGAGGTCACCGATGAGGTGATGGATTCCGCCCAATCGATCGTTTTTGATCAGGCGGAGTGTCGACTCCACGTTGCTAAGGCGCTTATCGCCTCGTATCTATCGTAGAACCAAAGGGATTAGTATGGATCGGATGAAAGCGCTCACAGAGATTCTTCCCTACGTCAGGGAGTTTGTCGGTAAAACCTTTGTCGTAAAGATCGGGGGAGAGATCTGTTCCGGCAGCTATCTTAGCGGCATAGCCGAGCAGATAAGCCTTCTTCATCACATGGGGATAAAGGTTGTGCTCGTTCACGGCGGCGGCCCTCAGATGGACGAGCTCCTCAGCGAACTCGGGATCGAACCTCACAAGGTCGCAGGCCGGCGTATCACCGATTCCCCCACCCTGCGCGCTGCAAAGATGGCGTTTAATGGCGTTCTTAACACCGACATCGTGGCGGCTTTAAAGACCCACGGAGCGCTCGCGGTGGGGCTCTCGGGCGCTGACGGAAGTACCGTCATCGCTGAGAAACGCCCACCGACGAAGGTCACGACCGACACCGGCGACACGGTCACTGTTGATTACGGGCATGTGGGGGATATCGTTTCCGTTAACCCCGCGCTCGTGCAGTCGCTTCTTTCGCAAGGCATGATCCCCGTGCTCTGTTCCCTCGGAATCGGCGAGGATGGCGCGATTTATAACATCAACGCCGACACAATTGCAGCGGAGCTTGCGCGCGCAGTATCGGCAGCGAAGCTTGTTCTGATGACGAACGTGCCGGGGCTGCTCGGCGATCGGAAAGACCCCTCAAGCCTCATTTCCTACACCGATATCGACACCCTTAAGCAGATGATAAAAGAAGGTGTGATAAAAGACGGTATGGTACCGAAGATCGAAGCGTGTATGTCAGCGGTGCTCCGCGGAGTCTCACGCACCCACATCATCGACGGCACCCGTGAGAATTCCCTCCTCCTCGAACTCTTTTCGAACGAGGGATGCGGCACGATGATCGTTGATAGCGAGGAAAAGCGGCAGTACGAGCGCGCTGAGTAGAAATCCGTGGAAGGTGGGTCACGCTGAGCTTCGATCGCTGCCGGCGATGACCCCCGACAACCTCATAGCGTGTTACCGCCTTCGAGTGGGAAGTAGTATGCAAATTCCCATAATAAGCCCGATAAACGCGGCAACCGAAGCGCCCAACCAGAGGTCCTCGAAGCTATCGAGACGAGCATCGGACGGGTCGTCCCGATCGTAGAGCACCGTCACCTTCTGACCCACGGTGTACGAGGCCGAGCTCACCGGCTGATTATGTCCACGAACCTGCCCCGCTCCCCGCTTCAACGTGAGAACGTTCCCTGCTGCGCTCGTATACTCGATCAATCCTTGAAACTTTGTACAGTCGTAATCGTAGTTTCGTTTTCTCTTCCTTTTTCGGCAAGTCGAATTAGAACCCTCAATCTCAATCACTGCCCCGAGTGTCTTTTCCGCTCCTCGCACGAAGAGTAGAGAGCGCCCAGAAAGAATCGCCGATACAAGGAATGCGAGCAACGCTAGACCGAGCAATACGAGCCGAGATCTCACCGCTTATCCCCCTCGATTCGATACTGCGCCGTTACGGCGGCGATCAGATTGATGAGAACTCCTCCGTAAACGAGGTAAAAGACCGGGAAAAATATCTTCCCAGCGAGGCCCCCCAGTACTGCTTCAGTAAAAAACTCAGGCACCCGCTGCAACAGCGCCAGAAAGAAGACCGAGCGAAAACTATCCGCGAGGGTCCCCCATGAGGCGGGCGCGACCTCACTGAAGAGATAGAATCCGGAGATCGCAAAGATGTATCCAAGCACCGCGAGGAGCACGGTCGCTTTAAAAAGAAGCCCCAGTGAACGACCCATTCCCTCTATAAAAGCACGCATTTCATCGGAGACTGAGATTATTCTCATCACCCGAAACACTCGCGCTACTCGGGCGATAGCAGCGAATCCCCCCACTGCGGGGATGAGCGAGGCGGCGACAACGATAAAATCGAATGAATTCCAAAAATCGTGGAAGAACTCACGAAACTTCGGAGCATAAGCTCCGAGCCGGATCCCGATCTCAACAACGAAAATTATCTGGCTAACGACGAAGGCGTAGTGCAGTCCCTCGCCGTAGTGGGACTGAACGGTCCCACTCGTCTCAAGCCCCATGAGCGCGGCGTTCAAAATAATAAGGGAGAGGATGAAGGTCTCGAAGCCCTCGCTTTCCGCGAGCCGTTTGCACCAGGGTGACATGAGTTCGACGATAACTGAATGCGCCCCTCGCTGAAAGGGGTAAATCCCAGCTCATTCGACTCGAAGGGCGAACTTCACCGCACCGACGAAATCCTCGCGGCTCATCATTGAATTCATCGACGCCGCCACAAGACTCCCTCCGGCGACACACACGGTGGGATCCCCGATAACAAGATGCTCGAATCCCCGTCGGGGGGTAGTGAGAACCTCGAGGCGTTTCTGTTCATCGGGGGATATCGTTCCCGCCGCACTCTTAGCCTGAAGCACTGCAAGGACGGGCTTGCGTAACTCTCCCTCAACCGCGCTCAGCGCTACCGCCACGGACTCGAGGGTAAAAATCGCCTGCGCGGTCTCCGGCTTGATGCCGATGTCGTAGGCATCGCCGCCTTTCCGCCCAGGGCCCGCAAATACCGCGACGATCGTCTCCGGGGACTCCATTATATACGAGAGATTAGTCACCACGAGGGGATGGAGCTCGGTCTGCTCAAAAATAACGACCGGCACGCTCCGCGCCACTCCGTTCTTATCGACGATTACCCCCGTGCCTCGAATCGCCGCGAGGTGCTCTCGCTCAAAGACAACAAGATCCTTTAGTGCGGAGGCTTTCCCCTGTTCGATCTTATCCCGAATATCTTTGGGTAGGTTCTCAACCACCCGTGCGATATTGTCGAGATCGAGCGCCCCGGCTTGGGCCTCGACCTCGCACCCATTGAATACCGTAAATGAGTCCTCGATAAGTTCCCGCTGGCGGCGCTCAAAGATCTCTCCCGCTCGTTTCGATCGCTCCTCCCGCGAAAGCGTCCCATCACCGAATATCGGCGCCACTTCGGCGCGCGCCCCGTCATCGTGCACCCGCTTTAACCCCGCGATCACACCTGCGAGGCTCTCCACGTACCGCTCAGGCTCAACCCGATAGAGACCGAAATCAACCCGATCAACATGCTCCGCGAGACGCCGCGCCAACGACGGAAGTGTCCGCTGCTCTTTTAAACTCTGCGCGAGATAACACGCCGCGAGCGAATCAAGGTCGCTGTCTTTATGAGCGGTAATCGTCGTCACCCCCCGCCGATCGATCTCCCCAAGCACTAGTTCAGGTGCAAGCGCGACCATGCCGGTCGTGGAACGACGCACGATGCCGTCGGCGAGAACCACCGAGCTATCGATACCGTGGTGGTCGATTATCCCCCGCGCGATGGTCTCACGGTAAAGGTTATCGAGCTCCTCCTGGGAGCAAGGGTTTCGCTGGTGCGCCGCCGGAAGCTCGGGTTGCCCGGTATCGAGCACAAGGATCGTCGACGGAAGAGACGCAGCGGCGGCGCCCTTCTGGAGGAGCGCCTCAACTCCCTGAGGGGAAACCACCGTCGCCCCGTCTTTCGGATGCGTACCGTGCGGTGCCGTAATGTCGTCAGAAATATCTCGTGAACGCAGCGGCGTGGACTCAGCCATCTCCCCTCCCCAGATCTGCCCCTATTCCCTGTTTTGGTGAACTCGAGCGACAGCGTCGCATCATAAATTTTTTTGCTCCGCCTAAGCTCCATCATACGGCTTTTTACGAGTAACTTCCGACACCTCTTTGGCACGACTCCTGCCCTGATCAATTCGACGGGGCACGGGTGCCCGAAGCGGTTTAAGGGAGATGTGTGTTAGAGCGGTACGTTAGAGAAAGGCAGACCAGAGACGAAGTTCCAACAGTGGAACTTGTTGCGCGCCGGGTGAGTAGCGAGCTTCTCGGTGATCTATATCATACGGGGGGAATCTCCGCAGCGCTGACGATCGCGCTTATGATCGCGATCATACTCTCAGCGAGCTGCGCTTACTCCGATGAACTGCCCAATACACGCATCTCCACCGCTCGGGCGGGTGCCGTTCGGAACCTCTCAGGGTATGTTGCTTTCGAGGGAAAGAACTTCTGTTTCCTCGATAACTCCGGAAACCCCCAAAGTGGGCGGATCGTTCGAGAGATCACCCCGCGGCTCCACCTCGTAGCAAAGACAATTGGTGGCTCTACCCAGGCGAATCGTGCGCTCAGGGTGCTCTCTCGGCGGATACTCTCGCTCGAGCGTTCGACGAAGGTTCGCTACAGCGCTTTCCTCTCCCCCCACCGCCTCCGCCGCCTCCTCCGTGACCTGGGGGAGCTTCGCGCCGAGCGGTGCGAGCCGTTCCTCGCCCCCACACCCACACCCACACCCACACCAACACCAACACCGGAACCCACCGAACCCGACGCCGGGGTGAGCTCGCCACCGATTGCGGAGCCGACCCCCTCCCCGACCCCGTCATCGGGCAGCGTAGTTCCAGCCGACCAGCCCCCGCCCCTTGTGATCGGGAACAATCGTATCAGCATCACGAGCCAAGCGGCCCTTAGTCCCGGAGCGTCGCGCACCCATGTGCCGGTGCAGCTTGGCCGCACATTCGTACAGGGGGAGATCCCTAATTTCCCTCAGGCGCTTATCGAGGGTACTCCCGCTCTGACCCAAGCTGATGTGAAGACGCGCTGGCCCGATGGCAGTGTGAACCATGTCATCATCTCCTTTCTTATCCCGAGCCTCCCCGAATCGGGGACGATCACGGTAGCGTTCCAAAATCAGTTAACCGGAAACAACACCGGGTTCTTAAGCCAGAACCAGATGCTTGCGGCCGCCTTCGATTTCGATGCAACGACAAGCCTCACGAACGAACAACAGGTGACCGTCACCGCCTCGGCGCGCGCCCTCCTCGAAGCGGGTGCCTACACCTATTGGCTCCAAGGCCCGGTTGCAACCTCGATTATTCTCGCTGATCACTCCGCACCCCGCTCGTTCGATATCGGCTTCGATGGATATAAGTCGGTTCGCCCGATCTACCACGCAACTTTTTACCCCGCGCTTAACAAAGTTCGGGTTAGATTTATCGGTGAGATTGCGAACACCGAGGCGTTAAAAGACGTCGGCTATTCACTTGAGCTCGCGCTCGGGGAATCCTCGCCCACAACCGTGTACTCGCGCCCCGATTTTATACACACCTGCAACACCCGCTGGACGAAGGAGTTCTGGCTCGGTGGGGCACCCGCGAGATTCTCCATCAACCACAACCTTGAGTACCTAACCCTTACGAAGGCGGTGCCGAACTACGACACCAGATACACGATCCCTCAATCCGTGATCGAGTCGCTCTCTGCGAGTTGGGCCGAGGCACAAAAAGAGCTTGGGGATACTGGGCTCTTAACCCCTGAGATGAGCGCTCCCGGGGGGCAAGAATCGGTCGGACCCCTGCCCGGGTGGCACACCCGGTGGCTCTACTCCGGCGATAGCCGCCTCCAAGAGATCTCCCTTGGAAACTCCGAGCTCGCCGCACGGTGGCCGATTCATTTTCGGGAGGGACGCGTCGGGGGGATATTCGACCGCGCCGGCACCGCGGGCGCGGTGGGACGGGTTGTCTCGATCCAAAATCGTCCCACCCTTTATACTGTGGGCCTCACCCAATCGTGGGGAGCGGTACAGAACAACTCGAGCGACCGGGTGACACCGATCGGCCAATGCTCGAACCGAGGTTGGGCCCCCGATCGGGGGCATGAGCCCGATCTCTTCTCGGCGCCGTACCTCCTAACCGGAGACTATTTTTTTCTTGAGGAGCTCCAGTTTTTTGCAAGCTACACCGCCGCGGCGGTAAATCCGATTCCGGGGGACGACGGGCGGGGGCCGGTGGGGCACTACGGGCACATCGGTGCCTCGGGGGGAGCCGAGAAACTCGCCTGGCCACTTCGAAACCGGGCTCTCGCGGCGTACCTCACCCCCGATGCTCAAGTCGAGAAGAGTTACTTTCGCACCCTTCTCTTCGACGTCATCGCCGCGTACGAGGGGATGTTTGGCTTACCGTCCAGCTCCTTCCCCGGATACTCCCCCACCACGATGCGAAACTACGGCGCAGGTGTAGGTACAAGCTGCCGCTCCGGTCCGGGGCTCACCGTCGTGCCGTGCTCACCGCTCGGACATTTTGAGCTCGGCGCTCAAGGGTCAGCCGGACTATCGACCTCGGGGAACATAAACTACGGCACCGCCCTGAACACGGCGTATCAGTCTGCGAGCCCGTGGTCGCATTACTATCTGGTCCACGCCCTCGAAGCGGTGACCCGCCTCGGATTTCCCGGCGAAGCGCTTCTTAATCAGGCCGGGAAAGCGATCCTCGGGCAGCTCACCGAGCCCGGCTTTAATCCGTACCTCGTCGGCCAACCTCGGTGGCCTACCACCCGAGCTACGCTCGCCGCAAACGGGAGCCTCTCGGTCGCTCCGTTTCAGTCGTGGACTCAGGTACTCGCCGCGTTCACCGGTGCAGCTCAAACTACGGCGAGCTTTAACGCCACCTCCCCAAACGGAGATCCCGCCGATCCAGAGGGGTACATCGCCGCATTTCACGGAGCGACTCGGGGTGTATTTGAGTACGGGGCGAATCAGAGCGAAGCGCAGGCAGCGGACGGGGTGTGGGATGCTCTCATACAGAATACCCCCACAGCCAGCGCCGTGTTTTCGAGCGGGAATCCTAAGTGGGCGCTACGGTGCACTCGGGAGTACTGCTGATGCGGAAACCCTGACGTCATCTTCCGCATCGCCCCCCCCCACCAAGGGGGGACTAGTCCTTCGACAAATAAGTTTTTTCACTCCCGCGGAGTGAAAAACTAACTCAGGACTAGTGGTGATCATAAATTCTATTACCTTGCAGGTGAAAGAATTTAATGGTCGAACCACTAGGCCTCAGAGCCCAGGCCCTTATTTAGCCGGCTTACCACCCACCTGGAAGTTCGCCCCTCATTTAAGCCGCTTTAATGAGGGAACGCCATTTTCTTTAACGATCCTTTACGCCTAGAGAGATGCGGGGGATCTCAGCTGCAACATTGTTGGAGTTGGGGCGTACTAGCTCCTCGGGAAGATTTCTGTTTTTTCCCCAAGGCATAATTGCGGAGGCTAAAGATTTACTCGCTAAGAGCCGACGTAGACCCCTTAGACGGGGGGAGAAATGCGCAATCTCAAATCTTTTTGGCGGGCGGTCTGCCTTTGGTGTGTGTGCCTTACATCCCTCAGTAGCGCGTTTGCCTACACCCCGCCGAACACCGACCTTGGTGAGTGCATTCGTGTCTGTATGAGTGAGGTTAACACGCTGTCATGGCAGCCCTCGCAACAGCGGCCCCGCACCTCCCCCCCCAGCGACGGGAGTTGGCAAGACGATGCTGCAAAAGTCCGCACTCTTGAGCAGATGGCGAAAGCGATAATTTGCTTAAAGGCCAAGAAGCTTGATAACAGGGTCGCTCCCGAGTTTCTAGAGCCGCTCCCCCTCAACGACTATCGCTATCGACGGTGTGAAAATGCGTGCAAGGCTGCATTTGCTTACTTCGACGGTTTAACCGAAAAAGAGTACTGTCTCTTTTGCGCTGATAATCATCACTACTACAAAAGATTTTGGAAAAATCCGAACGGACAGAAAACACCAGGGAGTAACCCGCCCGGATACTCAACGCCAAACACTGATGGCACGCAGCCAGATCCTCCCGCCCCAACATGGGACCGTGACCCGAACACTCGACGTGACATCGAGCGGTATGTTTACGACACCACGACGGGCGAGTGGGTAGAGTTCGTGTTTCCGCACATCGATGAGGGGTGGAAAAACGCATGCAGATAGGTGGTGGCAGACAAGTTGAAGCTTTAGGGAAGGGCTCAAAACGGATGGACCGTCTTTTTATACTTTTTTCTTTGGCCGTCCTTTGCTCCGGAGCAACCGCGTCGTGGGCCGCACCGCGGGATTGGCGAGAGTATCGGACAATTGAACTAGAGTCCTACCAGGAGCTTTTAAACGAGCAGCACGCTCTAACAGCGTCGGGAGCAGCATGCGAAAGCGGTCTTACGGAAGTGGTAGGTATTACCGGAGCTTTCCCAGAGAGCGAGAAGGGCCTACAAGCCGGGATGGTGTCTAAAAATGCTTACACCGTAGCGGTTCCAGGGGACGAAGGATGCCCGCTGGATACGACGGCATTTAAAAAGTTAATAAGCCCCGCTTCAATCTGTCTTGAGGCTCAACGAACGTTGCGTACTGACGATGTGCCGAGCGGCAAAAGCAGATGCTTGCAGACTCACTCCGTAGCGAGGGTTTGCTGCGACTTCTAAACGCACCGTGACAGTAGATGTCCCGCTTGTGGAATCCCCTAGGATTATAACGAACCTCTTCATCTGATCCTCTACGCTCAACTTCGTTGCATTGGCGCAACGTAGAAGTTGCAGCTCCGCACAGTTAAAAGCTCCATCCAATCGTCTTTTCAAGTCCTTAGAGCCTCTTTGCCTCTGGCACCCAGTTTGCCCATAAGGGGGTGTCAGGCAATTAAGCCCCCTTTTATCGCAACGAGGCTAAAGATGGCGCAAACGAAAATCACCCTCTTCTTTTCGACCCGTCCTACCCGCGAGCTTCTTGAAATCCGGTTTAGCTCCCCCTCGACAGATGGTGAGCTTACAAGTGTTCGCGGCCTATCCTCTGGTACGCCCCAACCCCCCGCTGATTAAAGTTCCCTGAAGCCCCTGGGTTTTTTTGTAAGTCGGAGCGGGGCTTTACAGCCTGAACTCGAGGCGCGGAGAAGAACGGAAAAGTTGGGGCGTACCAGAGAGGAGGCGTACCAGAGAGGAGGTATCCACGTTCCTTGGCCCGTTTAATGAGGGAGCGCCACGACATACCCGACATCGTCGATTCAAAAGCGATCGACTCGTTTCGGGCGAGACTCACCTCGATCTCCTCCAATAGCACCCGCCCTGCGCTTATATCGGACCCTGCTCGAGATGCTGCCGCCATGCTCTTACCGATGACGTCCGCGTTGAGGTAAGAAAAAATATTACGGTAAGCATTAAGAAGTCCGCGACGGTCGACTTGCCAGCACCATTCGGGCCAGCAACGATGACGAGATTTCGCTTACTGTGGTCGTTCACTCCTCCAACGTACCAGATCAGCGTCGCGAACGAAAAGTCCGTGATTCGTTTCTACAGCCTAGCGAAACCGTTTAGAAAACCGGTAAAAAGTCATGCGCTTGGTTCCCCCCGCCGAAGGTATTACCACAGTAGGCAACAACGGTGTTTCGCCCTAGACTAGAATAATCAAACTCGCACTCGCTGATCGGACGGTACATGAGAGGAATTTTACCCACGGCGCGCGGCGTCCTCGTCGCTCTCTTCGTCGCCTTGCCGAGCTTCGCGCAAGATATATCGAGCTATAAGCTCGGGACGAATCTTAACGAGGTGAACGATTACTCTCCACAGCTTCCGTTTCGAGACATGTTCCTCTTTTCCCGCGAATGGCTCACCCAGTGTCGCGCGGGGGTAGACCCAGGGTGCTCGAACAACAACGCCTTTGATACCGGGGAATCCGCCTCCCTCGATCTAGACGAAAACGGCTGGGTGCGATCGCTCCCCGCGCAATCGAATCCGGTCACGTTCACGCAGGCTGCGACGGTGTGGGACCTCCCGACGGAGTTCCCGTCCGGGACGTTTGTGGTGCTCTACGACGGGAGCGGCACGATTGAGTACGCCCTCGGAGCATCGAAAAACGAGGTGGCCTCAGCACCGGGCCGCGATGTGGTGAGCGTGAATGTCTCTGGGGGGCCGATAGTCTTACGGATCACCGCCACCAACCCCGCAAACTATATCCGTAACATCCGGTTCGTACGCTCAAGCGATGAGAGCGCTTTTACAACGAACCGCTTCTCTGCGGCTTTTCTCTCACAACTTGAGCCGTATCAGGTCTTACGTTTTATGGACTGGATGCGGACCAATAACTCGGATCTCTCTCAATGGAGTGCCCGGGCGAGGCCGACCGACGCGCGGTATTCGACCGCCCGGGGTGTGCCCCCCGAGATCATGGTGGAGCTTGCAAACACGAGCGGCAAAGCCCCGTGGTTCACCCTCCCCGCCCGTGCAACCGATGAATTCGTGCAGAATTTCGCGGTGGTGGTGCGGGATAATCTTACCTCCGCCCTGCCGGTGTTTCTCGAATACTCGAACGAGATATGGAACGGCGCA
>JBJOHD010000236.1:0-10615 GCA_046047875.1 Pseudomonadota bacterium | reverse complement strand
TGCGCAGTTAAAGGACGACGGAAAAGAACACGCTCGGGCAGCCGCCCAGGCGAAGCTTTTTGCGGCGGAGACCGCGATGGAGTGCGCGTCGAAAGGTATTCAGATTCATGGGGGCTACGGGTATGTCACCGACTTCCCGGCGGAGCGCCATTTACGGGACGCGAAGATCACCGAGATCTACGAGGGCACGAGCGAGATCCAAAAGATCGTGATCTCAGCGGGGCTCATAAAGGACTAGCGGATTAAATCCGCGAAAAAAGTTTCGAGGAGAGTTGTATGGGTAAGAGCGACACAAAGATTACGCCGGCGCCGGTAAAAAAGAGCGGCTCGTATGCCGAGTGGCGTGAGGCCAAATACCGCGCGCAAAAGGAGCGGAAGAAGCGCTTCGCCTCGATCAGTTTTCGTGAGCAGGACGAGCTCGTGACCCCGGAGAACCAAGGGGAGTTCGATTACCAAGAGAAGCTGGGCTTCCCGGGGGAATATCCGTTTACCCGCGGTGTGCAACCCTCAATGTATCGGGGACGGCTTTGGACGATGCGCCAATTCGCTGGCTTCGGCTCGCCTGAGGACACGAACCGCCGCTTTAAGTACCTCCTTGAGCACGGGCAGACCGGACTCTCGACCGCATTCGATATGCCCTCCCTTATGGGATACGACCCCGATCATCCAAAATCGAAGGGTGAGGTGGGCCGCGAAGGGGTGAGTGTTGCGTGTATCGACGACATGGACCGGCTCTTCTCCGGCATCGCGCTCGATCAGGTGACGACCTCGATGACGATCAACTGTACGGCGACCGTGGCGCTCGCGTTTTACTTCGCGGTCGCAAAACGCCGCGGGATCTCGCTCGATAAACTCGGCGGCACCATTCAGAACGACATGTTCAAAGAGTTTATCGCGCAGAAGGAGTGGATCTGTCCCCCGAAGCCCGCGGTGAAGCTCGTGTGCGATGTGATCGAATTTTGCGCCAAAGAGACCCCGAAGTTTAATCCGGTGTCGATTAGCGGCTACCATATCCGTGAGGCGGGGGCGACCGCGGTGCAGGAGCTCGCGTTTACGTTAGCTGATGGGCTTGGTTACGTGGAGCACTGTGTCGAGCGGGGAATCCCGGTCGATGACTTTGCGCCCCGGCTTTCGTTCTTCTTTGATGTACATAACGATTTCTTTGAAGAGATCGCGAAGTTTCGCGCGGCGCGCCGGATCTGGGCGAAGCTGATGCGGGAGCGGTACGGGGCGAAGTCGGAGAAGTCGATGATGCTTCGCACCCACGCGCAGACCGCCGGGGTGAGCCTCACCGCGCAGCAGCCGATGAATAACGTCGCCCGGGTGGCGATGCAGGCTTTGGCGGCAGTTCTCGGCGGTGTTCAGTCGCTTCACACGAACTCGATGGACGAGACGTTATCGCTCCCGACCGAGAACGCTGCGAAGGTGGCGCTTCGCACCCAGCAGATTATCGCAGAGGAGAGCGGGGTCACAAACGTCATCGACCCGCTC
Source organism: Pseudomonadota bacterium (assembly GCA_046047875.1). Classification (GTDB taxonomy): domain Bacteria; phylum Bdellovibrionota_C; class UBA2361; order UBA2361; family UBA2361; genus JBILDU01. The sequence continues at coordinate 9,124 of JBJOHD010000236.1, read as the reverse complement.
GGGGGCTCGTACTACGTCGAGAAGCTCACCGATGAAATCGAAGCTGAGGCGATGGAGTACATCGACAAGATCGCAGCGCTCGGCGGCATGCTCAAAGCGGTGGAGCTCGGCTTCCCGCAAAAGGAGATCGCTGAAGCGTCGTATCAGTTCCAGCTCCTTGTGGATTCGAAAGAGAACGCGATCGTTGGAGTCAACAAATACGCCGACGATGCTGAGCAGGAGATTCCGACCCTCCACATCGACTACGCGGTGGAGAAGAGTCAGATCGAGTTCATGAAAGCCTTTAAGGCGCGTCGTGACAAGACCAAGTGGGAGGCGGCGCTCAATAAACTTAAAGCCACCTGCCGTGAGGGGGGGAACGTGATGCCGGTCCTTATCGACGGGGTCGAAGCGGGGGTAACCCTCGGGGAGGTCTCGGACGTTTACCGTGAGGTGTTCGGGGTGTATACTGACCCGGGCCTGATTTAAGCGCTCTCTTTTCTAGGCTTTTTTATGTCGACGAACGCAGCACCGATACGGGTTCTTATCGCAAAACCGGGCCTCGATGGGCACGATCGAGGAGCAAAGGTGGTGGCGCGCGCGCTCCGCGACGCCGGCATGGAGGTTATCTACACCGGGCTTCACCAGACCCCCGAGATGATCGTAAGAAGCGCTATCCAAGAAGACGTTCAGTGCATCGGAATGAGCATCCTTTCCGGCGCTCACATGACCCTTTTCCCCGAGGTGATGGATCTCTTAAAGAAAGAGGGTGCAAACGATATTATCCTTTTTGGCGGTGGAATCGTGCCGAAGGACGATGTGAAGAAACTAAAAGAGCTCGGCGTTAAAGAGATCTTCCTCCCTGGATCGCCCACGACCGAGATCGTGGAGTGGATCCGGAAGAACGTGCCGGTGAGGGAGTAGGGGAGCGTGGGGTACACGGGACACATTCTCTCCCGTTGTTTTCCCTCTCTGTGCTTACCGACCGTGTTGGATATCGATTCACTGCGTGTTCTTTAACTGTGTGTTCTCGCTTGAGAGGGAGCTCTGCCAAGCCTCGAGCAGCGCAACCCCTTTACGCCACGTCCCGTTAAGGCTCAGGCGAAGGCAGTTTTGGATAGCCTGCGAGGCGAGGTGTCGGCCAGCGTTAACACCGATCTCCCCGACTAGTTGAGCGAGCCGACCGCGCAGATATGGAGCATCGGACTCACGCAGTGAGCCGATGTGGAGCGCCGTCTTCGCTGCAGCGAGCCCTTCAAAATACAGGGTGCTCGGCCCAAGTTCCTCAACCTGATCCCGCATGCCCCACCTGTCTAACTCGCGGTGACAGTCGAGCAGGAACCACGATAGGTTATAGCCGACCTCGCGTTTGTAGTAAGGGAGAGCCGCGCTTGAGTCGAACTGGCCAGAGAGCAGCGCCGTATGTTGGCGCAGATAGAAATCGAGGAGGGTGTGGAGAAAAGTCTCACGAAGCTCCACGGGAAAGCCAGGATTTGAGACGTACCGCCACGCCTCCCCCGCCTCTGTCTCGGTCACAAGCCTGTCTGCAGCAACGACATCGGTGGGGATACGCCGCAGGAGGTCTTGCACGAGCTTGACCGCCTGGTTACGTGTCGCCGCATCGGTTAGATCGAGCACTTCAGCCGAGTCGCCTTGAACAGGGGTGAACTCCGGGAAGCTCGCGGCGGTGAGCGGAAAATCGCTCATCATCGTAATGATATTACGCCGTGGCCCCCGATCGCTCTGATAGAAGCGCCAGTCTCCGTGGGTGCAATCGAATTCAAACCCATCCAGATGCCCCTTCGCGCGGAGGAGGAGCGCTGTTCCGACACCCCGAGCAACGATCTCTTGGAGTTTCTCCGGCGTCATCCCGGGTGATGGAGAGAGCGTCACCGTGAATGTATGGTGGCGGTGCGCTGACTCAGTCGGCGGGGTGGGTGCCAGCCGTAGCTCTGTAGTTTGCTCCAGTGGAGCGAGTCGCCTGGGGAGGAAGGCGCTGCGATCGAGGGCAAACGGTTCCGCCTCCCGCGGGAGTGCGGCCAGTGTATCGCTCAGCATGGGTTTGACAGGGTGACCGCTTGACGAGACGAAGAGAAGGGGGGCGGTGTCGTTTTCCGTTTTAATCGCAGCGATGGTTTGGGCGATCGTCTCTGCCGGGACATCATCCTCCCACCAGGTGAGGGCGATGATATCGGCGTGGGGGACGGTGTCGGTATCGCGCCGGAGCGTCCGATTCCGTTCGAAGTGTTTGACATCGACGGTCACGATCGTTTTCGTTGGTATCCCCGCGGTATGAAGCAGATCCTTCACCGCACCGGGGTTAGCGATCCCGGTGGTTTCGATAAACATCGTCCGATAGACACCCGTGCCCTTGATCTGGTCGATCGCCGCACTTAAGGAGTGGAGGTCGTTACAGCAGATACATCCGGCGGTAATGGCGAGCACATCCTCCGGTCGCGCCACGATTCGCGCCGCGTCGGTATTTCGGGCACCGATATCGTTTTCGATCACGACAAACGAACCTGCCGGAGCGTTTGCAGCGTTCCGTTCGAGAAGGTGGTTCAAGAGGGTAGTCTTGCCGCTTCCGAGTGGACCGGCCAGGAGGACCGCCCGTGGAGTGGGAAGGCTTGCATCCACGAGGTGTGCTAGGGGATCGGTAACAGGAGTTAGAATATCGTTGAACATTCTTGTTTTGCGGTTTTTTTTGTCCGAGGAAGTATACGCAACCGAGTTGCATTAATCAACTGAGCGGTGGTAACTTTAGCGGATGGAACGAATGGATACTTCGGCTCGAATCGTTGTCATCGGAGGTGGGGTCGTAGGGTATTCGATCGCCCTCGCGCTTCTTCGGCGGGGGAGTAGTGTTGTTCAGGTCTGCCCCAAGGCAGGACGGGAAACCTCTGCGTCGTTCGCTGCGGGAGCGATGCTTGGAGCGTTCGGAGAGGTGACCGCTGCCCAGACCTCAGCGCTCGACGATGCCGAGACCGCTTTTCGGGTCGAGTGCGGCCGGCGTTACGAGGGGTGGCTCCAATCGCTCGAGGCGGCGAGCGGCACTGCGGTATCGCGGGGGTGGGGTACGTTCATCGTTGCCAATACGTTTAGTCGAGGGGATCTACGTAATCTCGAAGCGATCGAGCAAGCGCTCACTCGATACGGTGAGTCGTATGAGGTGGTTCGCGAGGACCAAGTGCCCGGCTACCAACCAAACGAGCGGTATCTTCCGCGCCGAATACTATGGTTGCCCCGTGAAGGATGGCTCGACTCAGGGGCGCTCCTCGGCGCCCTCGCCGGGGCGGTGACGAGGTACAGTAGTTATACCGCTCGTGATGGTGTGGCCGCTGAGGTAATCGTTCGAGAGGGTCGGGCCACGGGGGCACGGCTTCAAGATGGCACCGTGGTTGAGGGTGATCAGGTGGTCATTGCGGCGGGCATCGGCACCACGGCGCTCTTAGATGCTCTGCCGATCCCGCTCGCCCAGCCGCGACTCATGCCGGGGAAAGGCACCGCGATCCTCCTCGCTACCCCGATCCGTTACGAGCACGCCATCCGCTCACCGAATCGCCATTTTGCGTGTGGGCTCCACATCGTGCCCCGGAATTCCGGTCAGATCTACGTCGGTGCAACCAACCGCACCGCCGCCTGCCCCGGCACAGCTCCAGGGGCGTCGGTCGAAGAGATACACGATCTCCTGCATCAGGTGGTGCATGAGTTTCATACGGGGCTCGACGCTGCTGTGGTGTCCGCGATACGGGTGGGGCACCGTCCGATCTCGCTCGATGGATATCCGCTGATTGGGGCGACGGCGATGCCGCAGCTCGCGATCGCTACCGGCACCTACCGAAACGGCATACTTATGGCGCCGCTCATCGGCGAGGCGATCGCTGCGCTCATCCACGGAGAAATTGAGGCCGAGCGGGGAGCACTTGAGGCGGTGCGCCCGTTTAGCCCGCTCGATCGTAGGGTTCCGGCACATGACGTGGGCGCTGAGGCCTTTCTGCGTGGCGGTGCCGAGGCGATCGTGTCGTTTCTCCCTTCGCCCCACGGAGGGCTGCCGTACGCCCGCGCGCATGAGCTGGCGGGATTTCTCGAGCGACTTTTAACCCTTGCCGTGCGCGACGATGTTGACGCAGCGAAGCGCCGCGCCGATATTCGCGCCCTCCTCGAGCGCCAACCGCTGCATGAGACCTTCGCGCAGCTCTTTTTTCACGAGCCGTAAGGGGGCATATAGGCCCCGCTGTGATACGAGCCGGAATTGTGCATACTCACATGGGAGACTCAGGCTCGTACTCCTCCATAAAAGTTTTCTCCCTCAATACCGGCGCCCGGCGGTCGGAGTAAGAGCCTTTTTGCTGGTTCGCCTTTCGGGCTCCTGTCCTACGGCGAACGCGCTCCAAGCTTCGAAAAGGCCATCCGGGCCGCGCTCGTGTCCTGACCGTCAAATCTAAGGCAGGTGAAAAAACCTTTTTGGCGGGATACCAGCTCTTTCTGGGGGAATTACCCGGTCGAACTCGCGCGCGGCGATGGGGATCGGCGTGAGGGGGCCCTCTGTACGACCTTTCCCTTCGAGAGGTCGGTCAGGTTTCCATTTACAAATATCCGCCCACCGACGAGGCGGGTCACCGGCGTAGCCATGTCGAGGGTGCCTACCGGCACGCCGACCACGGTTGCCAGCTCGCCCCAGGTTGTTAAGTGTTCGGTGATCGAGTGAAGCACCTCGTAGCGCAGATCTGTCCCGGTGATCTCATATTCATAGAGCGGCATGTATCCCTCCTCGCACTGCATCCCTTAGTTTGAAGGCTTACGCTACTATATAGTCCGAACTCTCTAGCTTAGAGCTTAGTTCACTCCACGCGGTAGATAGTTGTGCAGCCCCGAGCGATCGCGCGTTCCGACGTTGTCTCAGGCACGCTGGACGATACGTGGATCGGGTATTGAGCTCAACAAATCGCTCATAGGCGAGGAGCTCGTTCGCCACGATAAGGAGGTGCTTCCGCGCATGCTGTATATCGGTCTCGACCCGGGGGAGGGAGAACTCGGGAAGATCGTGGGGGCGCCAGACCCCGGCCGGGATTGTTGCATCAATAGCCACGAGCGGAATCCGCTCGTGACGCCGGAGGCAGAGCGCGCATCCGGTAGTGAGGAGTATGAGCGCAAAACCCCAGAGATGGATCGAGCACATAGGCATATCTGTTTGCCCAGGAACCGCGCGGGCGTAGTGCGAAGAGCCGGTGACGTTTCGCATCGGTCTATCCCTCTCGAAGCCATACGCGAGAAGGAGATTCCCCGATTCGTACTTAATATCACACCCGAAACACCACATCTGGAGGTCGAACACTGCGGCGAAGTTGCGACCAAAAGCGCCATTAAATGCCCAACGATCGATCTTGCTGTGGAGTCGCGGAAATAAATCACTCATCAGCTACTCAACTCCGCTGCATCAGCTAAACGATCGAGCCCTGTGTGTAGTGTCTGGCCGTAGTAGGCGTTGTACCACCACTCGCAGTTTTTGCGGTGAATCTCGTGGAGGCGGGTCTCAAACGACCCCCACGAACCAGCTCGGATGATCAAGGACTCGCGGAGAGCTCGCCACGTTTGATCATTTGCGTGGACGAAGCCATTAAACGCTTCGGCGTCGCCTTGCTCGAACCGGGCGAGGTCCCGTGATGCGCGTAGAGCACCGATAATCGGGGTGGTCGGGAGGTGCTTGCGTACGAAAGCGATATCCTCTTCACTGGCCGCCTTATTGATCAGCACCGCTGTGCGTTCGGTTGAGATGTTGTCGGTCGTTATGAAATCGCGGTAGACCCCGATCGATTTGAGCGTCGGCTCGACCACGAAGACGTTCAGATCATACGCCGCGACTAACGCCGTCGAGAGGGTATCAATCCCAGCGGTGGCATCGATGACAACGAAATCGTCACGGGTGTCGCGGAGATGGTTAAGTACGACGCAGAGGGAGTGGAGCTTCGTGTGGTAGCAGTTTGCTCCGACGTCAGCCTCGGCGAAGCCTCCGACCTGCATGAAGCTGAGGGTGCCGCGGCGCACTGCGAAGCGGTTCATGAGTGGGTCGGTCGGAACGCACGAGATGAAGCGTGAGTTGGGAGATGGTGGAGTCGTTGACAAGAGGGGCCTATTACCGAGATCGGTGCGATCTCCCCGGACGTGTGCGGCGATCTCATCGTAATGCGCTCCGAGTGGGGATGGCGTAGCCGTCAGACCGAGCGCGGTCGAAAGATGTACGTTCACATCGCCATCGATGGCGAGGACAGGGAGCCCCGCCGCTTCCAGCCACCGCACGAATCCGGCGGTCACCGTCGTTTTGCCGCTGCCGCCTTTGCCGAGAAATCCGATACGCATCGCTCCGTTCCTCCGTTGGATTGTAAAAAGTTCGCTACGATAGTCCCTGAGCCGGCTCCCCCACCGATGGTGGCGCGCTCGCTGGGGATGCAGGTGTGAGCTCTGCCGTGCGGCGTCCCTCAAGCCACGCTTTAAAGCCACCCTTGAGCGAGTAGCTCTGCCCGCCGCTCGCCGCGAGAAAAGCCGCGACTGGGCGGGTGAATACGCCGCGCTGACAGACAAGCACGACGAAGCGGTCGCGCGGGAAGGGGTTGCCCACCCGACAGATCGGCTCGAGGTGTTCGAGGGGCAGATTGATCGAACCCGGAATGTGTTCAAGCTGAAAAGCAATGGTGGAACGGGTGTCGATGATGAGGAGCTGCGGATTTCGCCTGAGCGTATCGAGTTCGTTGACCGTTACCGTTGGTGCCTCGAGAACCTCCTCGGGTGAGAGGTCGTGCCACCGACCACCGCGGGTGCTGAGGCCGAAGATGTCGGGTCGGCGCTCTTTCACGTACGAGAGGTACGGCTCCATCCGATCGCAAGCGAAGAAGACCGCGATCGTCGGATGCGCGGTGCCGCTCGGCAACTCACGGAGGGTGCGGATCGCCCCCGCATAGTTCGCTCCCGATGAGGGTCCCGCTGGGATTCCACACCGGCGGATGAGGGTGAGCATACCGTCGATAGCGTCGGCGGAGCTCACGGCGACGAGGTCGTGGTAAGCCGCGCGGTGAAAGACCCCATTCTCCCACAGCTCAGCAGCGCTCCGGATACCCGGGATATTGTCGTGAGCGTGCGTGGTGAGGCCGATGAGTTTTAAGTCTGGGTTGTGCTCTCGTAAAGTCGTGGCGGTGCCGCCTGAACTACCCGCGGTACCGACACCGGCGATTAGGTAGTCGACCCGGGGGAGGTCACGGGCGATCTCAGCCCCGGTGGAGCGGGCGTGCTCCGCCGGGTTCGCGGGGTTGGTGAATTGGGAGGTGAAAAAGAGCTGCTCCCCGCTCGCTGCAGCGCGCCGCTCGAGCTCGTATTGGGGGTCGTTTGGGTCGTTCGGGTCGAAACAATCGCTCGCCTGGGGAACTTCCTCAACGGTAGCGCCCATGAGTTTCAATACATCTCTCTGCTCCGGCACGCGGGCGAGACCGCTCACGAGGGAGAACGGAATGCCCTCGCTCGCACACAGCGCTTGGAGTGCTTTGGCTGTGTTCCCGCTTGAATTTTCAACAACGCCGGCGCCGACTCGTTTGAGTCGCTCGCGGTGCGGCGTCAACATGGCGTGGGCGATGCGGTCTTTGATAGAGCCGAACGGATTTAACAGCTCAAGTTTAGCGTAGAGTTGGACCCCGTCGCACCGGTGCACTGCGGCTGGAATCTCGATGAGGGGGGTGTTTCCGATTATGTCGGCGAGAGAGGAGATAATCATCGTAGCCTCCATGCGTGGGGGCGGTACTCGGGATCAAGCGCCCAGTCGAACACGTCCGCCCTCTCAGTGACCGCGACTTTGCGGGCGACCGGTTGGTGAAGGGTGGATGATTCGGCGAAATCCATCATGTACGCCGCCGTGTTGATAAACGCGAGGATATCCCCCGATTCGATCGGGGTTGAGAAGTAGACCTTCCGCGGGCTTAAAAGCTCGTTGGCGACGCACAGGTTGCCGACGAGGAAGTATCCCCTCGGTTGCTGCTGACGTTCCGCTGAGGTGGGCAGCGCGATTGGATCGGTAAGTAGGGTAAGCTCGTGAGCGTTGAGATTAGAGCGGTTCATGGCGAGGCGGAGGAGGGGCTCGCCTCGCTCGGACGAGCGCACCGTGGTGACCGTGGCGAGGGTGAGCCCCGCTTGGTCGAGCAGCGCTCGTCCCGGTTCGATCCATACCTCGACGAGCGACTCGCTGAGGAGCCTGCCGGCCGTTATCCCGTTGAAGCGGGGGAGGGGGGATTTAAGGAGGCTACACAGTTGGTCAGCCGGAGGCAGCTCCTCGGCGTGGTTCATGAAGCGGGGTTGTCCCTTTATCGTCGCGCCATCGACGTGAAACCCAAGCCCCGAACGGTTCCACGTATGGAGCGGCCCGTTACTGCGGAGAGAGTCCTTTAGAGCGAGGAGGAACCGTGCCCATTCGGCGGTGTCTTCGGCGTACCGGACCCGGAATCCACCGCCGAGATTCACAATGCGTGGATTATGACCGTGCCGACGGGCCTCAAACAGGAGGTGCAGCGACTCCTCGAGAGCTACGGCGCGATACTCGATGGAGTCGGTATTTAGATGAAAGGCGAAGCCGAGTAGTTCGATCTCGTTTTTCGCCGCGTTGAGGCGATTCCACAACGCCGGGATGTCGGTCGGAGTTACTCCAAAGGTCCCGTCGCTCACGGCCAGCGAGCGCTGGGGGGCGAACCCGCTGAGTCGGATGAGGATACGGCTCGCGCTGCGGATACCGAGCGAGCGTCGGAGCGAGCGGATATCCTCGAGCTCAGTAAGCGAGTCGACGTTCACAACGATGTCATGGAGGAGCGCCAAGCTCAGATACGTCTCATCCTTCGGCCCTGTGGCCTCGAGACGGTGGGAGGGAATTCCTGCGGAGAGAGCCGCCGAGAGCGAGCCGCAGGACGACACATCGACCCCGAGGTCTGTCGCGGCTACCTCGCGCAGAATCGCGGTTGAGCGGTTCGGCTTCGTCGTAAAAAAAATCCGTCTTTCGATATCGTAGTGTTCGAAGGTTTCCTGGAGGCTCGCCGCGTTTCGAATAACTTCGGTGGGAAAGATTAGATTGAGGGGTGAGCCGAGCGAGCGAACAAGCCGGTGCGCGGTCTCGGGG
>JBJOHD010000235.1:0-5419 GCA_046047875.1 Pseudomonadota bacterium | reverse complement strand
GCGGGCAAATGCCCGGTGATGCAAGGACTTAAGCGCCACACCCAGGCGGGGGCGCTTGCGAACTCCGATTGGTGGCCGAATTCTCTCAATCTAAAGATCCTCAACCAAAATTCCCCGAAGCTCGACCCGATGGGGGAGGAGTTCGACTACGCCGCTGAATTCAAGACCCTCGATCTCCACGCGGTGAGGAAAGATATCGATGCGGTTATGACGACCTCGCAGCCGTGGTGGCCTGCCGACTACGGCCACTACGGACCGCTTTTCATCCGACTTGCGTGGCACAGCGCCGGGACGTACCGAATCGGAGACGGTCGTGGCGGCGCAGGCAACGGAACGATTCGCTTCGCTCCGCTCGGTAGCTGGCCCGATAACGCGAACCTCGATAAAGCACGCCGGGTGCTGTGGCCGATTAAGCAGAAATACGGCCGGAAGATCTCGTGGGCCGATCTTATGATCCTCGCCGGTAACTGCGCCCTTGAGTCGATGGGCTTTAAGACCTTCGGTTTTGCCGGCGGCCGCCCCGACGTATGGGAGCCGGAAGGGGATACCTACTGGGGGCCTGAGACCGAGTGGCTCGGCGACAAGCGCTACACCGGGGATCGCGAGTTAGCGAACCCTCTCGCGGCGGTGCAGATGGGGCTTATCTACGTAAACCCCGAGGGCCCGAACGGAAAACCGGACCCGATGGCGGCGGCGCGTGATATCCGTGAGACCTTTGCGCGTATGGCGATGAACGATGAGGAGACCGTCGCCCTCATCGCGGGTGGTCACACCTTCGGTAAGTGCCACGGCGCTGCGAGCGCGGGTCAGTACGTGGGCGCTGAGCCCGAGGGCGCTTCGATTGAGGAGCAGGGGCTTGGATGGAAGAACACCTTCGGCACCGGCCGGGGGGCGCACACCATAACAAGTGGGCTCGAGGGAGCGTGGACGAAAGACCCAACCAAGTGGGACAACAACTACTTTGAGAACCTCTTCGACTACGAGTGGGAGGTGGGTAAAGGCCCCGGTGGTGCGTGGCAGTGGAGCCCGAAAGATCCCGCGGCGAAGGGGACAGTTCCTGACGCCCACGACCCGACGAAGCGTCACGCTCCGATGATGCTCACGACCGATATCGCGCTCCGGGTCGATCCCGCGTATGGACCGATCTCGAAGCGGTTTTACGAAAATCCGGCGGCGTTCGCCGATGCCTTCGCGCGCGCGTGGTTTAAGCTTACTCATCGCGATATGGGGCCGATCTCTCGGTATTTAGGGCCGCTTGTGCCGAAGGAGCAGCTCCTTTGGCAGGATCCGGTGCCGGCGGTGAACCATCCCCTTATCGACGAGAAAGATATCGCTGAGCTGAAGCGCCAGATCTTAGGTGCGGGGCTCTCGATCTCCGAGCTCGTGTCGACCGCGTGGGCCTCCGCCGCGACGTTCCGCTCGACCGATAAGCGGGGAGGAGCAAACGGCGCCCGTATTCGCCTTGCCCCTCAAAAGGACTGGAAGGTAAATGACCCGGAGGGGCTTAAGAAGGTGCTTCGTACCCTTGAAGAGGTGCAGAGCGCTTTTAATAAGACCCTCTCAGGCGGCAAGAAGGTATCGCTTGCGGATGTTATCGTCCTAGCCGGAAGCACAGCCGTTGAACTTGCGGCGAAAAACGCCGGTGTGATGGCGACTGTGCCGTTCGCTCCGGGACGAACCGATGCAACCGAGGCGCAGACCGATGCCGCGTCGTTTGCAGTCCTTGAGCCAACCCACGATGGGTTTAGGAACTACTGCGATTCGAGACACACCGAGCCTTTCGAGGAGCTTCTCCTTGAGCGGGCGTGTCTCTTGGGGCTCACCCCCCCAGAGATGACGGTGCTGGTTGGCGGTATGCGGGCGCTTAACGCCAATACCGGAAAGTCCCCGGTCGGAGTGTTCACGAAGCGCCCCGAGACCCTCACGAACGACTTCTTCTTAAATCTCCTCGATCTGAACATCGAGTGGAAACGTTCCGCGAAATGCGGACACCTCTTTGAGGGGGTCGAGCGGAGCACGAACGAGGTCAAGTGGCATGCGACCGCGGCTGACCTTATATTCGGCTCGAACTCGCAGCTGCGGGGTCTCGCCGAGGTCTACGCCTGCAACGACTCGAAGGAGAAGTTCGTGCGTGACTTCTTAGCGGCGTGGACGAAGGTCATGAACCAAGATCGGTTCGACTTGGTATAGGTAACGCTGGGGCGGGGAAAAGTTTTCTCTGACTCAGAAAAAAACGCCGCTGGGCGGAGGTGTCGAGCCCCCGTCCCGCGGCGGTTTCTTTTGCGCATCTCCTGCTATCAACCCCCGCACTTTATGGGGAATTGAGTAAGCGCCGTACCGATATCGGAATTTGCGAAGCAGAAACTTTGGCTCTCAAGCCGTTTCGTCTCACACTCCGCCGCTATCGCAGCGAGCTCGGGGACACTAAAGTCGAGCCGTAACGTAATATCTGCCTCCGCTGAACAGCTCTTCCCTTGAAAATTCGGCTCTACGTCGCCCTCCGATTCAAAGAATGAGTCATCGAGCGCTGAGTCCGAGAGATCATTTAGAAGAGCGCTTCCCGGGGCGCTTACGTATGCCGAATCTCGATACTCAAGGGCCGCGGTGCGCCGATTGTCGTCGAATTTATAGCGACTTGCCAGTTCAAGCACCCGCAGAGTCGTGATATCGGAGCCCGTAAAGCGGCTCGTTGACACCACCTCGCTCCGACTGTCGCCCCGTCGCTCCTTTACCTTTGAGTCGATAGTGTTGTCCGGGTTTACCGATACATACACCTTAAAGCGGTTATCCGAGTCCTCTTTCGCTTCGCTCTTTGCTACCCGAGGCTTATTAAGATCAAAAACTATGTTCGAGCCGCTTTGTCTGATCGATGCTTCAACAAGATTTTTGAACTCGTGATCGCCTTCAGAGTTGTATCCACTAAGTTTAAACTTCCCATCGAGCGATAACGTCATCCTTTGGTAGTTACGTGGACTGCTCTGACCCTGTTGGCAGAAGTAAGAGGTGTAGCCGTACTGGTTGCCGTCTCGGTTGAGCTTCGCCTCTGAGTCGATGACAAGGAAGCCCGATTGCCCACCCGCACCTCCTGGGAAGCCCGATATGACTACCTTTACGGTCTTGGACGAACTTCCCGATGGGGTCGAAAAGAGCTTTGTTATCTGTCCCGCGGAGAGGCTTCCATCGATAACCTCGACCCCACCGGAGTCGAGCGCCGCCTTCGAAGCGATTCGGCTCATATAACAGACCCCGGAGGATCCATCGAGAACCGCCTGGAAAGCACGTCCGACCGACTCCACGCTGGTGCAGCCGACAAGACCGCTCGAGTCTCCGTCCGCATTTCCGTAAAAGAAATCATCGCACTGTTCTCCGGTGGGAGTACCCGTGCCGATCGCGTCCACCTCGCCGTTCGGCCAGAAAAGAGCTTTCACGAGAGCCGGAATCTCGTTAAGGGTCGGGGGAGTCCCCGACACAGCCGCGAGCTGCGCGCCGGAGGGGCGTTGCTTTACCAAAGTTGCAAGGCTCGGTAGGAGCGCTATCCCGCGGTTCTTTACGAGTCCCGGCTTAACGAGTCCCGCACACCGTGTCTTGAGGTTCGAATCGATTACATATTTGCCAGCGATCTTTTTCCCCCGTCGATTCACCGCATTTTTCACCGGTTTCCATTTTCCTTTGATGGCGCCGCAAAGCCTCTTAGAGGGGGAAACCTTCACGAGCGCCCCCTTTTTAAAGGTGTACTGCTTCGGCGCAGCAACTGATGAGGCGAGCGGGAAGGCGATGAGAATCGCGAAAATGGCGATGGTTCGTGCGATCTTCATGAAAAATCGATCTCCAAGGGCAAAGAGCTTATCGTCTGTAGCTTCCAAATGACTTAAAGGGAGTCGGCGTTCTCGATAAAAAACTTGATCTTTGACACTATCCCCGTAACCCACTGGAGTCGTGGTCTTTTTAGTGGCACCTTCACGGGGTGAACGTGGGCTCCTCGGTAGGGGCCTCACGGCGTACAGTCAGCGATTCACCGTTCGGTAATCCGTCCCATACCCCGTTTTCTCGCTGTCTATTTTGGATTACTCCGCTTCGTGTCGGGGATTCCCGCACGCGCGGCGGATCCACCATTCGCGGGTCTCAAAAGAAGGATGGGTTGAAAACGGCTGCATCACCTGGATCCACTTCGGCACCCCTCGATTCGTTATCTCAGAAGCTGTCTTCAAGCCACCGAGGTATCCACCGAGGTCCCCGGTAAGCTCAACCGCTCTGATATCGGTTCTAAGCTCTGCGGCTCTCGAAAAAACGCTCGATAGAGTTCGCATCATCGTTCCGCTTAGTATGCTCGCCCCGATTACGATCGCCCCTGAGCTTAAAAGCCCTAAACCCGATCCGCTGCAGTAGGCGATCGAACCGATAAAAGTCGAGAGGCTTGTAACACCGGAAGCACCGGAGATCATTAATCTAAGTTTGCCGCTCACACGATCGGCGTGAGCGATCTCGTGAGCTACTATAGCAGTGGTCTCTTTCGGGGATAATTCTCTCGCGAAGTCGGGATTATATAGCAGTATATTTTTATCCCCGATACCATCGATCATCCCGAAGTTTTTTACCCTCTTCGAACTGCACACGATCGGTGCAGGGATCCCCGCCCGTCGACTCATCTCCTTTGAGGCTTCCTCTATTCGGGCCGCGATATCGGTTGGTCCGGAATCATCGTTATAGACGCTTTCAGCGATACGAGTAAAAACGAACGGCTTGGCGATCCGCGCCGCCGCAAGGATGGCGGTGCACACGAGAGCGGTGTCCCAACCGTTTCCGATAAGCCATGTCGCTGCCGCTCCGCCCGTCCCGATAGCGGCTCCGATCGCTGCCGCTGAGCCCGCTGCGACACCAACCCCGAGCCACCGATACCCCCAACTTCTCGTTGGGTGGGGATTTTTAGGGGGCTCATCCACGGGGCCGTGTTGTAGGGGTTCTGACCGCTCCCGGCTGGGAGCTCGGAGCGCGCGAAGCGCCTCAACGCCACGATCGGTGTGTTCATGGGCCCCCTCCCTGAACGGAACGGGGATACCTGCCTCTAGCGGGGCTGAGCCCTCGGTGGACGGCAGATGTTTCCGATTCGCCTGATGCATCTCCCTAACTACCCTTTGCTTACGATGGGTCGTCGCCAATACTCCTAAGGTTCCATGGTACCCAGAACGCGATCTCTAAGATACGACCCCTCTAAGAGGTGTAGGCTAATACAGATGAACCGTAAGGTATCCTCCGTGAAGCCGATCGGCGCGTACCTGTGAGACCGGTCTAAGGGGCCTCGTTCGGATGAAAACCGAGGAAGAAACCTTCGAACTTTCACCTCGTTACCTAGTTGGGACGCACCATTAAATGCTCCGCCGGGGGGGCTTGCCACACCGGTCACGGAAGGGGCGGTGCTTTT
>JBJOHD010000234.1:0-3512 GCA_046047875.1 Pseudomonadota bacterium | reverse complement strand
CCGCAGACCTCGAGGAGCTGCATAGTTTTCCCGTCTTTGTTCCGGCGCTCCACGAGTCGTGCTTAGAGATTGAGGTGATAGCTCCACAGCCGTAGGGGGCCTTTTCGACCTGTGCTGGTTGTTCGAACGCGGCCTTGGAGGGCCGGAGGCTCCCCCCGCCGAAGCCTTGGCAAAGGTGGACCATCCGACCTCTTTCGGCGTCGGTAATCCCAACACGGCCCGACAGTCCTCCTTCGCGTTCGAACCGGCTTGGTAACTTCAGCTGGATTGAACGCTACGGCGGGATGTTAGTCTGGCCCTCCACGGTATGGTGATTTTTTAATCGTCCCCAAACGAGAGATCCACTCCTGGATTCTCATCGACGGTAAGCCTGCGCTTATCGTAATGCTCGACCATCTGAACACTCGCGTGGCGGGAGAACTCCTGAACAAGGCGGTGGGGCACGCCGTCGGAAAGGAGTTTCGTAATCGAAGTGGCACGCGCAGAGTGCGGGGTTAAAAACTTTCGGCCCGTTCCTCGGGCGCAGTAACCGACAAACATCCGATAGATTCCGGAGGGTGAGAGCGGAGCCTTAGTAGGGGTTTTGCCCCCCTTACCACGGAAACCTACAAACAGTGGCTCCGTGGGTGTGGCTCCCGAATCGGTCCGCGCCCGAAGGTGCGCCACTAATGCTTCCGCGGCCCATTTTGGGAGCGCTTGGGAGGCGTCCTTTTGAGCTTTGGTTGAACGCAGGTAAAGGTAAATGTTTCCCTTGGGCGAGCGCCTCACATCGCCACACCGAAGCCCCAGAACCTCACTTCTGCGGAGCCCACCACCAAAAAAGAGGCTTAAAATAGCTCTATCCTGGATCCCTTTAGCCGATGAACAATCAGGGAGCGAGAGGATCTCCCGCACCTCATCGAATTTGACCATCTCGGTCGGGCGCTTTCGGCCGGCATCCTTCGGGGGCGGAGGTACTCGGTCGACATCGAACGGATTTACCGGAATAGGGAAGCGGTGGGCGATAAGGAGCTTATAGATGCGGCGAAGTATCGTGAACTTTTTCGCCATGGTGGCGTTTGAGAGGGTCGCTTCGAGTCCGCTCCGTTTTTGGGCACGTCGGCCGGGGCGCTGGACCTCTACAGCGCGGCTCTTCGAGAGCTCGGTCTTCGCTCCACCTTTACGAACCTCCCGGGGGGTCTCGCCGGTCTGCTTTTCGAGCCACAACCGGAACGCCGCCGCATGGAGGTCGGTCGCTTCGACGACGACCTTTGCGCCGTGAGGGGAGCCCGGCTCGGCTCCTAGGAACCGGGTCCACTCGGCCACGACGCCAAGATAGGTCGCCTGGGTGGTCGGGGCTTTTAGCGAGAGGAAGCCCGCTATCGCTTGCCATACGGCGTGAACGGCTATCGTGGGGGTCGAGTCCATACGGAGGGAGTGTGGCACACCCCATCCAAAATAGAAATAGTATTATAGTTCTGATGAAGTAACGTGATGGGAGACGGCGTTCTTTGTATCCCCGCAAAATGGCGACGTTTTTCTTAGTTTAAACTTTTAACCCACCCTTTTTATCTGATACACTATGTGGCTCGCGCATCGCTGCAGCAAATCTGCACCACGCGCTATTTTTGTTTCCGGAGCCCCCGCATGAGCGTCGATGTCGATACCGCCCTCTCTGACCGTGTCCGCCACGTTGTAGCCTCGATAAAGACCTGGGACCGCCACGACATCATGGAGCTTCACGGACTCCTTATGGAGCTTAAAAAGATCGTGGCGCTCTTCGATCAAGACCCCGGCTGGTACATCACCCGCACCCAGGTCCCCGCGATGCCCCTCCCAGCCGGCGTGCCTGAGGAATCGATCTGGGGATGCGACATGAACGGGGTTTGCCTGGTAAAACGCGATGATGAGTTTTCGTTCAAGGCACGAGCGGTGGCCGATCTAGCTCCGGGGGTAGTCTTTGATACCGAAAGGGGTCTTAATCCCCGCGAAATCCTCGTCGGCGTGGGGCGCAAGAAGCGGATCTCGGTACAGCTCCCCCACCGCGAATACGCCGCGATGCTCCGGGCGATGCGCCAAGACGAAGAGGTAAAGGTCGCAAGTTGGGTGCGAAACCTCATCGTGAAAGAGTTAAAGGGACGCAAGATAGAGTAGTGCGGGGCAAGCTCCAGATTCACGCTCTCGTACGTTCCATTCTCACCGAAGCTGAGCTCCAAACGCGTATCTTCCCGGTAAAGTTCTTGTTTCCACACCGATCGTCTTCGCTTATAAGGAGAGCTGTCTCTTATGGCCCTCGAACGGTCGATTTTTAGGGATAGTTTTATGCATCGAACGAACCTCCTCCTTCTCTGCGCGAGCGGTGCCGCCCTGCTCGTCATCGGATGCGGAAAGACCCCGGAACAACCCCCTGCCTCCCCAGTTAAGGTCTCAACGATCACTGTGGCTGAAAATTCCGTTCCAGTGACCCGCACCTTTGTCGGCGAGGTCCAAAGCGTGAACCTCGTTGAGGTGCGCTCAAAGGTATCCGGATATCTCGTTAAGCAGTCGTTCGAGGAGGGAAAGATCGTTCAGGAGGGCCAAGAGCTCTTCGTTATCGACCCAAAGCCGTTTGAAGCAGCGCTTGAGGCCGCTAAGGCTATGCTCGCTGAAGCGAAAGCACGACTCGATGTTACCCAGCGAAACCTCGCTCGCGCAAAGTCGCTTATCGCCACCAACGCCATCAGTCAGCGCGACCTTGATAACTCCGTCGCGGCGGCGTCATCAGCCGATGCTGCGGTGCAAGGCGCTCAGGCGAACGTGGAAAGCGCGCAATTAAACCTTGAATACGCGACAATTAAGTCCCCGATAACCGGGCTTATCGGACGGTCGCTCAAAAAGGTCGGCAGCCTTATGTCGGTCTCGCTCGGCGACGACGGTGTTATGGCGCGTGTTACCCCGCTCGGCGAAATGAACGTCGATTTCGGGATCTCGGAGGCGGAGTATCTCGGCTTTAAAAAGGATCTTGCCGCGAAGCGTATCGCGGGGCCGGAGGACGGTGCGTATTTGGTTGATCTGAAGTTAAGCGACGGGACGCTCCATCCCCAGACCGGACGGGTGAAGTTTCGCGAGCCCACTATCGACAAGACCACCGGTACGATCGCGGTCACCGCATCGGTGCCCGATCCGGAAGATCTCCTCATCCCCGGCCAATTCGTGCGGGTCATCGTTAGAGGGATGACGAAACCAAACGCAATCGTGGTGCCGCAACGGGCGGTACTCCAAGGCGCGAAAGGCAAGATGGTGTACACCGTCGAAGGGGGCAACACAGCGAGTCCCCGGGTCATCGAGGTCGGCGAATGGATCGGCGAGGATTGGGAGGTTCTGGGCGGACTAAAGCCGGGGGACATCGTTGCGGTGGATGGCGCAGTGAAGCTCCAACCCGGCGCTCCGGTTATAGTCGCGAACGAGCAGACCGCCGCTGAACCCACCTCGAAATCGTAACGGAGGGACCTCATGATCTCGCGTTTTTGCATCGATCGTCCGATCTTCGCCTC